>JBDHVD010000798.1:0-2506 GCA_039809525.1 Labilithrix sp. | reverse complement strand
CGGTGCCGAAGAGGAAGCCGTACTTGGTCGCGAGCGGCGGCGCGCTCTTCGCCGTGCCGGTCACGTGCCGCGGCGTCCGCGCGTTCTCGCCGCGGATGCACATCACGTGGCGCTCGACGTCCTCGAGCGGACGGGCCGCGCGCTCCACGTACTGCCGGCAGAGCCGGTCGAGCAGGCCCTCGGGCTTGCCGCGCCGGACGCCCACCGAGTTCGCGACGGTGTTCATCGTCCCGCCGCGGAGGAACGCGATCTGCGGGAGGGCGCTGCCCTTGTAGACGTCGAGGAAGCCGGTGATGGTGACGCCGTTCGTCCCGTCGCCGCCGCTGATCCCGAGGACGTCGATCTCGAGCTTCTGGAAGTCTTCGGCGACCCTGTACAGCTCGTCCATCGACCGCGCCGGCCGGACGACGCCGCGGTCGCCGAGCGCGCGCGCGAGACGCCCGGCTGCGCGCGGATCACGCAGGTTTCGGCCGCTACGCGGATTGAAGACGACGCCTATTCCTGCCACGGCCGGGGGTAACCCTTGCTCGCAAGAGCCAGGTGCGTCAAGCGGATGACGTCGATTTTCGGCTGGTCCCGTGCGAAAGGAGCCCTATGGAGCTCAGCGTGTTCGCGATGCCCGACCGTGCCGCCCTCGTCGTCACCGGCAAGGACCGCACGAGCTGGCTCAACGGCATGGTGACGTGCGACGTGTCGAAGCTCGCGCCCGGCGCGGCTCGGTACGGCCTGCTCGTCGAGAAGAAGGGGCGCATCCAGGCGGACTTCTACGTCGTCGCGACGGAGGACGCGCTCGTGCTCGCGCTGCCCCGCGAGCTCCGCGATGCGGTCCTCGCCACGCTCGATCACCACCTCATCATGGAGGACGCGGAGCTCACGACGCCCGAGCTCGCATGGTTCTACGCGTCGGGGCCGGGCGCGCTCGAGCTGGCGCGGAGCAAGGGCGCGACGATCGCCGGCGAGCTCGATCTCCTCGCCGCGGGCGGCGGCGCGGTCATCGCGACCGAGGACGCATCGGCGTTCGGCGACCTAAGCGACGCGGCGACGTTCGAGGCGCTCCGCATCGAGCGCGGGCTCCCGCGCTTCGGCGCCGAGTTCGACACCGCGTTCTATCCGCAGGAGGCGAACCTCGAGAAGCTCGCCGTCTCCTTCGACAAGGGCTGCTACCTCGGGCAGGAGGTCGTCTACATGCTCGAGAACCGCGGGCACGTGAAGAAGAAGCTCGTGCCGCTCGATCTCGAGGGCGACACGCCCGCCGCCGCCGCCGCGCCGATCACGACGCCCGAGGGTGACGCGATCGGCGAGGTGAAGTCCTCGGTCGTCGGCCCGACGACGAAGCATCCCGTCGCGATCGGCATGGTGAAGTGGTCGCACGCGAAGCCGGGCACCACGCTGCTCGTGGACGGCCGCAAGGCGACGGTGCGCGCGTTCCCCTGACCTTCGCGGCATCCTTTTTCGGGGGAAGGATCCCGCGCTTTGCATCGTAAAGGGGGCCATGAGGCTTACGCGCCACCCGTCCGTCGTCGTCTTGCTCGCCATCGCATCGACCCTGACCGTCGCCGCCTGCGGAACCGGCGGCGGGGACATCCGCAAGGACGATCCGGGCCACACGGGCGGCGCCGGCGACGGCACGATGACGGCTGGAAGCCGGCTCGTCCCGCTCTCGTACCAGGGAAACGACGGGTCGAAGACGTTCGCCGGCTTGTTCGACAAGCAGATCAACAAGGAGTGCGCGTTCGACCGCTTCGGTTCGATCGGGGTCTGCGTCCCGCGCGACGTCTACACCGTCGACGCGCAGGTCTTCTCCGACAGTCACAAGACCGCGAGCCCTGCGCTCTTCGTCGACTCCGAATGCAGCCAGCGGAGCGCGATCGCCCTCGACGAGACGGCCGACTGCATGCGCTACGGCGTCATCCGCGTCACCGGCAGCCTCTACTCGGCGAGCGACGTGCCGGGGTGCGGACAGTTCGCGTACGGAACGGGGCTCGCGGCCGTCAAGCCGGTCCCCGCCGGTACGAAGGTCTACGCCTATGGAGTGCCCAAGGGCGGCGGGCAATGCTGCTCCTGCAACGAGTGGACGCCGCCGGAAGGCAGCACACTCCGCGCGTACCTCCTCGAGGGCGATCCCGGCAAGGTCGACCTGGGATCGATCGGGCTCGTCACCGGGAAGCTCGACTACCCGACGGGGCCCTGAGCAAGCCGCGCGTCCGATGCGCGGGCGCCAGTCTTTCGAGGCAGCGCTCCGTCGGGGCTGCGCGCGCTCGAGCAGGCCAGCGGAGTGGCCGGGGCGATCAGAGCTTGCGGTCGAGGCGATAGTGCTTGCCGGCCGTGCCCTCGATGGGCGGGAGCGGCGCGACCTTCAGCATCTCGAGCGCGATCTCCTTGATGCGCCCGTCCTTGCCGAGGCGGACGTGGAGGCGATCGCCGTCGCTCTTCATCACCTCGCAGCGGCCGAACGCGAAGTGCTCGACGATGTCGCCGGGCTCGGGATACGGCTGCTCCTCTTCTT
>JBDHVD010000797.1:0-2512 GCA_039809525.1 Labilithrix sp. | reverse complement strand
GGAGCTACGAAAGGTTTCCGGTCTTACATCCCTTTCCCCTTTCCCAAGCTTCGCTTGGCGCACTCAGCATGCTGACGAGATCGGCGTCTCACGATGGGGGGCGAGAGCCCGCCCCCCGCCGGGCCCGCCCGCGCGCGGCCGCGCCACGCGAGCGCGGGCGCGGGCGCGACGGCGCGGCGGCGGCGATCAGCTCGCGGCGGCGGCCGCCGTCTCCGGCTCGGCGTACATCGCCTCGATCTCGCGCTTGTACTTCTCGTTCACGACCTTGCGCTTCACCTTCATGGTGGGCGTGAGCTCGCCGCCCTCGATCGACAGCTCGTTCGGCAGGACGGTGAACTTCTTGATCGTCTGCACGCGCGCGAGGCGCCCGTTCAGCTCCTGGATCTGCTTGTCGAGGTGGCGGCGGAACTTCTCGCAGCGCGCCGCCTCCTCCGGCGTCTTCGCCGGAGAGCCGCACGCGTCGGACTCCACGCCGATGCGCTCGGGATCGAGCGTGACGAGCGCGGCGAGGAACTTCCGCCGATCGCCGATGACGACCGCCTGCGCGACGACCGGGATCGACTTGAGCTGCCCCTCGAGCACCTGCGGCGCGATGTTCTCGCCGCCGGCGGTGATGAGGAGGTCCTTCTTGCGATCGGTGATCTGGAGGAAGCCCTTCGAGTCGATCTCGCCGATGTCACCCGAGTGCAGCCAGCCCTCGGCATCGAGCGCGTTCTTCGTCGCCTCGGCGTCCTTCAGGTAGCCCTTGAACACGTGCGGGCCGCGCATGCAGATCTCGCCGTCCTCGGCGATCTTCAGCTCGGCGCCCGGCAGGCACACGCCGCACTTGCCCGTGCGGTAGTCGTCCGGCGGCGAGTACGTCGCCGGGCCGGTGCACTCGCTCATCCCGTAGACCTCGAGGATGGGGATGCCGAGCGAGAGGAAGAACTCGAGCGTGTCCTTCGAGATCGGCGCCGCGCTGGTGATGCAGATGCGCGCCCGATCGAGGCCGAGCGCCTGGCGGACCTTGTCGAACACCACCTTCTTCGCGACGGGATAGAGGAGCGGGCGCTTCTCTCCGCGCTGCACCGCGTAGCCGCCCGCGAGGCCCTGCTTGCGCGCCCACGCGGCGATCTTCTTCCGGAGCGGAGGGTTCGCGGCGCCGGCCGCCACCATCTTCGCCTGGATCTTCTCCCAGACGCGCGGCACGCCGAGGAACAACGTCGGACGCACCTCCTTCAGCGCCTCGCCGAGCTTCTCGAGGCTCTCGGCGAAGTAGACGATCGATCCGAGCCCCATGGGTCCGTGGATGGTCGTCATCTGCTCGGCGACGTGGCTGAGCGGCAGGTAGCTGATCGACACCTCGTCCGGCGTCGCGCCGATCGCCTTCATCACCGACTGCGCGGTCCACACGACGTTCGTGTGCGTGATCATGACCGCCTTCGGATCGCCGGTGGTGCCCGAGGTGTAGATGAGCGTGCAGACGTCGTCCGGCTTTTGCGCCGCGATGCGTGCGTCGAGCTCGCTCTCCGGGACCTCGTCGGCGAGGGCGAGGAACTCGTCCCATGCCAGGACCTTCAGGCGTCCCTGCTGCGCGCTCTCCGGGCGGCCGAGCATCTGCACCACGGTCTCGAGGTGCGGGAGGCGATCGGCCTCGGCGACGAACTTCTTCACCTGCTCCGGCGTATCGGCGAACGCGACCTTCGCCTCGCAGTGATCGGTGATGTAGCGGACCTGCTCGGCGCTGTTGGTCGTGTAGATGCCGGCCGGCATCGCGCCCGCGAGGATCGCGCCCACGTCGGCGATCACCCACTCGGGAGAGTTGTAGCCGATGAGGCTGACGCCCTTGCCCGGCTGCACGCCGAGCTTCATGAGCGCGCGGCCCGCGCGCCGTGCATCGCGCGCGTACGAGCCCCAGGTCGTCGTGCGCCAGCCACCGTTGCGCTTGACACGCATCGCCGGCCGGTCGCCGTGCCTCTTCGCCCTCTCCTCCAGCACCTCGTGGACCATCGTCGGCATGGTCCGGGAGGATAGATTCACCCGAAGCGCTGGTCGAGGCTCGCCTCGAGCGTTTCGGCGACGCTGAACAGGCGTCCGACCGCGGCCGCGAGGTCGTCGACCCGGGCCGGGGGCCCGCGGAACACGCGCGCCACGACCGCGAGCGCGGCGAGGTCCGCCCGCACCGCATCGTGGAGCTCGTCGAAGTGGAAGTTCTTCGCCTCCTCGATGCGCCAGCGGAAGAGCGCCCAGTCGGTGGAGAGCGAGTGGAGGGTCGTCGCGACGTCGTCGAGCGCGCGGACCACCGCGTGGAGCCAGGCATAGATGCCGCGGAGGTACTCGGCGAGCGCGGCGTCGGGGACGAACAGCCGGTGGAGGCGGCGATCGACCGCGATCTGCTGGATGGCCCCGAGCGCATCACGCACCGCGAACAGGTCCCCGACCTTCGACTCGAGCGCCCGGAGCGCGGCGCGGGCCGACGGATCGCGCGGGCCGTCCTCGGCCGCGCGCTCGAGGCACGCGAGGCTCATCGCGA
>JBDHVD010000796.1:0-2516 GCA_039809525.1 Labilithrix sp. | reverse complement strand
ATCTGCTGCGCCACCCAGGCCAGCCGGTGGAAGAGCGCGATCGTCTCGTCGACGACCGCGCGGAGCTCGCCGCGGCAGTGCGGCTTGCGGAGACGGCGGGGGGAGCGCGCGGGCACGGCGCGATGGTGCGCGTTGACAGGTCCCCTGTCGAGTTCTCTCGAACCGCCCCCTTCCCCGGCGCCCGTCGATGAGGCAGAACCGGGGCATGAGCCGCGCTGCACGACGGGTCGATCGGTTCACCTTCCCCCTCACCGAGGAGCAGACGCTCGTCGCCGACTCCGCGCGCGACTTCGCCGTTCGGAGGCTCGCCCCCGGCGCCGCCGAGCGCGATCGCACGGGCAAGTTCCCGCTCGAGCACCTGCACGAGCTCGCGGGCCTCGGCCTCCTCGCGATGAAGGTCCCGGTGGAGGACGGCGGATCGGGCACCGACAACGTCGGCTACGTGCTCGCGATGGAGGCGATCGCCGAGGCCTGCGCGTCGACCGCGGTGATCCTCGCGTCGAGCAACCTCGCGTCGAAGATCCTGAGCGACCACGCCTCGCCCGCGCAGAAGGAGAAGTGGCTCCGCCCGTACGCCGAGGGGCGCCTCGGCCCCGCGAGCTTCGCGCTCACCGAGCCGAGCGGGGGCTCGGACGCCGCCGCCATCCGCACGAGCGCGCGCCTCGACGGCGACAGCTGGGTGATCGACGGCGAGAAGACGTGGATCACGAGCGGCGCGCACGCCGGCATGCACGTGCTCTTCGCGCGCACCGACGGCGAGGGCAAGGACGGGATCTCCTGCTTCGTCGTCCCGCGCGGCGCGCCCGGCCTCACCGTGGGCAAGGAGGAGGACAAGATGGGGCAGCGCGCGTCCGGCACCGTCGCGCTCCACTTCGAGGGCTGCCGCATCCCCGAAGACTGCCTCGTCGGCCGCCGCGGCGGCGGCTACGGCATCGCGCTCTCGGCGCTCGGCGCCGGTCGCGTCGGCATCGCCGCTCTCTCGCTCGGCCTCGCCGAGGCGGCGCTCGATCTCGGCACCGCGTACGCGACGCAGCGGCGCGCGTTCGGCCACGTGCTCTCCGACTTCCAGAACACGCAGTTCGTCCTCGCCGACTCCCGCACCGAGCTCGACGCCGCGTGGCTCCTGATGCTCCGCGCGGCGCGCCTGCTCGACGCGGGCGAGAAGGCGAGCGCCGAGACGAGCATGGCGAAGCTCTTCGCGTCCGAGGCCTGCGGCCGCGTGGTGGACAAGATGGTGCAGGTCCACGGCGGCTACGGCTACTCGCGCGAGACCGCGGTCGAGCGCATCTACCGCGACGCCCGCGTCACGCGCATCTACGAGGGCACGAACGAGGTGCAGCGCATCGTCATCGCGCGGGAGCTGCTCCGCGCGGTCGGCTGAGCCAGTTGTCGGCCGACCACGCGCACGCGTCGTCGACGAAGTGGATCGCGTAGGCGAGGCGCGAGCGCGGCGATCGGTTCGCCGGGCTGAAGTGCGGGAGGAGCCCGTGCAGCATCACCATCGTGCCCTTCGGCGCCTCGAGCGGCACCCACGGCGGCTCCGGACGCGCCTCCGGCAGGGGCGTCTCGTCGAGGACGTGCATCACCGTCCCTCCGCCCGGCGCGCGGGCGAAGCGCTTGCGGAGCGGGCCGCGGTGGCCGCCGGGCAGCGCCCACATGCAGCCGTTGTCGATCGTCGCGTCCTCGAGCGCGAACCACAATCCGACCACGCTCACCGGCTCGGTGTGGAGGAACGTGGCGTCCTGATGGCACGACACGTCGCCGCCGATGAACGGGTTCTTGAAGATGAGCATCGACTGGACGAGCGCCGGCTCCTTCATCCCGAGGCCCGCGACGACGTCCCGGACCTGCGCGCTCTGCGACAGCGGCGCGAACACCGGATCGAGCGCGTGGAGCGCGTGGCCGATCTTGTTGATGCTGATCGCCTTGTCGTGACGGAGCGTGCCGCCCGGTCCGAACGCCTCCTCCTCGAAGAAGAACCGGACCTGGTCGCCCGAGCCGAGGAAGTAGTCGTCGCTCGTGCGCGTCTGCTCGTTGGTGGAGAAGATCGAGACCGTCTCGGGCTCGAACGCATCGACCAGTGCGCGCGCGCGATCGATCATCCGGTCGCAGGCCTCCGGCGAGAGGAAGCCCGGGAGGACGACGAAGCCGTCGCGCTCGAGTCGCTCGTAGCTCACCTCGACGATGTACCACGGACCGTGCCGCGCTCGCCGCTCGTCGCGGCGACGCCGGCGAGCCACGTGGTCGCGATCACGATGCCGCTCACGAGGAGCTCCCGCGCGCCGTCGTGCAGCCCCGCGAACGCGTCCCACGGCAGGAGGAGCACGACCACGAGGTCCGCGAGGGCTGCGACGACGGCGAAGACGAACGCGGCCTGCACCGGCGTGAGCGGGTGCGGCCTCTCGAAGTACGCGGTCGCGACCGGCGCGAACACGACCGGCGCGGCGACGATCTGGGTGGCGACCGCCACGTGCTCGTTCGACAGCCAGCTCGCCGCCGCGAGCACGAAGAGCGCG
>JBDHVD010000795.1:0-2523 GCA_039809525.1 Labilithrix sp. | reverse complement strand
GCATCCGACGCTGAAGCCGGCGTTCGATCCGAAGGAGTACGCGAGGGAGCACGCGTCTCCGATCCGCGATCGCGCGATGACGCTGGTCGACGACGACGTCACCGAGCAGGCGCGCATCGCGTCGGTGCTGATCGACTCCACGCCACCGCCGGATCCGAACGGCGCGCCGGCCATCCGCGCGCGCCTCGCGCCGATGTCGCGCGTCCCGATCCTGACCAAGAGCCTCGCCGAGCTCGGCGCGTCGATCGACGAGCCGAAGACCGCCTACGTGCTCGGGTTCGTCGACGGGGTCCTCCCGCTCGAGACCATCGTCGACGTCGTGGGGCTCCCCGAGGTCGAGACGCTCCACGTCCTCGAGCGCTTCGTCGCGCAGGGCGTGATCACGTTCGTGCGCTGAGGAGCGCGGGCGTCACGTGCTCGAGCGACGCGACGACCGCGTCGGCGAGGACGAACCGCGGATCGTGCTCCGGATGATCGAACGGCACCGCGATGCACCGCGCGCGTGCGGCCTTCGCCGCCACCACGCCGGTGAGCGAGTCCTCGAGCACCACGCACGCGGTCGGCGCGACGCCGAGCTTCTTCGCCGTCGTGAGGAAGATGCCGGGATGAGGCTTGCCGTACGGCTCGGTCTCCGCCGACTGGACGACCTCGAACGTGGAGCCGAGGTCGAGGCGCTCGAGCACCGCGGCGATGATCGGCGTCGGCGACGACGACGCGAGCGCGATCTTCGAGGTGACCGACCGCGCCGCGGCGATCGCCGAGGCGACACCCGGAAGCGCGCGGCCCTCGTTCCGCACGAGCTCGGCCACGCGCGCGACGAGGCGCTCCTCGACGTCGGCCGGCGACGGCGAGCCCCACGGCCGGCGCACGTGCCAGTACGCGATCACGTCGTCGGTGCGGAGGCCCTTCGTGAGCGCGCAGTCCGCCTCGCACAGCGTGACGCCGACCTCGCCGAAGACCTCGATCTCCGCGCGGACCCAGAGCGGCTCCGAGTCGACGAGGAGCCCATCCATGTCGAAGATGACGGCTTCCGTCACGCGCCCGGCCTACTGCCCGCCCGCATCGGCGCTCTTCGCCGGCCCGAGATAGATGCGCAGGAACGACAGCGACTCGCCCGGCTCGGTCTTCTGGTTGCCGGTGAGCGTCACCCCGTCGGCGTCGAGCGGGAACGCGACCTGCTCGCACGACGGAGAATTCGCGATCACGCGCACGTTCACCCCGGGATCGACGTTGTAGAAGATGGCGGAGAAGGCCGCGCCCTTCTGCACCGAGGTGAGCGTGTCGTCCGGCAGGCCGCTCGCGCCGACGTACGAGACGTTCGCCTGTCCCGGCGGATCGAGCGTGAGCGTCGTGCCCTCCTCGCTCGCGCACGGCGGCTGCACGCGCACCGACACGACGAGCAGGCCCTTCGACGCGTCGCGCGGCGGGTTCAGCACGCCCGCGAGGAGGTTCGCCGTCCCCGTCTTGAGGAGCTGCGTCTCGCCGCGATCGAGATCGCCCTTCACGATCCACTCTTGCTCGATCAGCTTGTAGAAGTCCGGCGCGCTGACGGTCATCTGCACCGGCGTGTCCTTGGGGACCGCGATCTCGTAGTTTCCGGTCGCGTTCGTCGTCGCGGTCTTGCCCGCGATCGTCACCGTCGCGCCCTCGACCGTCTCGCTCGTGGACTGCGCGCGGACGATCTTGCCCGTCTGCTTCGCCTCGTTGCTCCCCACGACGACGGGCCCGGTGTCGCCCGTCCCGCCGCCGTCGGCGGCCGGCGTCGCGGGCGTCGTCGTGTCGTCGTCACCGCACGCCGCGGCGGCAGCCATCGTCGCGAGCGGAAGGAGGAGGAAGAGGAAGCGCGGGCGCATGCGAGAGACGTTAGCATCTCGGCCCATGCGAAGGGTCCTCGGGCTCGCGGCGGCGGCGTGCATCTCCTCGTGCGGCGGCGAAAAGACCGCGCCCGCCGCGCCGGGGCCGCCGGCGTCGGCGCCGGCCTCGGCCGCGGTCCCGCCGCGACCGGTCGAGCCGTCGCGCGAGCCGGTGGTCGTCGCGATCGTGGTCGATCAGCTCGCCGCGTGGATCGCGGAGACGCGCTTGCCCGAGCTGCCGCCCGGCCGCGGGCTGACGCGCCTCGTGCGCGAGGGCACATGGGCGAAGCACATGGTCTACTCCTACGCGGTGACCGACACCGCGCCCGGGCACGCGGCGCTCCACACCGGCAAGCCGCCGTCGGAGACGGGCATGTTCGCGAACGAGGTGCCGGACCCCGCGCTCGGGCGCCGGGTCAGCATCCTCCGCGATCCGAGCACGAGGCTCGTGACCGCGGACGGCACGAAGGACGTCCCCGGCGCGTCGGCCGCGCGGCTCCGCGTCGAGACGGTCGCCGATCGGCTCCGGGCGGCGCGTCCCGATGCGCTCGTGGTCAGCGTGTCGCTCAAGGACCGCGGCGCGATCATCCCCGGGGGGAAGAAGCCGTCGCACGCGATCTGGTTCGACACGTCGGAGGGCGCGTTCGTGACGTCGACCGCGTTCGAGGGC
>JBDHVD010000794.1:0-2529 GCA_039809525.1 Labilithrix sp. | reverse complement strand
CGCGGTGCTCGTCGTCGATCGACGCGACGCGCACGGGACCCCAGGCGTCGGCCTGCTCGAGGAGCGGGAGGAACGCCTCGTCCTCGTAGTCGAGGTGACGCTGGAGCATGCGACAGAGCTCGATCATCGGCCGCCACAGCCGTGGGGCGTCGGCGACGTGCTCGGCGACCTCACGCGTGCTCTCGAGCAGAGCGCCGATCTGCGCGCGGATCGCGTCGTGCTCCTCCTGCACCCGGCGACGGACCTCGTCCGGCGTTGCGTTCATGGCGGCACCTCCGTACCCATGCGGCAAGCAAGGCCCGAGCCGTTCGGCGGCGCTCAGACGCGAGCCGCGAACAGGGCGCCGACCGCATACCCCGCGAACGCGCTCGCGAGCCCGATGACCGCGAGCGCGATCGCCGAACGTCCGGGCGATCCGGTCGTGAGCCTGGCCTTGAACGCGCCGAGCGCGAGCAGGAGGCCGACGCCGAGCGCAATCGCTGCGCCGGTCGCGAGGAGACCGCCGGTGGCGGCGAACGGGAGCACCGGGCCCACCGACGCGACGAGCGACGCGAGCCCGACCACCGCCGACGAACGGAGGCTCGCCTTGCGGTCGACGTCGGAGAGCTCGTGCTCCTCGGCCATCATCATCGACACCCACGTGTCCTTGTCGCGGCACACTGTGTCGACCGCGCGCTCGAGCAGCTCGCCGGTGAACCCGCGACGCGCGAAGATCCCGCGGATCTCGTCACGCTCGACGCTGGGGACGCGCTCGACGTGCCGGTACTCGCGCGCCCGCTCGGCGCGGTACAGGTCTCCGCGCGCGAGCGACGACGTGTACGCGACCGCGGCCATCGACACCGACTCCGCGACCGCGGCCGCCATGCCGGTCGCGAGGATGACGCGCGTGTCCGACGTGGCCGAGACCACGCCCAGGACGACCCCGAGCGTGTTGACGACCCCGTCCTGGGCGCCGAGGACGAGATCGGACAGCCAGCGGCCGCGCACGTGCGGATCGGACCGCGCGTGGAGACGGCGCTGCTCGGCCAGGCTGAGGTCCGACGCCATGCCGGACACTTTGCACCGCCCGGGCCACCCGTCCGTCCGACCGCGACGACGGGATTGTCCGCCTCCGCGAACAGTCCGGCGCGCAAAATCACCCGGCGCGCGCGGGCTGCGCGAACTACGTTGCCCAGGGTGCGCAGGCCTCGCGCTTGCACGCGCCTTCTGCGCGCGCCGCGTCCGCGCATCCCGCACCATGCCCATCGAGCCCAGGTTCTCCACCTCGTGGCGCTGGATCGCCGGCGTCTTCGCCCTCGTCGTCGCCAGCTTCATCGCGACGAGCGCCTTCGTCCACTACCAGCTGCGCCCGGTCGACCTCGCCGCGCACGAGATCGCCGTGAACACCGCGCCGAGCATCGAGCGCCTCGCCGACGCGCGCGGCGAGCTCCGGCAGCTGCAGAAGCTCCTCGACGAGGAGGTCGTCAAGCCCGAGCCGCTCGTCGCGGCGCGGCGCGCGGTGGACGAGGACGTCTACGCGTACCTGGCGCTGCCCGTGCTGCCGGAGGAGAAAGCGCTGTGGTCGCGCGTCACGACCGCGCGCGCCGAGCTCGAGTCCGCGGTCGCCGCGTTCGTCGCCGACACGCGGGCCCGCGGCCCCGCGGCCGATCGCTCGCACCTCACGCACGCCGTCGCGGCGCTCTACGATGCGCTGACGGACACCATCCGGGCGAACGCGACGCATACCCTCGGGTTCGCCGAGCGGATCCAGGACTTCCGCGCCCGCAGCACCTACGTCGCGACCGCGCTCTACGTGCTCTGCACCGCGCTCGCCGTGATCGCCGCCATCTTCGTCAGCCGCCTCCTCCGCGCCCGCGCCGCGCTCGTCGAGCAGCACCGCCGGCTCGAGCGAGAGCGCGCCTCGGAGCTCGAGGCCTTCGCGGGGCGCGTCGCCCACGACATCCTGAGCCCGCTCGGCGCCGCCGGGCTGGCGCTGGAGCTGCTCCGCGCCCCACACGCCGAGGCGCGGCGCGGCGAGCTGATCGACCGCGGCTCGCGGGCCGTCGATCGGATCAAGACGCTCGTGAGCGGGCTCCTCGCGTTCGCGCGCGCCGGAGGCAAGCCGGAGGACGACGCGCGGACGGACCTCTCCGCGGTCGTCGCCGACGTGGTGACGTCGCTCCAGCAGGAGGCGCGCTCCGCCGACGCGGAGCTGACCGCTCCGGTGGTCGTCCGGAAGACCGTGGCGTGCAACTCGGGCGTGCTGATGAGCCTCCTCTCGAACCTCACGCGCAACGCGATCAAGTACCTGGGGGACGCGACCGAGCGGCGGATCCAGATCCGCGCGCGCGACCGCGGTTCGCGCGTTCGCGTCGAGGTCGTCGACACCGGCCCCGGCGTCCCGTGGCATCTCCAGGCGAAGATCTTCGAGCCCTACGTCCGCGCGCCGAGCGCGAACCAGCCCGGCGTCGGCCTCGGCCTCGCGACGGTCAAGCGCCTCGC
Source organism: Labilithrix sp. (assembly GCA_039809525.1). Lineage (GTDB taxonomy): Bacteria > Myxococcota_A > Polyangia > Polyangiales > Polyangiaceae > Labilithrix. The sequence continues at coordinate 48 of JBDHVD010000794.1, read as the reverse complement.
GGAGGCGCACGGCGGGTGCGTCGGCGTCGACTCCGGCGCGGCGGGGGG
>JBDHVD010000793.1:0-2530 GCA_039809525.1 Labilithrix sp. | reverse complement strand
CGGTGGTGAAGAGCCCCGCCAGATCGCGCTCCGACGAGCCGTGCGGGTGATCGGCGATCGGCTGGAGCTTGAACAGGTCGACGACGTTGACGAAGCGCAGCTTGAGGTCCGGCGTGCGCTCGCGGAGGATCGCCGCCGCCGCGAGCGCCTCCTGCGTGGCGACGTCGCCGCAGCACGCGAGCACCACGTCGGGCTCCGCGCCCACGTCGGTGCTCGCCCGCGTCCACATGCCGATGCCCTTCGCGCAGTGTACGATCGCCTCGTCGATCGTCGTGAACTGCAGGTGCTTCTGCTTGTCGGCGACGATGACGTTGATGCAGTCGGTGCTGCGGAGGCAGTGGTCGGCCACGCAGAGCAGGGTGTTCGCGTCCGGCGGCAGGTAGATCCGCGTGACCGACGCCGACTTGTTGGTCACCAGATCGATGAAGCCCGGGTCCTGGTGGGAGAACCCGTTGTGGTCCTGCCGCCAGACGGTCGACGAGAGCAGGATGTTCTCCGACGCCACCGGCCTCCGCCACTCGACGTGGTTCTTGCTGATGTCGAGCCACTTCGCGTGCTGGTTGAACATCGAGTCGACGACGTGCGCGAACGCCTCGTAGGTGTGGAACAGGCCGTGGCGGCCGGTGAGGAGGTAGCCCTCGAGCCAGCCGAGCAGCGTGTGCTCCGAGAGCATCTCCATCACGCGGCCGTCGCGCGCGAGCTCGCCCCCGTCGGCGTCCTCGGGCAAGAGATCCGCCATCCACGTCTTCTTGCTCGCCGCGTAGATCGCCTGGAGTCGGTTCGACGCGGTCTCGTCCGGACCGAACACGCGGAAGCTCGTCGGGTTCTCGCGCATCACGTCGCGCAGGAGCTCGCCGAGCGGCCTCGTGTTCTCGTGGAGCATCGTCCCGCGCGTCGTCACCGGCACCGCGTAGTCGCGGAAGTCGGGGAGCACGAGGTCCTTGCGTAGGAGGCCGCCGTTCGCGTGCGGATTGGCGCTCATGCGCCGATCGCCCTTCGGCGCGACGGCGCGCAGGCGCGGTACGAGCGCGCCCCGGGCGTCGAACAGCTCCTCGGGCCGGTAGCTCCGCATCCAGTCCTCGAGCACCTTCAGGTGCGCGGCGTTCTCGCGCGCGTCCGCGAACGGGACCTGGTGCGAGCGCCAGGAGCCTTCGAGCTTGTGCCCGTCGAGCTCCTTCGGACCGGTCCATCCCTTCGGCGTGCGCAGCACGATCATCGGCCAGAGCGGCCGCGTGGCGTCGCTCGCGCCGTCTCCGCGTCCGCGCGCCTTGCGCTGGATCTCGCGGATCTCGCCGATCGCCCCCTCGAGCGTCTCGGCCATCTTCTGGTGCATGACCGCCGGATCGCTGCCCTCGACGAAGTACGGCTTGTAGCCGTAGCCGACGAACAGGGACGCGAGCTCCTCCTCGCTGATGCGCGCGAGGATCGCGGGATTGGCGATCTTGTATCCGTTCAGGCTCAGGATCGGCAGGACCGCGCCGTCGCGCACCGGGTTGAGGAACTTGTTCGAGTGCCATGCGGTCGCGAGCGGACCCGTCTCCGCCTCGCCGTCGCCGACCACGCACGCCACCACGAGGTCGGGGTTGTCGAACGCCGCGCCGTACGCGTGCGACAGGCTGTAGCCGAGCTCGCCGCCCTCGTGGATCGAGCCCGGCGTCTCCGGCGTGACGTGGCTCCCGATGTGACCCGGGAAGGAGAACTGCTTCATGAACCTCCGCAGCCCCTCCTCGTCCTGGCTCTTGTCCGGGTAGATCTCGGAGTAGGTGCCTTCGAGGTAGGTCGGCCCGAGCACGCCCGGCGCGCCGTGACCGGGGCCGGCGACGAACACCACGTCGAGGTCCCACTTCACGATCAACCGATCGAGGTGGACCCACACGAACGACAGCGCCGGGCTCGCGCCCCAGTGTCCGAGCAGCCGATGTTTGACGTGGGCGGGCTCGAGCGGCCGGCGGAGCAGCGGGTTGTCCTTCAAGTAGATCATCCCCACCGAGAGGTAGTTGCACGCCCGCCAGTACGCGTGCATCAGGTCGAGCTGCTCCTCGGTCAGCGGTCCCGTCGCGCTCGGCGCGCGCGCGGGCGGCGCCGCTCCGCCGCCGTGCTCCTTCGCGATCGCCGGGATGGGCTTGGCCTGGCTCGCGGCTCGTCTGCTCGTCTCTGCATGTGCCATGACGTCTCCCCCGCTCGTCTGCGCCGCGGGTGCAATTCCCGCTCCGCGTGACCACGTTGGTCCTCGGGCCGCGGCCGAGGCGAGGGGAGGGCGCGATGAAGCCGAAGTTGAAGCGCAAGGAGTACGAGAGCGAGCTGCGGAAGCTCCAGGCCGAGCTCTGCAAGATGCAGGAGTGGGTGAAGACGACGGGCCACCGGATGATCGTCGTCTTCGAAGGGCGCGACACGGCGGGGAAGGGCGGCACCATCCGCGCGATCACCGAGCGCGTCAGCCCGCGCATCTTCCGCGTCGTCGCCCTCCCCGCGCCTTCCGATCGCGAGAAGACGCAGATGTATCTCCAGCGCTACGTCGCGCACTTCCCCG
>JBDHVD010000792.1:0-2535 GCA_039809525.1 Labilithrix sp. | reverse complement strand
CACGCGCCGATCTCTGGGCCGTGGGCGTCGTGCTCTACGAGTGCCTCGCGGGCGTCCGCCCCGCCGACGGCGCGACGCTCGGACAGGTGCTCAAGGTCCTCGCCACCGGCGCGATCGTGCCGCTCGCGCAGCGTGCGCCCGACGTCCCCGCCGACGTCGCCGCGCTGGTGGGTCGCCTCCTCGCGAGCGACCGCGACGCGCGCCCCGCGTCCGCGCGCGCGGTGCTCGATGCGCTCGACGCCATCGAGGGTGTCGCCGCGATCTCCGTGCATGATGCACCTTCTCCGCGGAGGCCGCGCGGCCGTGCGGCCCAGCTCGCGGCCGCCGTCGCGCTGGTCCTCGGACTCGGGGGCGCGGCAGCCGTCGCCGCGCGAAGGCAGCCGGTCGCCGAGGCGGCGGCGCCCTCTCCTCCGTTGCCACCACCTGCCGCGTCGATCGCGACGGCCCCGCCCGAGCCGAGCGCCTCGATCGCGCCGATCGCCACCGCCGAGCCATCGCCGCCCGTCCTCGCGCCGAAGGCTGCCGTCGCGAAGCCCCGCGTCGCTCCGCCCGCCTCCGCTCCGGCTCCCACTCCGGCTCGCGTGAAGCCGGCGTCGTCGAAGTCGGACTCGAAGCTGCTGACAGACGTGCCGTTCTGACGGATCCTCCAGGCGATGCGCCGCGCGCTCATGATCGCGATCGCCGTCGGGGCGATGCTCTCGAGCGCGCGTGCGTCCGCCGACGACGTCACCGAGGCCCGCGACCAGTTCAAGAAGGGCGCAGAGCTGGCGAAGGACGCGCAGTGGGGCGCCGCGCTCGCCGCCTACGCGCGGTCCGCATCGCTCCGGCCGCATCCGTGGACGACGTACAACATGGGCGTCTGCGAGCGCGCGCTCGGGCAGTACGTCCGCGCGCGCAAGACGTTCGCACGCGCCCTCGAGCAGCGCGGCGAGGGCGGCGATCTCCCCGAAGCGACGGTCGAGGACACGAAGCGCTTCATCGCAGAGATCGATCGCCTGATCGCCGTCCTCGACGTGACCGTCGAACCCGCCGACGCGCGCATCACCGTCGACGGCCAGCCTGCGGACGGGACACACCTCGTCCTCGATCCTGGCCACCACGTCCTCGTCTTCTCGCGCGAGGGCTTCTCCGACGCGGTCCACGCCGAGGACGTGCGTCCCGGCGATCGCCGCTCGGTGAAGCTCTCGCTCGATCGCCTGCCCGCGACCATCCACGTGCGCGCGAGCAAGCCCGATGCGGTCGTGGCGGTCGACGGCCTCGACGTCGGCGTCGCGCCCGTCGAGCTCCTCCGCCCCGCGGGCACGCACCACGTGGTCGTGCGCAGGCCCGGCTTCCTTCCGTACGAGACCGACGCGATCGTCCGTCCCGGCCAGCGCGCCGAGCTCGTCGCCGCGCTCCGCGAGGAGAAGCCGTCGCTGCTCTCGCGCTGGTGGTTCTGGACCGCGGCCGGCGTCGTCGTCACCGGCGCCGCGGTCACGACCTACGCGCTGACGCGACCCGATCCCGAGAGGCCACCGCTCGACGGCGGCGGCCTCGGCTGGACCGTGCGCGCGCCCTGAGCGTCATCCTCCGTTCGGCGGACAGTTGCCGGTCGACGTCCCCGACGAGCACGCCTTCTCGGCCTCCTCCTTCGTGTACGGGTACTTGTCCTCCTTCGACGAGGCGCACTTGCACGTGTCGCCGATGCACACGTACGCCTGCGACGAGGTGCTCTCGCTCGAGCAGGACGACGAGGACGACGAGCTCTCGCTCGATCCGCCGTTGCCGCCGTTGCCGCCGTTGCTTCCGCCGCCACCTCCGCCGCCACCGCCACCGGTGCTGCCACCGCCGTCGTCGTCACCCCCGCATGCGACGAGCAGCGCGAAGGCCAGGACCGAGAGGATGCGCGCGCTCATTCCGGCACGCAGACCTTCTGCGGCGCGTCCGAGACGTTCACGCACTTGTAGCCGAGCCCCGGGCAGTCGATGTCGTCGCTGCACGTCTGCGTGCACATGCCGAGCGACCCGCCGCTCTTGAACACGCAGAAGTCGCTCTTGCAGTCTGCGCTCTCCTTGCACTGTGCACCCATCTCCTTCTTCTCCGTGCTCGAGCCGCTGCTGCTCGACGTCGAGCCCGACGACCCCGAGGAGCTTCCGCCGGACGAGCTGCCGCCCGACGAGCTCCCACCGGACGACGAACCGCCGCTCGAGGAGCCACCCGACGACGATCCTCCGCCGCCCGACGAGCCGGTCTTGTCGTCGTCCGAGCCGCCGCAGCCGGCGCCGATCGAGAGCGTCAGGGCCGCGAGGGCCGTGAAGGTGATGAACGAACCGAAGCGAATCATGCGCGTCTCTCCTGTGCGATTTCGGCCGTTCTTCCCGGCCTCGCATGGATGACGCTCCCCGCGGGAGCGCGTAACACAGATTTCTTCGCCGAAGCGTCGAGCGGCCCCGCTGGTGGCTCGGTTTGCTCGTGAGGCTTGCGGCGGTGGTGGCTCGCGGCGGTGGTGGTGGCGGCGGCGGCGGCGGCGGCGGTGGTGGCGGCGGCGGCGGTGTC
>JBDHVD010000791.1:0-2551 GCA_039809525.1 Labilithrix sp. | reverse complement strand
GAAGCGCGCCGGAGCGGTGAAGGGATCGAGCAAGAGCGCGAAGGGCCGCCAGCTCGTCACGCACGCGGCCATGGGCAAGCGCGCGGACGTGCAGCAGCTCGAGCTCGCGGCGCTCGTCTGCTCGCAGGCGATCCGCAAGAACCCGAACTACGCGCCGATCCACAACACCGCCGGTCTCATCCAGAACGAGCTCGGTCAGGTGAACGGCGCGGTCGCCGAGTTCGCGACGGCGGCGAAGCTCGATCCGAAGTTCTTCGAGGCGCAGATGAACTACGCGTTCGTCAACCTCGGGTTCCGCGGCTTCGAGCAGGCGCAGGTCGCGTTCCGGAAGGCCCTCGAGATGCGCCCGAACGACTACGACGCGCACCTCGGCATGGCCCTCGCGCTCCGCGGTCCGATCACCGGCGCGGAGAACGACTACGACCAGCGCGTCGCCGCCGTGCAGGCGGAGCTCGACGCGGCGAAGAAGATCGATCCGAACCGTCCGGACGCCTACTACAACGAGGGCATCCTGACCCAGGAGTTCAAGGCGAAGTCGGGCGGCGCGAAGGAGAAGACCATCGCGGAGCTCGAGAGCGCCAAGAAGATCTTCCAGACGTTCCTCGACAAGGCCGCCGGCAAGCCGGAGTACGACGGCGCGGTCAAGCGCGTGAAGGGCGACGGCTCGAAGAAGGACCTCGGTCGTATCGGCGACATCGACGACACGATCGCGTTCCTCAAGCTCGACGCGAACGCGCAGAAGGACGCGCAGAACCAGGGCACGACGGACGCCGCGCCCGCGGAAGGCGAGAAGAAGTAACTCGCCACGCGTTCGAACGACGAGGCCCTCGATGCGCGAGCGTCGGGGGCCTCTTCGCATTTCTCGGCTCTCGCATGCTCTTCTGCTTCGTGCGCGACGAGAGGCAGTCGCGCGCGTCGCTCTCCCGGTGCAACACCGACGGCAGGTCGTCGCACTGGTTCCTCATCCATGGGTAGCCCGCACCGGCTTTCATCTTGGATCATCGCGGGCCGGCTCGGCGGCCCTCGAATCGGGCGGAGCTTCAGGGCGGCGAACCACGGCGTAACGCCGGTCGACGGCCCCCGTTCACCTGCGCGACGACTCGCTCGACCAGCGATTCGCCGAGAACGCATCGCCTCTGCGCGACGCCTCGGTAACGAATGCGATTCGACGAACGGATACGCTCGTCCGCGACGCCGTTCGCGGTGGAGCCACGCCGATCTCGAGCAGGGGCTCGCCAGGAGGGGCTTGCTCACCTGCGAGCGGCGGTCTCATTCGCATCGGGACAGGCGCACCGTGTGACGGCCTGGGGCGGAGAGCTTGACGACGAGCCGCTCGTTCGACGCCTCGTCCCATTGCCATGCGCGCGCGCTCGGCCCTTCGACCGCGACGCACATCGACGCGCCGAGGTGGCGGCGCGGCGCGTAGAGCACCATGGGGGACGACACGTCCGTCGCATCGATTTCGACGGTGAGCTTCCGGCTCTCCCAGTCCCACGCGAGCGAGGTGAGCGCGCCCGGTGTCTGGATCGGGTAAGGCCGCGCGATCTTGTCCACGACCTGGAAGCGCACGCTGCGATCAGCGTCGAGGATGGACTGTCCGCCGGAGATCGAGTCGTCACCCTGGCCGGGCACCGCGCGCTGGAAGGCCCAGTACGACGAGCCGATGCGGTAGCGATCCTCCAGCGTCGTATGCCTCTCCAGATCGTCGAGGCCCGTCTCGAGCATGAGGTTGACACCCCACTCGCCGTTCCAGAGCGGGAGGCCCATGGCCGACGCCTGCGCGGCTGCCTTCCCGAAGTCGAGCTCCTTCGACTGCTGCGTGGGCGACCGCTTCAAGATGTAGAGCGAGAACCAGCCCGTGTAGAGATGCGGCGCGTAGACGAGATCGGGATCCACTTCGGCGAACCGCTCCGTATACATCTCGTAGGTCTCGAAGCGCCGGAAGGGCGCCTCGAGCAGGAGCGGTCCGCGTGCGCCCGCGGCGCGGAGGGCGGCGATGGTCTTCCGGTAGGTGGGAAAGAGCGCGTCCCGCTCGAACGCGGGGTAGGGCGCGGTGCCGTTGGGCTCGTTCAGGAGATCGTATCCGACGACGGCCGGGTGATCGCCGAGCCGCCGCACGACGTGCTGCCACGCCGCGACGTAGGCGTCGAGGAGGCCGTCCTCGTTGGCGTACAGGCGATCGAACAGCTCCGGAAACGCGAGCGGCCGCGTGTCGTCGTAACCGGACGGACATGCCCAGTCCGGCGCGCCGTTGGCGTTCATCGCGCTCGGCGACGTCTCCGCTTGCGAGCACTTGCCCCAGAGATCCTGGTGCCACTCGAGCAAGACGCCGAGCCCGGCGGCGTGCGCGGCGTCGAGGGCCTGACGGATCTCTCCGAGGTACGTGTCGTCGTACGCGCCGCGTACGGGCTCGAGGCGGCTCCACGAGAACGCCATGCGGAGGGTGGTGAAGCCCCACGATGCGATGCGCGGATAGTCCTCTGACAGCACCTCGCGGCCGGCGTAACGGACGTCTTGAAGCGCGTGGTGCTGGAGGCCGCGGAGGATGACC
>JBDHVD010000790.1:0-2600 GCA_039809525.1 Labilithrix sp. | reverse complement strand
GCCCGCGCCCGCGCCCGCGCCCGCGCCCGCGCCTGCGCCTGCGAAGGTCGCGAAGCCGAACGCGCAGAAGCAGACGCTCGAGGAGCTGCTCGACCAGCTCGGCGAGGAGCAGCTCAAGCGCTGATCGGCCCGATCTGGTAGATGGCGGGACAACGTGTCCCGCACGAAGCTCCTGCTCGACCACTTCCTGCCGTATCGCCTCTCGGTCGCGTCGAACTCGGTCAGCCAGGCCATCGCGCGCTCGTACGAGGACGAGCACGCGCTGTCGATGCAGGAGTGGCGCGTCATCGCGGTCCTCGCCGAGGGCGGCGAGCTCACGCAGCAGGAGATCGTCGGGCGTACGAAGATGGACAAGGTCACCGTGAGCCGCGCCGCGCGCGCGCTCGAGGACCGAGGGATCCTGCGCCGCAAGCCGAGCGCGGACGACGCCCGTTCGCTCCGCCTGTCGCTGACCGCCGAGGGCCGCAAGATCTACGTGAAGGTGGTGCCCGCGCTGACCGAGCTCGAGCGGGAGGTGCTGAAGGACCTCTCGGCCAAGGAGCGCGCCGACCTCGAGGCGTTGCTGCTCCGCGTCGAAGCCGCCGCCGACCGGGTGCTCGCGCGGTCGGCGAAGTAGTTACATTTGCAACTTGCTCGACTGGTTACAAATGTTACTACTCCGGCCATGGAGAACGTCCTCGGCCTGTCTGGTTTCGAATTCGTCGAGCTCACGTCCCCCGATCCCGCCAGGATGGAGGACCTCCTCTCGCGCCTCGGCTTCACGCCGTACGCCAAGCACCCGAAGAAGGACGTCGTCCGCTGGAAGCAGGGACGGATCAACCTGCTCGTGAACCGCGAGCCCACGGGGCACGCGGCCGAGTTCCGGAGCGCGCACGGCCCCTCGGCCTGCGCGATGGCGTTCCGCGTCGCCGATCCGAAGCGCGCGTTCGAGATGGCCGTCGCCCGCGGCGCGGTGCCGGCGGACGCGGCGAGCTACGCGCTGCGCGGCGTCGGCGGGAGCCTCCTCTATCTCGTCGACGGATCCGTCTACGACGGGTGGACGACGTTCCCCGGCGCCGACGAGGCCGAGAAGAAGAACAGCGTCGGGCTCGACATCCTCGACCACCTCACGCACAACGTCCGGCGCGGCGAGATGCGGACGTGGTCCGGCTTCTACAGCCAGGTGTTCGGCTTCACCGAGCAGAAGTTCTTCGACATCAAGGGCCAGGCGACGGGCCTGTTCTCGCAGGCGATGATCGCGCCCGACCGGCAGATCCGCATCCCGCTCAACGAGAGCCAGGACGAGCGATCGCAGATCGAAGAGTTCATCCGCCAGTACAACGGCGAAGGCATCCAGCACGTCGCGCTGACGACCGAGGACATCTTCGCGACGGTGGAGAAGCTGCGGCAGCGCGGCATCGTCTTCCAGGACACCGTGGACACCTACTACGAGCTGGTCGATGCTCGGCTCCCCGGCCACGGCGAGGACCTCGCGCGCATGCGCGAGAACCGCATCCTCATCGACGGCGGGAAGGACGAAGGCCTCCTCCTCCAGATCTTCACCGAGAACCTCTTCGGCCCCATCTTCTTCGAGATCATCCAGCGCAAGGGCAACGACGGGTTCGGCAACGGCAACTTCCAGGCGCTCTTCGAGTCGATCGAGCTCGATCAGATCCGGCGGGGCGTCATCCAGGCAAAGGCGACCTCATGACGGACGTGCGCTACGCGAGTGGGTTCGGCAACGAGCATGCGACGGAGGCCGTCGCCGGTGCGCTGCCGGTGGGGAAGAACTCGCCGCAGCGCACGCCCTTCGGCCTCTACGCCGAGCAGCTCTCGGGCACGGCGTTCACCGCGCCTCGTTCGGAGAACCGGCGGAGCTGGCTCTATCGGCTGCGTCCGAGCGCGGCGCATCCGCCGTTCCGCCCGCTGCCCGCGGGCGCGCTGCGGAGCGGCCCCTTCGACGAGGTGCCGCCGAGCCCGAACCGCCTCCGCTGGAGCCCGCTGCCGATCCCGGAGGCCCCGACGGACTTCGTCGACGGCCTCTTCACGCTCGGCGGCAACGGCTCGCCCGCGATGGGCGCGGGCACGTCGATCCACGTCTACGCCGCGAACCGCTCGATGAAGGACCGCGTGCTGTTCGACGCGGACGGCGAGATGCTGATCGTCCCGCAGCTCGGCGCGCTCCGCCTCGCGACGGAGCTCGGGCTCCTCGAGATCGCGCCGGGCGAGATCGCGGTCGTCCCGCGCGGCGTCCGCTTTCGCGTCGAGCTCCTCGCGGGCGAGGCGCGCGGCTACGTCTGCGAGAACCACGGCGCGCCGTTCCGGCTGCCGGAGCTCGGGCCGATCGGCTCGAACGGCCTCGCGAACGCGCGCGACTTCCTCGCGCCGGTGGCCTGGTTCGAGGACATCGAGACGCCGACGCGGCTGGTGCAGAAGTTCCAGGGCCGGCTCTGGGAGACGGAGCTCGATCACTCGCCGCTCGACGTCGTCGCGTGGCACGGCAACCTCGCCCCGTACAAGTACGACCTCGCGCGGTTCAACACCATCGGGACGGTGAGCTTCGATCACCCCGATCCGTCGATCTTCACCGTGCTCACGTCGCCGAGCGACACGCCCGGCAC
>JBDHVD010000789.1:0-2601 GCA_039809525.1 Labilithrix sp. | reverse complement strand
GGCTGGGCGCCGAAGCCCGGGGGCGATACCGGCGTACCGCAGATGTTGCAGAACTTGTCCGACGCTTGAGGGATGGCGCCGCACTGCGGACAGGGATTCATCGTCTTCGTCTCCGGGACTCGCCGACGAGCATATCCAGAAACGAAGGAACGGGGAAACGTTCGCGTCAGCCGCGCTCGTTCCGTCGCGGCCGCGCTTTTCGTGCCGTCGCGCTCGCCACGAGGGCCGCCTGGACGACCTCGCGGACGGGCACGCCGTGGGCGCGCGCGGCGCCGGCGCAGGCGTCGAACTCGGGCTTCCTCTGGGGCGGTCCGTAGGGCCCCTCGGCGACCTTCACCGGGATGGGCCCGTAGGGGGTCTCGACCGTCTCCATGCGGCGCGGCCGCTCGACGCGGTCGACCTCGTGGCGGCGGACGCCGAGGGTCGTGCTCTCGCGCAGCATCACCGCCGCGATCGCGTCCGCCTTCGCGCGCTCGGCCAGCGCGCCGAGGAGGAAGGCCGGGCGCCCCTTCTTCATCGTGAGCGGCGAGGCCCACGCGTCGAGCGCGCCCGCGTCGAGGAGCGATTCGATGCAGGATGCAACCAATTCGCCGGTCGCGTCGTCGATGTTCGCCTCGAGCACGACGCGCTTCTCGCCGTGCGGCGCGGCCGCCTCGAGCGTCTCCTCGCCGAGCACCACGCGGAGCAGGTTCGGGCGATCGGCGAGGTCCGCGGTGCCGGCGCCCCAGCCGGTCCGCTCCGGCGTCATCGACGGCCACCGCGTCGCGCCCTCGGCATGCGCGCCGACGATCGCGGCGCCCGTCGGCGTGACGAGCTCGAACGCGATGCCGGCGTCGTACGTCGGCAGCCCGCGGAGGCACTCGACGACCGCAGGCGGCGGCAGCGGGAGGATCCCGTGGCGCGCCTCGATCCGTCCGTGGCCCATGGGCAGCGGCGAGACGAGCACGCGCGCGCGCGAGCCGGCGAAGAGGTGCTCGAGCGCCGCCGCGCTGCCCACCACGTCGACGATCGCGTCGATGCCGCCGACCTCGTGGAAGTGCACGTCGTCGATCGGCATGCGATGCACCTTCGCCTCCGACTCGGCGAGGCGGCGGAACGTGGCGAGGGCGCCCGCCTTGATCGGCGAGGGCAGCTTGCTCTTCTCGAGCATGCGCCGGATCGAGCCCCACGTGCGCTCGGGCTGCTCGTCCTCGACGTGCACGTCGAACGCGGTGCCGACGATGCCGCTCTTCGTGCGCGCGCCGAAGTGGACGTGGAAGCCGTCGAGCGGGAGCGCCTCGATCGCGTCGAGGATCACGTCCTCGGGCACGCCCAGATCGACGAGCGCGGCGATGATCATGTCGCCGGCGAGCCCGCTCGGCGCGTCGAAGAAGAGCGTCTTCCCCTTCCCTGCGCCGCGCGGGAGATCGTCGCGCACGGGCCGGTCGAGGTGCTCGTGGTCGTGCCCATGATCGTGATCATGGTCATGCCCATGATCGTGATCGTGATCATGCCCATGATCGTGATCGTGGGAATGGTCGTGATGATGATGGTGATCGTGATCGTGGGGATGCGCGTGCGCGCGCTTCACGATCTGCGCCTTCGGCTTGCCCTTCCCCTTCGCCTTCTTCTTCTTCGCCGCGCTCATGGCTTGGCGGCGCGCGCGCGGGTGCGGAGGATGCGCGCGGCGGCGAACGCCGCGCCGAAGCCGTTGTCGATGTTCACGACGGTCACGCCCGACGCGCAGCTCGTGAGCATGCCGAAGAGCGCGGCCATGCCCTTCTGGGCGACGCCGTAGCCGATCGAGGTCGGCACCGCGATGACCGGCACGTCGACGAGGCCGCCGACGACGCTCGACAGCGCGCCCTCCATGCCGGCGATGACGATGATGACGCCGGCGCCCTCGAGCATCGGGCGCTTGTGGAGGATGCGGTGGATGCCCGCGACGCCAACGTCGAACACGCGCTCGAACTGCGCGCCCATCATGCGGAGGGTCTCCGCGCACTCCTCGGCGACCGGGAGATCGCTCGTGCCCGCGCTGACCAGCGCCACCTTCGCGTCCGACAGGACGGGGATCGGACCGCGCTCGATGGTGCACGTCCGCGCGAGGCGGTGGTGGCTCGTGTCGGGGATGGCCGCGCAGAGCGCCGCCGCCGCGGTCTCGTCGATGCGCGTGACGAGGACGTTCTGCGCGGTGCGCGTCAGCTCGCGCGCGATCGCGACGATCTGCTCCGGTGTCTTGCCCTCGCCGAGGATCACCTCGGGCACGCCCTGACGGATCGCGCGGTGGTGGTCGACCACCGCGAAGCCGAGATCGGCGAACGGGAGCTGCCGCAGCTCCGCGAGCGCCTGATCGAGGGGAACGTCGCCGCGCTGCACGCGTGCGAGCAGCTCCTTCAATCGTCCTTCGTCCACGTAGGCCGTATAGCCCATTTTCGAGAGAATTGCGGAACGACGCCTTCCGGAATAGCACTCGCCTCGTGCCCCTCGCGCTCGCCCTACCCGTTGCGTGGCTCATCGGAATGAGCCTCGCGTGGACTGCACGCGGCGAGCTCGCGCGCTCCGAGGTGCCGCTCGTCCTCGCGCGCCCGTTCGCCGTCGCTGCGGCGTTCGCGGCCATCG
>JBDHVD010000788.1:0-2624 GCA_039809525.1 Labilithrix sp. | reverse complement strand
AAGGCGAAGAGCGCCGGCAACCAGCGGGTCAGCTCCGTCATGCGCGCCTCGGTCGGCCACAGGCGGCGCGCGGTTGCGGACATTCTTCGCGCAACGGCACCAGGGCGAGGATCGCGCGCGCGCACGCGACCCCGGCGCGCGCGCACGCCGCCGATCGAGGATCCGCGGGTTTTCCCGCGTCTTCGGCCCGGCATCCGGCTTGCTCAGGCGGGCCTCATCATGTCGACCTCCCCGCGCACGCTCACCGTCCCCGTCCTCGCCCTGCTCGCCTTCGCGAGCCTCGCCGCCGCCAGCGGGTGCGCCGCCGACACGGAGTCGGCCGCCAGCGAGCCGAGCGCCGACGAGGCGACCGCCGACGGCAAGACGGAGCAGACGGGAACCACGAGCGCGGCGCTCCGCATCCGGGGCGGCCTCGGCGCGAACGGAGACGCGTGCACCGTGCGCACGAACCCCGACGGCACGAAGGTCCCCGGCACGGAGAAGGACGGCGAATGCTGCAGCAACGCCGACACCACCGACTGCGTCATCATCCTCAAGCCGTTCCCGAGCTGGTCGTACTCGTTCACCTACTGACCGCGGCGAGGGCCTCGAGCTCGCGGACCACGCGATCGAGCTCGTCCACGAGGGCGCTCCGCTCGGCCGCGGCGAACGCATCGGCGAGCGCGCGGTAGTACCAGAGCGTCCCTTCGCGTCCGCCGTTGAAACGGCTCCACAGCGCCTCGCCCTGCGTGCGGTAGTCCGCGAGGATCGCGCGCGCGTTGTGCAGCTTGTCGGCCGCGGACACGAGGCGCGTCGCCTTCGACTTCGAGGCGATCTTCGCGATGTACTCCTCCTTCCGCGCGCGCCAGGGCGGCTTCGGCACCACGTCGGTGTCGGTGCAGCCCTCGACGATGTCCGCGACGCCGTCACCGAATTCGCGGCGGATGCGCGCGAGCGTCGGCGGGCCGCCCTGATCCTCCACCGCGTCGTGGAGCACGGCGGCGATCGCCTCGTCCTCGCTCGCGCCGTGCTCGAGCGCGATGCTCGCGACGGCGAGCAGATGCGCGACGTACGGGATCTGCGTCCCCTTGCGCGACTGGTGGCGATGCAGCTGGCACGCGAGCGAGAGCGCGTAGGTGAAGCGCTCGGTCAGCGGCTGCTCGAGGTGTTCGTCGGCCATTCCTTCTTTTTCTCCTCCTCGTTCGAACGGGTCAATCCCAGCGCACGACGATCTCGCCGCGCTCCAGCGTCTGCCCGCATCGCGGGCACGGTCCGGGATGCGTCCACGCGGCGGTCGCGTGCACGCGCGTCCGCGCGCGCGGGCATCGCGGGCTCGCGGGGACCGGATCGGGCGGCTCCTTCCACGGCTCCTCGCTCACGACCGCGTCGTGGAGCCTCTTGCAGGTCGCGCACGTGATCGTCACCGTGCGCGCGATCTCCCCGATGTCCGGACCGCCCGAGACCTCGGCCGCGTACCCGCACGCTCGGCAGCGGAAGTCGTGACGCGCGCCCACGATCGAGAGGATGCATCGGGCCCTCGCTCGAACGAGTCGAGCGAATGGAGACGACTGGACGCCCGCGCAGCCCCCTCGCCGCCGCCAGCGTCAGCGGCGGTTCTTCCGCCGGCTCGCGCGCTGCGCCTTGCGCTTGTCCTTCTTCGCCGGATCGGGCTTCGACGCCGGGCGCGGTGCCGAGCCGTTCGAGAGCCTGCTGTTCGCGACCCGCATCCATGCGTCCGCGCCTTCTCTCGTCCTGATGTCGTAGCCGGCCTTCATGCCGGCCATCACGAAGCGCTTCGCCATCCCGAAGTACCTCGGGTCGGACAGCCGCTGTCGCAGCTTGGCCTCGGCGCTTTTCCCGAGCACGGCCGCGCACTGCGCCATGCCGCCGAGCCCGAACGCGCGCTCGAGGAACGCGAGGAAGGCACGCACGCTCGCGACGATCGCCGGCGCCTCGTTGCCCTCGCAGCTCACCTGCCGCGGGAAGTCGACGAAGACCACGTCCTCGACGACATCCGGCGTGAGCTCCGTCACGGTCACGCCGTGGTACTTGCGCGCGTGCTCGAGGAGCCCCCGGGCCCAGTGCGCGTCGAGGCCGAGCGGCACCCCCTCCTCCGACGCCACGAACTGCCGGACGAGCTCCTCCTCGAACGCGAGCGCGCGCTCCTCGTCGATGTCGCCGTCCGAGCCCAGGTCCTCGTGGATGTCGAACGGCCGATCGGCGTAGAGAAGCACCGCGTCCGCAGCTCCTCCACAGCTTCTTCGCCGAAGGTTCTGCTCCGCTCATCGAGACGTGGCGCGCCCCCCGCGCCGTGCCGAGGCGGCGCGAGTCCTTTGCTACACTGTGAAGGATGAGCAGCTTCGAGGAGCGACGCCGTGCTCGCGCCGGCTGGCCTATCCGCCGCGCGGCCATCGCCGAGGAAGCCCTCACCGACGAGCGCATCCCCGAGTCGGTCGACGACCGCATCGCGATGGTCGCGATCCTCACGTCCGCGCAGTGGGTGATCGCTGGCAATCCGTTGCCGCGCTACCGTCGCGCGGACATGCCCGGACGCGTCATCCGGCCCACGCCATGAACGGCGAGGTCCCCGAGGACTTCGTCGATGTCGTCGCATGTCTTCGCGCCGAGGAATGTGACTTCCTCAT
>JBDHVD010000787.1:0-2626 GCA_039809525.1 Labilithrix sp. | reverse complement strand
CGCCGGGGGGCACGTCGCCGGAGACCACGCTCCCCGCCGAGATCACCGCGCCTGCGCCGATGGTCGCACCGGGCAGGACGACGACCCGGGCGCCGAGCCACACGCCGTCGCGGATCTCGATCGGACGGGCGGGCTCGTCGTCCCGGAGCGGGAGCGGCAGCTCCGTGTCGGCGATGACGCAGTACGGACCGATCATCACGCGGTCGCCGAGCGACACCATGCGCCGTGCGGAGATCGACGTCCCGTAGTTGATCGTCACGCCGTGGCCGACGTGCAGCACGCCGCGCTCCGCGGTCGCGAGGCGGACGGTCCCGAACTCGCAGTTGGCGGCGAAGTCGTCGCCGATGAACAGCGTGCCGCCGTTGTCGACGTGCGGGCGTCCGCCGAAGCAGCGCGCGTGCTCGCCCACGCGGTCGGCGTCCCGGAGGAAGACGCGCGCCGAGGCGAAGGCGAGCGCGTTGTTGCCGAGCTTTCGCGCGAGCACCGCGATCGGGAGGTCCCGGTCGCGCACGAGCGCGGCGCCGAAACGTGACACGAGGTTCATCGGATCTTCCTCGCGAGGAAGGCGACGATGCTGCCGATGGTGTCGAGGTTCTCCGGCACGATCTCGGAGTCCTCGATCTGGATGCCGAATCGCTCCTCGAGGAACGCCGTCACCTCGAGCACGCCCGTCGAGTCCACGATCCCCTGATCGAGCAGCGACGTGTCGTCGCCCAGGAGGTTCGCGTCCGGAACGTAGAAGTTCGTGACGATGAACTCGCGGACCGTTTCCTTCGGGGTGATGCCGATCATCGGAGAGCCCTCCTGTCGATCTTTCCGTTGTCGCTCTTGGGGAGCGCCGGCCGCTGCTCGAAGCGCGCCGGCACCATGAAGCTCTCGAGCCGCTCCTGACAGAACCGTCGGAGCTCGGTCTCGCGGAGCGTCTTGCCCTCTTCGAGCACGACGAATGCCACGGGCGCCTGGCCGAGGATGGGATCGGGGATCCCGATCACCGCGGCCTCGACGACCCCGGGGAACGCATGGAGGATCGCCTCGATCTCCTTCGGCGCGACCTTCTCGCCGCGCGTCTTGATGATGTCGTCCGTCCGTCCGACGAAGTGGAGGTAGCCCTCGTCGTCCAGCCTGCAGAGATCGCCCGTGTAGAGCACCTGCTCGCCCGGGATCGGTCCGGGCCGCAGCTTCTTCGCCGTCTCCTCCGGCTTCTCCCAGTACCCCTTCATGACCGTGGCGCCGCGGATGACCAGCTGCCCCACGACGTTCGGACCCACCGGGCGGTCCTCCTCGTCGACGATCCACAGCTCGGTGTTCGGGATCGCGATGCCGACGCTCTCCGGCTTGCGATCGACGTCGGCAGGCGGCAGGTACGTGCACCGCTTGCACTCGGTGAGGCCGTACATCGAGAACACCTTCGCCTGCGGGAACAGCTCGCGGAGCGCGCGGATGTGCTTCGGCGGGAGCGCCGCGGCGGTGTTCGTCACGTAGCGGATCGCCGTGAGATCGAAGTCACGGATGTTCTTCATCTCGGTGAGCATCGCGAACATCGTCGGGACCCCCGGCAGGCCGGTGACCTTCTCGCGCGCGACCGTCTCGAGCACCTTGGTCGGGTACGTGAAGCTCTTCTCGAGCACCACGCGCGCGCCCATCCGGAAGGCCATGATCATCTGGTAGAGGCCGTAGTCGAACGACATCGGCAGGCAGCCGAGGATGACGTCGTCCTCCACGTTCTCGAGGTACGTGGTGATCGACGTCGCCGCGGTGAGCATGTTGCGATGCGTGAGCATCACGCCCTTCGGCTCGCCGGTGCTGCCGGACGTGTAGATGATCGACGCGAGATCGACGTCGATGCAGCGGCGCGGCGGGGGCGCGTCGCTCCGCTCGCCGCCGAGCGCCTCGGACCAGCCCACGACGCGCGCATCCCACGCATGACGTGCAGGATCGAAGCCGCCGGCCACCACGATCGCCGCGAGGTGCTCGCTCCGCTCCGCGGCCGGGACGAAGGCCGGCGAGAGCTGCGCGGAGGTCACGAGGGCGCGCGCCCGGCAGTCGTTCAGGAGGTACGCGAGCTTGTCCGCCTTCGTGTGCGGATGGACCATCGAGACGATCGCGTTCGCCTTGAGCACCGCCCAGAACGCGATCGTCGCCTCCGCGCCGTTCTCCATGAGCACGATGACGCGATCTCCACGTGCGACGCCGCGCCGGACGAGCGCATGCGCGAGCGCGTTGCTGCGCGCCTCGATCACGGCGTAGGTGAGCCGCTGATCGCCCGCGACCAGCGCGGTCTTGTCCGGCAGGCGCCGCGCCGAGTCGTGGACGTAGTCATGGAGCAGCGGGACCGCATTCATCATCGTGCCTCCACCGTGCGCGGCTACGCGCGCACGAAGCGCTCGTGCAGGAGCTGGGTCGAGATCGCGCCGACGAGCGCCATGTTGTCCGCGTTGGACAGCTGACCGGCCTCGCCGAGGGCGATGCACTTCTGGAGCAGCCGGTGGACCGCGCCGGGATCGAACACGCCGGCATCGACGACCGCCGACGGCGCGAGGACCTCGGCGACGAGCGAACGTCCCGCGCCCGTGGCGAACGCGAGCGCGTCGGGCGCACGGTAGGGCTGCTTCTTCCGCGCGATGAT
>JBDHVD010000786.1:0-2627 GCA_039809525.1 Labilithrix sp. | reverse complement strand
CCGCCGAGGAGCGGGCCGCGCGCGCCTCGGGCCCGTATCGCAGCGCGGCCGGCGTCGCGCCGGCGATCGAGCCGACGACGACCTGCCCGTATTGCTCGAACGCGATCGCTGCGCTCGTCCGGATCTGTCCGCACTGCGACGTGCGCCTCGAGAGCGTGCGCTGCGAGCGGTGCTTCTCGCTCCAGGCGCCCGGCGCGTTCGCCTGCGGGCGGTGCGGCGAGCGCCTCCAGCTCGAGCCGCTCCTCGACGCGACCGATGCTCCGTGTCCGCGCTGCACGACGCCGCTCGAGGTCGCCCCCGACAGCGCGGAGGCGCGCATGCACGAGTGTCCCCGCTGCGGCGGGCTCTTCGTGTCCCGCGACGCCCTCGCCGACATCCTCTGCCGTGCCGAGCTGGGCGGAGCGCTCGCGTCGCCTCCGCCTCGGGCCACCTCGAAGGTGCTCGAAGAGGTGAAGTACGTCGCCTGTCCGCTGTGTCACGCGACGATGAACCGCGCGAACTTCGGCAAGGTCTCGGGCGTGATCGTCGACGTGTGCAGCAAGCACGGGACGTGGTTCGACGCGGGCGAGCTCACGCGGGTCGTCGCCTTCGCCGCGAGCGGCGGCCTCGATCGAACGCGCGCCCGCGAGAGCCAGGAGCAGCAGGACAAGCGCGTCGACGAGAAGGCGCGGATCGCGTGGGCCGCCGGGCTCGCGGCCTCGTCCTCGCGGCAGCAGACGGAAGAGCGCCTGCGCTTCTGGCGCGACTTCCTCTCCGCCGTGCTCCGCGGCTGATTGCGCGGTGAGGCGCGCGAGTCGCGGGGGCACGTCCAGTGGATCGCCGGCGGCCCAGCGACGGCGGGACGATCTTCCGCTTAGCCACGTGATCTCCGGAGCTTACGTGAGTGTGGGTACGGGTATGCGCCGTGCACTCGGTCCTGGCGATGGCGAACCGAGAGCTCGAGGCGCGCGAGAAGAAGACCCCGGTCTGGGCGGTGCTCGCGCCCGTCGTCTATCTGCTCGCGTGCGGCCTCGCCGCGCGGGCCGTCTTCGCGAACCACGACGACGCCGCGGGCGTCCCCGGACTGCTCGCGGCGGTCGGTCTGTTCCCCGCGTTCGTCATCCCGGTGATCTTCAACACGTGCAAGGTCCGTCTCTCGGTCTCGGACGCCGGGCTCGTCGTGAGCGGGCTTTTCGGCTCGCGCACCGAGAAGGTCGACGACGTTCGGCTCGAGCATGCCGCGCGCGGCAGCGCGCTCCTCCATGTCACCGTCCGGAGCGGCGACACGATCACGTTCGTCGTCGCGTCGCACGCCGATGCGCAGGCGCTGCTCGCGCGCCTGCCGCCGGTGAGCGCTCCGGCGGGCGCGCTCGCCGCCTGAGCTCTTCGAGCGCGACCCGACGCGCGCGCGCCGGCGTCCCCTGCGCGCGCACACGTCGTCACGTCGAGAAAACCGCCTCGCTGCTCGCTCGCGACGCCGGCCCGCGGCTTGCGGAGCGGGCGGCCATGAACACTTCCAAGACCCTCTTCGTCCCTTCGCTCTTCCGCGCGCTCGTCACGAGCCTCGGTGTCGCCTCGCTCGCCCTCGCGGGGTGCGCGACCGAGGCATCGGAGGACGCCGCGGAGGTCGCGCAGAGCGACGAAGCGCTGCGCATCGGTAGCGGCGGAGGCGGAGGCCTCGGCTTCACGTGCGAGAACGGCACCTGCACCTGCAGCAAGCAGATCGAAGGTGACTGCGACAAGATGCGGATCAACTGCACGGGCGACATGACGTCGTTCGACAACTGCCTCAAGGGCTGGTTCACGACCGACTGCTCGTGCACCCAGGCGAGGACCACGCAGCCGACGAACCCGATCTACGTCCCGCCGATCTCGGGCACCTTCACCACCTTCACGACGCGCTGACCCCGGGCAGTCCCTGGCCCGGGCCAGGCGAAATCTGGCCCGGCCATAGGGTCACGACCGGCAAGCTCGCGAGATCGTTCGATCCGGATCCTGGCGCGCGTCGTGCTCATGACCCGCGCATGGTCAGCACCGCATTCGGACACGCGACGCTCGTCGAAGAGATCACCCTGAGGCAGGCGGCGGGCGACAAATCGTTCGCCACGCTCGTGCAGCTGCTCGAGAACGACGAGGGCGAGACGCTCGTACGCGTCTGCTACTCGACGGGCGGCGTCGCACGCCGCGGCCCGGTCACGTTCCGCGCCGCAGACGTGCGGCGCCTCGCGAAGCTCCTCGCGAAGGCGCCGCGCCTGCGCGCGGTGATCGAAGAGACCGGTTGAGCGCGCGTCGAACGTGCGCTCAGAAACGCGCCTGGACCGCGACGGCCGCGCCGAGGCGGTTCGGGCTCTGGAACACGCGGAGCGACGCGGTGCCTTCCGTCGGATCACGCACGACGAGGGTGCCGTTGTTGTCTCGGACGAACTGCACCCAGCCGACGACGGCGAAGATCTCCGAGATGTCCCAGCGCAGCGCGAGGCGCGCCTGCATGATCGGCGTGCGGTCCTTGTTGTACGGGAGGATCGACTCGTCGCCCTGCTGGCGCACGACGATCACGCGCTGCGCGGGGATGCCGCCGTCCGAGAACTCGGAGCGGAAGGTGGCGGGCATCTGGATGCCGCCGCCGATGCCGGGCGTGAGGTGCGCCG
>JBDHVD010000785.1:0-2628 GCA_039809525.1 Labilithrix sp. | reverse complement strand
CGCTCGCGAGGCCGCCCGACGAGGCGAGCTTCTCGAGGTCGTAACGGAGCGGCGTGAGCGGTGCGATCTCGGCCATGAGGGCGCGAAGTCTACTCAGATCACGTCGTCCACCGCGAGGGCGATGTCCGGGAAATCCTTCGGGACGACACGCTCGCCGCGCTTGTACGGGGCGATCCGCGTGTAGACGCCCCGCACGATCTCCGTGTGCACCTCGACGATGCCGTCGATCAGGTTCACGACCCAGTACTCGGGCACGCCGCTCTCGGCGTAGAGCTTTGCCTTCGTCGTGCGATCGTAGTCGAGCGAGGAGTCGGCGACCTCGATGAGAAGCAACGCGTTCGTCGGATGGTCGTCGCGGTATTCGCCGCGCGGAACGACCGCGACGTCCGGCTCGGGCAGCGATCGATCGCTCGCAGCGAACGGGCTCTGCACCCGGACCGACGCGCGGGGAACCACGAGGCGCACCAGGAGCTCGTTCAGCCGCTGCACCGTGGAGCTGTGGGGAGGTCCGAGCGGCGGCATGCGGACGATCCAGCCGTAGACGAGCTCGACCCGCTCGTGCTCGAACATCCCGATGGCCGCCATCTTGGCGTACTCGGCGCGCGTCAAAGGACGCGTCAGCTCGGGAGGGAGCGCGTCGGCGGACACGGCCCTAGCTTAGCTCGGATCCGTGGCGCGCGCGGCCGCGCTCGGGCTCTTACTTCACGCAGCGCGCGTACGCCTGGTCCGTCTTCTTGAGCCGCACCATCGTGCCGTCGGCGAAGCTGACGCCCCACACCTCGTCGGTCCCGTCGGTCGGGGTGCTCGACCAGTACGGCGCGTCGACGTACGTGCTCGAAGCGAATGCGCGTCCGCCAAGACCGTCGATCGCCTTCTCGACGTTCTGCCCGAACTCGTACTCGCGGTGCGGCTGCTCGTCGACGATGGTGAGGAGCTCCTTGACGGTCGGCAGCCGCCCGCCTCCGAAGACGCTCGGGCAACGCGACTCGGCCGTGGCGAACGTCCGCTTCGTGCGGTTCTCGAGGCCGAGGCGATCGCGCTGCCAGGCAAGCTTCGTGAAGTTGTCCCTGATCTCCGTCGCGTCGCGGTCGAACGCCTGGTACTGCGTGTCGGGCGCGTCGGCCATGAGCGGCGCGGTCACGAGCACGGTGGCGGCGGAGAAGAAGAGCGTTCGCAGCTGGCGCTTCATCACTTCCCCTTCACACAGAGCGCCTTCGCGGGCTCGGTCGTTCCGTCGAGCTGCGTGAGCGCCCCCGTCTTGAAATCGATCGCCCAGTACTTGTTCGGCACTGCGCCCGACGCCGTGCGGACCTCCGACGACGTCCACGCGACGTCCGCCGGCACGCCGGTGAACACGGTCTTGTCGACGTACGGCGCGCCCTGGTTGTAGGAGAGGAGCGTGACGAGCTCGATGCGCTTCGGCAAGCGCCACGAGCCCGGCGTGATCTGCTTGCACGCGGCCTCGGCCGAGGCCTCCGTGAGCTGGTCACCGAAGGGCGGCTTGCCGACGACGGCCTTGCGCCAGACGAGTCCGGTGACCTTGTCCTCGACCTCTTCGCCGCTGATGGCATACGAGAGCGGATTCGGCGCGGTGAGGCCCGCATCCTCCTTGTAGTTCGGCATCACGAACGCGGCCCACGTCGTGGGGCCGACGCCCGGAGGAGCGTCGGTCTGCGCGTCGATGCCGCCGTCGGGGACGAACCCGTCCGGCGCATCGAAGCCGCCGTCGTAGGGGCACGGGAACGCGCCGCACTCGGTGCGCTTGTAGTCGTCGAGCCCGACGATCGCGTTGCACGCGACGACGATCGGCACGAGCGCGGCCACGCCCGCGGCGAACAGCAGACGCGACCTAGAAGGTCCCATTGAGCCCTGCCCCGCCGAAGCCGATCACCGGCGTGACCTTCGGCGTGCTCGTCTGGCCCTGCGTGCTCTTCGATCCGCCGACGAGCGACGAGACGATGCCCGCGCCGAGCGCGACGCCCGAGATGACGAAGAAGACGGTGCTCGCGGTGCCGGAGGACTTCGCGCTGTCGAGGTCCTCCCAGTTGTCGCGCGCGCAGTTCTTCTGCGGGCACTTGTCGTCGAGCTTCCCCTCGGCGGTGAGCGCCATGATCCCGAAGACGAGGCCGAGCGCGCCGGACACGCCGGCGACGCCGTAGCTCACGGTCGCGAACGTGTTCTTCTTCTTCTCCGGCGGCGGCTGATACGGCTGCGGGCCGGTCTTTCCCGGTGGAGGCGGCGCGACGTCGCCCTCGGGGGGCGGCTGCACCGCGAGCTCGATCTGACGCGTCTCGCCCTCCTTCGTCTCGAGCGTCGCGCGCGTCTCGGCGCCCGTCCCTACGCGCGCGGTGATCACGTGCACGCCGGGGTTCACCGCGCGCGGCTCGGACAGGGCCGCGGCCGGAACGGCGACGCCGTCCACGGTGACCGTCGGCTCGCGTCCCTGAGGCACGCCCTTGATGTCGAGCCGGAGCGCGCCGATCTTCGGGCGCTGCTCCTCGGCGATGCGCGCCGCCTCGCTCCGCGCCTCCTGCGAGCGCGCGGTCTCCTGCGCGAGCGGCGGGATGCGGGCCACGCCCAGGCACACCTCGCGCGCCTCGACCGGCTGCTTCAGCACCGCGTGCGTCT
>JBDHVD010000784.1:0-2649 GCA_039809525.1 Labilithrix sp. | reverse complement strand
TTCGCCGTGCTCCTCGGCGGCGCGGTGGCGCTCCTCCCGATCTTCGCGCGCGACTACCTCGCCATCGGCCCGTGGGGCCTCGGCGTCCTCCGCAGCGCGCCCGCCGTCGGCGCCGCGGCCGTCGCGCTCACGGTCGCCTGGCATCCGATCGAACGCCGCGCGGGACGCGCGATGTTCGCGTGCGTCTTCCTCTTCGGCATCGCCACCATCGCGTTCGGGGTGTCGCGCAACTTCACCGTCTCGCTCGTCGCGCTCCTCGTGCTCGGCGCCGCCGACATGGTCAGCGTCGTCGTGCGCTCGACGCTGATCCAGACGCGCACGCCCGACGAGATGCGCGGACGCGTCGGCGCGGTGAACATGGTCTTCGTCGGCGCGTCGAACGAGCTCGGCGAGTTCGAGTCCGGCGTCACCGCCGCGTGGCTCGGACCGAAGGTCGCGGTGCTCGTGGGCGGCATCGGCACGTGCCTCGTCGTGGTGGTCTGGTCGCTCCTCTTCCCCGAGCTGCGGAAGGTCGACCGGCTGCACGAGCCGTGAGGGGCGGCGACGTCACGTACCGCAGGCCGGCACCACGTCGACGCCGCCGAAGAACTCGTCCTTCATCGCGTCCCACGCCCGCGCGTTCTCCGGCGGTCCGCACTTGAAGGCCTTCTCGCGCGGGAGCTTGCGCATGGCGGCGCGCTGCTCGCGGTAGTAGCGCACCATGAGCTCCGCGGCGTACTCGACGACGCCGTTTCCGGGCTGGAACGCGTAGTAGGTCCCGCCGCGGACGATCGTCCCGTTCGGCGCGTAAGGCGCGAGGCACGCGAGCGCGGTCCCGCACTTCCTCACGATGGCGTCGTAGTCCTTGCCGAGCGTCCGCGCCGACCACCAGTCCTCGCTCGCCGCCGCGTGCGCGCGATCGTTGAGGTGGAAGATCTCGTGCACCAGCGTCTCGCGAACGGCGTCGGCCGAGGTGTGGAGCGAGCCCGCGAGGTTCCACGCCACCGTCCAGTCGTGCGCGTACGCGCTCGGCGTGCGCTTGCCGTTCATCGACCGCATGAAGCGCAGCGTGATCGGCCGGAAGCGATAGCGCTTGGTCGCATGCGCAGGACCGAGCGCGTCGAGGTCGCTCCAGAACCGATCGAGGTCGCGCATCGCGAGAGCGATCCACTCGATGTGCTTGCGGTCGGCGTTCACCGGCACCGCGGGCTCGATGCGGATCATCCCGCGGTAGCCGCCGTCCATGGTGTGCGCGGCCTCGACGCCGGGCGCGATCCTCCACTTCGCCCAGAGCTCGTTCGCGAGCGCGCCCGCCTTCGGATCGGCCGCGTACCGCTCGTCGATCGCGCAGCGCGCCCGCGCGTCGCCGGCAAGCGACGTGCAGCCGGCGGCGCCGATCCCGAGCGCCGAGACGAGCTCGTCGTACGACGGCTCCGGCTCCGCGGGCGGCGCCCCGGCGTCCTCGACGTTCGCAGGCGCGGCCGCGGCCGCGGTGGCCGATGCCGACACGGCTGCCGATGCCGGAGCGGACGTCGCCGCAGGCTCCGTCACCGCCGTGCGCGACGACTGCGAGGAGCACGCGCCGACGAGCGCGGCGACGGCGAGCGCACGCCTCATGGACGCGCGTGACGGCGCGCGGCCCCCGGGACTTCGAGCTCCTCTTCGATCGGCTCGCCCATCGGCTCGGGCGCGCCCACGCGGCCGTTCGGCGGCGGCGCGGCGACGCGCATCTTCTGCCAGTGCACCGACGGGAAGCGGTAGAGCACCGTGCCGTTGTCGTCGATGTCGACGCCGACGTGGTCGGGGTACTCCTTGGCGAGCTTCGTCAGCGTGTCGTCCGCCTCCTGCGGCGTCGTCGCGATCGACTGGGCGAGGTCCCACGCGGTGAGCACGCCGCCCTTCGCGTTCGCGAGCGCGAAGATCGCCTGGTTCTTCGTGGTCATCTCGGCGAGCTTGCCCGACGCCTCGAGCTGCTTGCCGCTCTTGAGCAGGCCGTAGGCGATGAGCGACGCGATGATCGCGATGGGCCCGCCGACGATCCAGTGCGCGATGCTGGCCGAACCGAAGGCCGCGAAGAGGAGCCCGCCGATGAGCAGCGCCGCGAGCCACCCGAACGCGAGCACCAGCCAGCCGAAGACGCGGGCGACGGTCCCGCCGACCTTCGACGGCTGACCTGCGAGGTTCACCGAATTGGCCGCGAGCGGCATGCGAGGTGCGCCGCACGCGGTGCAGAACGCGTTCACGCCGCGATAGACGAGAGGCGCATTCTGGCGGCAGCGAGGGCACACGACGAATCCAACATGCGAGCCGGCACGCAGCGCGTCAAGGCACGCCGTTCACGCGGCGAACGGTCGGCGGCTCGGGCGGGATCGCGGCCGGCCCGGTGACCGCCGGGAGCGGGTGCGCGAAGCGCGGCCCGGCCGGCTGGATGGGCCGGATCCGCGGGCGTTCGCCCATGGTGCGGGGCTTGGGCGGCTCGTCGAAGAAGGGCTCGCCGATCTGCGTGTCGCCGTTGTCCTCGTCGTAGTCGAGCTCGGGCAGCTCCGCCGCGGCACGGATCATCGCGCTCGACGTCGCGGGGATGACCGCGAGCGGGTTCGGCGCGGACTCGTCGGCCGCGCTCGGAGCCGGTGACGGCTTCAGCACGACGAGCGGCTGGGTGTGCTCGAC
>JBDHVD010000783.1:0-2681 GCA_039809525.1 Labilithrix sp. | reverse complement strand
CCGAGCTCGGCGGTGTTGTTCGCGCCGACGCGGCCCGAGATCATGAGCGCGGTGAGGAGGGGCGCGATCTCGCGCAGGGTCCCGAAGCCGGCGCCCCAGCCGAGCAGGCCCTCGGCGCCGAGGCGCTTCACGATGGTCGCGGCCTGGATGACCATGATCGCGCCGGTGAAGAGCGCGGTGACCACCACGATCGGCAGCGACTTCACCGCCATCTTGTAGAGGTTCTTCCACAGCTCGGCGCCGTCGAGGCGCGGCGGGAAGAAGCGCACGAAGATGCGCGCGAACAGGATCGTCATCCCGCCCGCGGTCTCGGCGATGCCGAGGAAGCCGCCACCGAGCGCGCCGAGGAACGCACCGAGCGCGCTCGGCCCCTCGTCCCGGACGGGCTGTGTCGTCTGCGCGGCCATGCGCCGGTCACGCACTATACACCCCAGGGGCAGGGCCGTAAGCTCCGCTCCGCCATGAGCGTCCCGGCCGACCCCATCCAGGCGGGATGGCACGCACGGTGGATCGAGGCCGCGGCGGCGCTCGGGCTCGGGCTATACCTGCCAGCCGCGTCGTATGATCCGCGCGCGACCTTCAAGACCTCGAAGCGCCTGCTGGGCGCCCCGGCGCCGCGGCCGACGGTCTGGTCGTGGATGTTCGGGCGGCGCCGATCGCACGAGGTCCTCGTCTGCGCGTACAGCCCCGACCCCGAGGCGGCGACGACGGTGACGAGCATCGTCGCGCGGATCGATCCGCCGCTCTTGCTCGGCCTGGACGTGTGGCGAGCCGCAGGGAGGTTCGACGGACGCTCGTGGGCGCCGGAGCGGACGTCGGCGCTCTTCGCGCGCGCGACGTCGGCGCTCGCCGCGCTGGCGGGCGTCGCCGCGAGCACGGTGACGATCATGGACAGCACGGTGACGGTGACGCTCCCGCACCTCGCCGCGGACGCCCGCGAGATCGACGCCGTCCTCGACGTCGCGTGCGCCGCGGCCGACGCCCTGTCGGAGGCGCGCCGCGCGCTCCCGAAGACGGAGGGCGAGCGCGCGCAGGAGGCCGCGTGGCAGGCGTTCGCCTCCGAGGAGGGGCTCGCGTTCGACGCCGATCGGCTCGAGCTCGCGGGCACCGTCGCGGGCAGCAAGACCCGCATCGCGCTCGAGGGCGAGCCGCTCGCGGCGGTCACCACGGTGCACGCGGACTATCCCGCGCGCCTCGGGCTCGGCCTCTCGATCACGAAGCAGCGCGGGCCGTCGATCCTCAACTCGCTGCTCGGCGTCGTGGACCTGCCGACCGGCGACGCGTGGTTCGACGAGGCGTTCGTCGTGCGCGGGACGCCCGCGGTGAGCGTGCAGCGGCTGCTGTGGAACGCGGAGCTCCGGAGGGCGATCGACGAGCTCGGCCGAGGCGCCCGCGACTTCGAGCTCGGCGACGGCCACCTCTACGCCCAGTACGCGACGCCGATGTCGACGCAAGCCGAGCTCCGCGGCCTGGTCGCGCGCATCGCCTTCGTGCTCGGGACGCTGTTCCCCGGCACCACCGCTTCTCGAGGACCGTATCGATGAGGACCGTCGCCGCCGCCCTGCTCCTCCTGTCTCCTCTGCTCGTCGCATGCCGCACGCAGTGCATGGCCGACGCGGACGAATCGCCCGAGCAGATGGCCAAGGAGCGCCGCGCCGCGGGGCGCGCGCAGTCGATCTGCAAGGAGCTCCAGCGTCCTCACGTGACGCTCACCGGCGATCGCCTGATGCTCGCGGCGTCGCGCGAGGTCGAGGTCGCCAGGCGCGCCGACGTGCCCGACACCGGCGCGCGCTTCGCGCCGCTGTTCGTGCGCCTCGACCGCTATCGGCGCCACTTCAAGGCGGTCTGGCCCGCCGATCGCTTCGAGCCGTTCGCGACCATCGAGGTCGATCCCGCGCTCGAGTCCATGCGCGTGCTGTCGCTCGCCACCACCGCGGCGGAGGCCGGCTTCACCTCGTTCCGGGTGAAGGCCGGTGACGCGAGCGCCGACGTCGTCTGGGACCGGTGCGGCGATCGCCTGCGCGCGCTGCCGCCCGGTCGGGCCGACGCGTTCGTACGCGCGGCCCGCGCCGCGTGCGGCGAGCGGTGAGGCGCCACACGGTTGCGCCGGTCCTGGAAACAAACAGCGGTGCTCCGATCGCGTCGATTCAAGCGAGCACCGCGTCAGTCGATCGGCAGACCCACGGCCCAGTCGAACGCGGCGACGATCGCGGCGTTCACCAGGGCGACGAGGACGGCGAGCACGAGGCCCAGCCCGAGGCCCATCCACCAGCGCAGGTGCTCGCGCAGCGAGAGGCTGAAGAACCGCCCGCGCGTGCGCGCGAAGTGGAAGGGCAGGGCGAGGATGCCGAGCGCCACGACCGCCGCGTCGCGGCTCGCGGGGGGCCACGCGCGCTCGAGGCGCTCCTCGGACATGCGCCGCTCGTCGGCGATCACGAGCACGAAGAGCAGCGCCGTCGTGACCACCCACGAGAGGAGGAGCTCGAACGTCCTCATCGTCGCGTCAGAGCGGACCCTCGGTGAGGCCGTGAACGAACTGGCGCACGCGCGGCTCGGTGCTGCCCTTCGCCTCCTCGGTGGTGCCGTCGAAGATGAGCTGCCCGCGGTACATCATGCCGACGCGGTCGGTGACCGTGAGGAGGCGATCGAGATCGCTCGAGACCATCACCACCGTGGCGTTC
>JBDHVD010000782.1:0-2685 GCA_039809525.1 Labilithrix sp. | reverse complement strand
ACGCGTTCC
Organism: Labilithrix sp.; assembly: GCA_039809525.1. Taxonomy (GTDB): domain Bacteria; phylum Myxococcota_A; class Polyangia; order Polyangiales; family Polyangiaceae; genus Labilithrix. The sequence goes on along the minus strand of JBDHVD010000782.1, from coordinate 2,676 downwards.
TCACCAGCCAGGTGCCCGACTTCCCCGGCATCGAGAACCTGTTCCTCAAGTTCGATCCCGCGCAGGTGGCGCGCGCGATCGAGCGCGTGCTCCGCGAGCCGCTCCGCCGCTATGCGGATCTCCTCGCGCAGTTCGACGTCGATCTCCTGGTGCTCGCTGGCCGCACGTCGGCGATCCCCTGCATCAAGAAGATCTTCACGAACGAGATGCCCGTCCCGCCGCCGCGGGTCAAATCGATGGCGCGCTACCGCGTCGGCGAGTGGTACCCGTCGAAGTGGAAGGAGCAGGGCAACATCAAGGACCCGAAGTCCACGGTGACGGCGGGCGCGGCGGTGCTGCACCTCGCGAGCAAGAACAAGCTCCCGGGCTTCCTCATCGACGCGGTCACCGAGGCGCCGCAGCGGCCGATCTACGGCCTCTACCAGGACACCGAGCCTCACATCGCGCGCGCGAACGAGCTCTTCCCCAACGGCGAACAGGGCGAGAAGAGCCAGCCCTTCGTGTACACGCACGGCATGCGGATCGGCTTCCGGAACGTCGACTCGCAGGAGATGGAAGGCTCGCCGCTGTTCGAGGTGCGCCCCGCGAGCCCCGACGTCGAGCAGGCGCTGCTCGAGGACCGCGTCGCGATCCAGCTCGGTCGCTCGCGCGACGGCCAGATCGTGATCGCGAACGTCTCGAGCCAGCGGAACACGTACTCGTTCGAGCCCACGGACTTCGTCCTCGCCCTGAAGACCGCCGCGTTCGATCGCTACTGGCTCGACACGGGCGTCTTCGCGGTGGACCGGGCGTAGCAAGGCATGGACGAGGCGCGCATCAGAGAGCTCGTCACCGAGCTCGCCGCGACGGTCGGGGTGGCCGCGCCGAAGGCCGCTGCGCCGAGCGTGCAGAATGCACCCAACGCGACGGCCGACCGCCTGCTCGCGCGGATCGTGCTCGGCGACATCCTGGACGATTCGATCCTGTCGGCGCGGCCGGGCGACCGCACCTTCCCGCTGCGCCTGTTCTTCTCCGAGCTCGGCACGATGCTCGGCTCGACGCACGCGAGCGACGAGGCGGACCACGCCTTCACGCTCGCGAGCGGGCTCAACTTCTTCTTCCGTGCGGAGATGGATGGCGAGAGCAGGGTTCGTGTCGCGCTCGAGGTGAGCCGCGCCCTCTACACCCTCGCCCACGTCGCGAAGATGGACCCCGAGATGGTGAGCAAGGCGGCGCCGCTCCTGGCCGCGCTGATGTCGGGCTCGCTCGAGCGCGTGAGGCTCGAGAGCGTCGACCACGTGCGGGTGTTCGACTCCCAGCTGCACGAACGGACCGCAGGCTCGGATCCGTCGGGCTCGCGCATCGTGCGACCCGCGTCCTTCCTCTGTCGGGTCGTGGCGAACAACGCGGTGAAGGCGAAAGCGCAGGTCGTGACGTGAGCGAACCGAACAACGAGAACGCGACGTGGCTGCCGAACCTCGTCGGCGGGGTTTCGATCTGGAAGCTCGCCGTCGACTTGAACGAGCCGAAGTTCTTCGACGGGCGGCTCCTCGTCCCCGAGACCGAGGGCTCCGAGAGCCTGCCGGTCACCGTGCGCTGGGACCTCACGGGCCTCGTGCCGCTCCGCGAGGCGCAGCAGAAGTGGCCCGAGGAGGTCGGCGCGGCGATCCGCGATTTTCAGGCCGCGCTCGAGCGCGTCGGGAAGCTCTTCGCCACCCCGAACAGCGGCTTCGACAAGTACAAGCAGGCGTTCACCGTGCCCTCGCTCGATGCCGAGGGCGGCGCCAACTACTTCTACTCGCACGAGCGCACGAAGCTCTTCGTCATCAACTGGGGCGCCTCGCCGAGGGCGATGGGCGGCCGGGCCGAGTACGTGTTCGGCTACCAGGACTGGGGGCGGGTGTTCGACCAGACGGGCGCGCTCTCGTCGGAGCCCCAGCTCGTCGCGGCCCTCGCGACCGGCGAGAGCCCCGCGCTGACGGCGGCGGCCTCCGCGGTCGCGAAGGAAGAGAAGAAGCAGGAGCCTCCGAAAGAGGAGAAGAAGAAGGACGAGAAGCAGCGGCCGTGGTGGATCTGGCCGCTCTTCGCGCTCATCGCGATCGCGCTCGTCCTGCTCGCGCTGTTCGTCCTCCGGAGCTGCGAGGAGCCGAAGACGCCGGGACCGGACGCCGCCGCGGCCGCGCTCGTCGACGGGGCGATCGACGGCGCGACCGCCGAGGCAGGCGCGGACGCGGAGGCCGATGCCGCCGCCGCCGATGCGACGGCCGAAGCGGCCGCGGACGCCGCGAGCGAGGCAGGCGACGCCTCGACCGACGGGGGCGACGCGGGAGGCGACGCCGGCGACGGAGGCAACGACGGCGGCAAGGACGGCGGCCTCGCCATGGACGACGACGACGACGACCTCGGGGGCGGCGGTGGCGGCGGTGGTGGTGGCGGTGGCGGCACCGTCATCGTGAAGACGTTCCCCGGCGGAGGCACGGGGCCGGGCGCGGGCGCGCGCACGTCGGTGCACCGACGGCACTATCACGAGGACGCGGTCGCCTGGCGCGTCACCTCCGGCACGGAGAAGCTCGCACGCACCGAGCAGCGCGGCAGCCGCTACGACGTGTGGCTCACGCCCGGCAAGACCTTCGAAGGCGTGAAGGTCGAGTGGCAAGACAAAGCAGGCCACTGGCACACGCATTAGGTGGGAACCTC
>JBDHVD010000781.1:0-2697 GCA_039809525.1 Labilithrix sp. | reverse complement strand
GGCCTCCCCCGCTCTCGACCGGACAGCCGCTGAGCCTCGACGGCGAAGCGACCGAGGTCATCGAGGTCAGCTTCACCGTACGTCCTCGCCGTGCCCCGTCGTGACGTGAGGCGTGGGACGCGCTCGGCTGGCGCGCATGAAGACTGGCGCGGGCGAGGCGGAGAAGTTGCAGCGTGAGATCGGCGGGCGGCGCAGTCGCCACGGTGCACTGCCGCGCGAGCTCCGCGAGCGGGCCACGGCGTACGCGCGTGCACGCGCGGCGACTGGCGCGACGACGGCAAGCGTCGCCGCGGAGATCGGGATGTCCGCGAAGACCGTGGAGCGGTGGCTTCGCGCGGCCGCGCCCGCGGCCTTCGTCCCGGTCCGTATCGTCGACGTAGGGCGCGCGTCGAAGGACGTAGGGCGCGCGTCGAAGCCAGCACTGCCCGCGCCCGTCGTCACTACGCCGAGCGGGCTGCGCGTCGAGGGACTCGACCTGGATGCACTCTGCACGCTCGTGATGAGGTGCGGGTGATCGGTCTCGGTCGCCGCGTCCGGGTGTTCGCGTTCGGCGAGCCCGTCGATATGCGAAAGAGCTTCGACACGCTGAGCGCCGTCGTTCGCGAGCACATCAAGCGTGATGTCCTCGACGGCGCGCTCTTCGTTTTCATCGGCAAGGATCGCCGGCGCGCGAAGGTCCTCTTCTGGGACGGCACCGGCCTTTGCGTGCTCGCGAAGCGTCTCGAGAAGGGGCGCTTCTCCGCGCCGTGGGCGCACAACGCGAAGGAGCGCGTGCTCGAGTGGACGACGAGCGAGCTCGCGCTGTTCCTCGAGGGCAGCGAGCTCGTTGGACGCGTCGCGCTCAGCCCGCCCGCGTGGCGACCCGACGAGAGGCGCGTCGTGTTCACCTGACTCGCGACGTTCGTCTCCGTTGGATCTCACGCGCCGGACGCCGTTGCGCGCGCGATCCCACTCCGCCATAACGATCGCTGCTTGGCGATCGATCTGGAGCGCGAGAATGATCCCGAGGTGCTGCGCAAGGCCGTGGCGCTGCTCGAGGCCGAGAATCGCCGGCTCCTCGCGCGTGTCACGGAGCTGACGCGCGCCTTGCTCGCGGCGCAGGGCAACGATCGCGTCGCGCTCCAGATCGAGATCGAGTCGCTCCAGGCCGAGCTCGAGAAGAAGAATCGCATGCTCTTCGGCCAGAGTTCGGAGCGGCGCGGGGGCCCCTCGGAGCCGAAGGCGCGCGCGCCGCAGCAGGGACACGGCCCGCGCGAGCAGAAGGAGCTTCGCATCGTGGTGGAGTCGCACGAGCTCGCACCCGACGCGCGCACGTGCAGCGTATGCAACGGCTCGCTCGAGGAGATGAGCGGTCAGGCGGAGGAGAGCGAAGAGATCGACGTGCTCGCTCGCGAGTTCGTTCTCAAGAAGCACGTGCGCAAGAAGTACCGCTGCCGATGCGGCGCGTGCATCGAGACCGCGCCTGCGCCGCCGCGCCTCGTGCCGGGCGGACGCTACAGTCTCGCATTCGCGATCGCCGTCGCGATCTCGAAGTACGCCGACCACCTGCCACTCGAGCGTCAGGTGAAGATCATGAAGCGCGAGGGCCTCGTGGTCGACTCGCAGACGCTTTACGACCAAATCGAAGCGCTCGCGCGCGTGCTCTGGCCCGCATACGACCGGCTCGGCGCCGAGCTGCTCGACGAGTCCGTGATCTTCGCCGACGAGACGCCCTGGCCCCTGCTCGGCAAGGGCGATGCAAGCGCGCGCTGGCACGCGTGGACCATCGCGAGTCCGAAGGGCGCGTACTACGAGATCCATGACACGCGCGGGCTCGAGGCCGGCAAGTCGCTGCTCGCCGGCTTCAAGGGCATCGCCGTCACCGACGGCTACGGCGTCTACGACGCGCTCGAGAAGAGGATGCCCGAGCTGCGCATCGCGCAGTGCTGGGCGCACATCCGAAGGAAGTTCGTCGACTGCGAGTCCGCGTTCCCGGAGGAGACCGAGCAGATCCTCGGCATGATCCGCGAGCTCTACGCCATCGAAGATCGCGCGCCGGCCGGCGCCGAAGGTGACATCGTTCGAAAGCAGCTCCGCGCGACCGAGTCGCGATGCGTGCTCGCGCGCATCCAGGCGTGGTGCGTCGCGGTCTCGTGCACGCCAGGCAGCCGGCTCGCAAAGGCGATCGAGTACATGTCCGGCCGCTGGTCGCGGGCGACGCTCTTCCTCGAGCACCCGGAAATCCCGCTCGACAACAACGGTGCCGAGCGCGCGCTCCGCGGACTCGTGGTCGGGCGCAAGAATCACTACGGCTCGCGCTCGAGGCGCGGGACCGAGGTCGCCGCGGTGTTCTACACGCTTGTTGAATCCGCGAAGCTCGCCGGCGTCGACCCCGCCGCCTACCTCAAGGCCGCGGCCGAGGCGGCCCTCGCCGATCCCGACGCCACGCCGCTACTGCCTCGCGACATGCTGCGCGCCTAGCACGCGTGCGCGGCGCCCTCACGACGGGGCGCGGCGAGGACGTACGCTTCACCCCGACGACGGCCGGCGTCTTCGAGGCGACGCTCACCATCGAGTCGAACGCGACGAACGGCGCGAAGAAGGTGATCGAGGTCTCCGCGCGCAGCGCTCCGCCTTCGATGTGAACGAGGCGACGGTCAGGTCGGGCGGCGCGCCGAGCGATCGAGGAACGCGTCGAGCATGTCGGCCGTCCGCTCC
>JBDHVD010000780.1:0-2698 GCA_039809525.1 Labilithrix sp. | reverse complement strand
CGCCGCTCCGCTCCGCTCCACGATCGTCCGCTCGGGCCGCCGGCGGCTCGGCTTCGGCCTCGGCGGCGCGCTCGTGCGCGCCGCGATCGGCACCGCGGTGGAGCCGGGCATCGGCACGGTGATCGGCGCGGTCCTCGGCCTGCTCCTCTGGTTCGTCGAGCGGACGCGCACGCTCCGGGCCTCGTGCGTCGACCGCGCGCGCGCGTGGCTCGCCGCGGTCGAGTCCTCGATCGCGGAGCGGCTCGACGCGAACCGCGAGGTGTTCGCGCGGGACATCCGCCTCTCGGTCGAGGAGACGATCGAGCAGGCGCTCAAGCGCCGCGATCAGTCGATCATGCGCCTCATCGACGACGAGGCGCGATCCATCGCCGAGGAGCAGGAGAAGCTCCGGCAGCTCGCCGAGCTGCGCGAAGCGCTCGAGACGCAGGCCACGACGTTCGCCTCGCTCGCGGACGCCGCGGCCGCCGAGCTGCGCGCGCTCAGGTCTTCACGAACTTGAAGCCGTCGCCGTCGTCGACGTCGCACTTCACCGTGCTGCCGTTCGCGTAGCCGCCGGCGAGGAGCTCCTCGGCGAGCGGATCCTGCACCGCCTTGAGGATCGCGCGCTTGAGCGGGCGCGCGCCGAACGCCGGCTCGTAGCCGATGTCGACGAGGCGCATCTTCGCCGGCTCGGTGAGCTCGAGCTTGAGCTCGCGATCGGCGACGAGCTTCTCCACCTTCCGGAGCTGGATGTCCACGATGCCGCGGAGGTCCTTCTTCGACAGCGGGCGGAAGATGATGACGTCGTCGATGCGGTTCAGGAACTCGGGGCGGAGGAAGTTCTTCAGCTCCTCGCGCAGGACGTCGCGCAGCGCCTCGCGTCCCTCGTCGGACTCGAACAGCTTCGGATCGGTCTCGAGGATGCGCTGCGAGCCGATGTTGCTCGTCATGATGACGACGGTGTTCGAGAAGTCCGCGGTGCGGCCGCGGCCGTCCGTGAGGCGTCCGTCGTCGAGCACCTGGAGGAGCAGGTTGAACACGTCGGCGTGCGCCTTCTCGACCTCGTCGAAGAGCAGCACGCTGTACGGTCGCCGGCGCACCGCCTCGGTGAGGAAGCCGCCCTCCTCCGAGTCGACGTAGCCGGGCGGCGCGCCGACGAGGCGCTGCGCCATGTGCTTCTCCATGAACTCGCTCATGTCGAGGCGGGTCATGGACTGCTCGTCGTCGAAGAGGAACTCGGCGAGCGCCTTGGCGAGCTCGGTCTTGCCGACGCCCGAGGGGCCGAGGAAGAGGAAGCTGCCGATCGGCTTGCCCGGATCGCGGAGGCCGACGCGCCCGCGGCGCACCGCCTTCGACACCGCCCGCACCGCCTCGTCCTGACCGACGACGCGCGCGGTGAGCCGCTCCTCCATCTTGAGGAGCTTCTCGCTCTCGCCCTCCAGCATCTTCGCGACGGGGATGCCGGTCCAGTCGCCGAGCACCACCGCGACGTCCTCCTCGCCGACGACGCGCGACGCGCCGTCCTTCACGCCGGTGCGCTCGACCGCCTGCTGCGCGGCCTCGAGGCGGCGGCGCACGTCGGGGATCTGCACGTGCTCGAGCTCGCCGAGCTTCGCGAAGTTCTGCTCCTTGCGCGCCTGTTCGAGCTGGGCCTGGAGCTTCGTCATCTCCTCGCGGAGCGACGCCTCGGCGGCGATCGCGCCGCGGCGCGACTCGAGCTTCGCGCGCATCTCGGTCACCGTCGGCTCGAGCTCGCGGATCTCCTTCTCCAGGCGCTCGCGTGTCTTCACGCTCATCGCGTCGGTGTCGTCCTCGAGGCCCGCGAGCTGCGCCTTCAGCGAGGCGACGCGACGGATGGCGTCGTCCACCTCGGCGGGCAGCCCGTCGATCTCGACGCGCTTCCGCGCCGCCGCCTCGTCGAGCAGATCGATCGCGCTGTCCGGCAGCGCGCGCTCCTGCACGTAACGCTTCGCCAGGCGCACCGCGGCGGTGATCGCGGGATCGCCGATCTGCACCTTGTGATGGCTCTCGTAGCGCGTGGTGATGCCGCGCAGGATCTCGACGGCCTTCTCCGGCGTCGGCGGATCGATCCCGAGCACGGTGAAGCGGCGGAGCAGGTTCGGATCCTTCTCCTGCAGCTTGCGGATGCCCTCCGGCGTGGTCGTGGCGAGCAGCCGGACCTCGCCGCGGGTGAGCATCGGCTTGAGCAGGTCGCCGACGCCGCTGCCCGCGCCGCCGCCGCCGGTGAGCGACTCGAGGCCGTTGATGTAGAGGATGGTGTCCTTGCCCTTGATCGCCTGGATCACCGTCTTCAGGCGGTCCTCGATCTCGCCGCGCAGCTTCGCGCCGGCGACGAGCTGCCCCGTCTCGAGCTCGAGGATCTGGAGCGTCGCCAGGTTCTGCGGCACGTCTCCCGCGGCGATGCGCATCGCGAGCGCGCCGACGATCGCGCCCTTGCCGACGCCCGGCTCGCCGACGAGCAGCGGATGGTTCTTCTGCCGCCGCTCGAGGATCTGGAGCAGGCGACGGACCTCGATGTCGCGACCGATCACCGGATCGAAGCCGCTCTCTCTCGCGCGCGCGGTGAGGTCGTGCACGTAGCGCGACGCCGCCTCGGCGCCGCCGGTCGACGCGCTCGTCCCCGGCATCTCGCGCGGCACGCTCTTGAGCGCGGCCATGTGCGGACGGAACGATCCCGGCCCGAGCGCGAACGCCTGGA
>JBDHVD010000779.1:0-2732 GCA_039809525.1 Labilithrix sp. | reverse complement strand
ACCGGGACGGACGTCGCGATCGAGGCCGGGGACGTGGTCCTCGTCCGCGGCGATCCGCGCTCGGTCCTCGACGCCGTCCTCGTCGCGCGCCGCGCGATGCGCACCATCCGCCAGAACTTCTTCTGGGCCTACGCCTACAACGTCGCGCTGGTGCCGCTCGCCGCGCTCGCGCTCGTCTCGCCCGTCCTCGCCGCCGCGGCGATGAGCGCGAGCAGCCTCTTCGTCCTCGGCAACAGTCTGCGGCTCCGCCGCTTCGCCCCTGCGCTATGAAGGACACGATGGCGATCGACGAGGCGCTCCGCGAGGGTCCGGATCCGGTGAGCGAGCTCGTGCGCGAGCGGGAGGCGTTCGTCCGCTTCGTCCGCCCGCGGGTCGAGAGCGAAGCGGTCGCGGAAGAAATCGTGCAGAATGCATTCGTCCGCAGCATCGAGCACGGGGGCGAGCTGCGCGACGGCGAGAGCGCGACGGCGTGGTTCTACCGGATCCTGCGCAACGCGATCGTCGACCACTATCGGAGGCGCGACGCGGCCGGGCGCGCGCACGAGCGCATCGAGCGCGAGATGCCCGAGACCATCGCCGAGGCGCCGCTCGACGAGCGCACGCGGGCCTGCGCCTGCGTGAAGAACCTCGCGGCGACGCTGAAGCCCGAGTACGCCGAGGTGCTCGAGAAGGTGGACGTCGACGGGCGCGCGGTCTCCGAGGTCGCGGCCGAGAGCGGCATCTCCGCGAACAACGCCGCGGTGCGCCTGCATCGCGCGCGTCAGGCGCTGAAGAAGCGCGTGGAGCAGACCTGCCGGAGCTGCGCGAAGCACGGCTGCGTCGACTGCACCTGCAAGCATTGAAACGCACTGCGTCAGCGCGAGCGGCACGGACCGTGTAACGCCTCGCACGCCGGCACGCATCGGCCGGCAAAGCGAGGCAAACATGCACACGATCCACCCGCGCGCCGGTGGTGCCACGCTCGCTGGACGCATCCCGCCGAAGGAAGAGCTCGCCGAACGCGCCTGGCTCGACGAGCCGGAGGTCCCGCACCTCTCGGCGCGCCTGGTCGTCTCGGCGCTGCTCACGGCGCAGCTCTCGCTCGTCCTCGTCTCCGGTCGAGGTGCGCGTGGCGCGTGGGTCGAGCTCGCGCTCGCGACGGTGGTCGTCCTCTGGGGCGGCTTCCCGTTCTTCGCCCGCGCCGCGGCCTCGGTCCGGCGCCGCCGGCCGAACATGTTCGCGCTCGTGTCGCTCGGGACGCTGACCGCGTGGCTGTACGGCGTCGTCGTCGTGCTCACGCCGAGCGTGGTCGCGCCGCACGTGTACCTGGGCGCGGCGGCCTGGACGGTGACGCTGGTGCTGGTGGGCGAGGCGCTCGAACGGTTCGCGCGGCGACGCACGGTGCAGGCGATCGCCGACGAGGACGCGGTGCGCCGCATGCTCGCTCCGCGGGCGACGCGCACCGAGGACCTCGCCGATCGGATCAGCGCCGCGCTCGTCCCCGGCGTCCTCGTCGTCGCGGGCATCACGTTCGTCGGATGGCTCGCGTTCGGTCCGACGCCGCGCCTGCCGCACGCGATCGCGAGCGCAGCGGCCGTGCTCGTCATCGCCTCCCCTGCCGCGATCGCCCTCGCGGCGCCGATGGCGTTCCTCATGGCGACGGCGGCGGCGAAGCGTCAGGGCATCGCGCTGCGCGACGCCGAGTCGACCGAGACGCTCGCCAAGGTCACGACGCTCGTGCTCGACCGCACCGGCGTGCTCACCGAGGGACGCCCGCAGGTGACGACCGTCGAGGCGGCGGAGGGCGTCGATCGCGCCGAGCTCCTCCGCATCGTCGCGACCGCCGAGGAGGAGAGCGAGCATCCGCTCGCCCGCGCGGTCGTCGCGCACGCGCGTCCGCTGGTGGCCGACGACGATCCGTCTCCGCAATCGGTCCGCCGTCCGATCCGCGGGCGCGGCGTCGTCGCCTGGGTGTCGGGACGATCGGTGGTGCTCGGGACGAGCGCGCTCCTCTCGGCGCGCGGGGTGGCCCTCCCCGAGCGCGCGCTCCGCCGCGCCGAGGAGCTGCGCGGCGGCGGCGCGACGGTCTCGTTCATCGCGGTCGACGGGCGGTACGCGGGCCTGGTCGCGGCCGACGACTCCGCACGGCACGACGCACGCGACGCCATCGCCGCGCTCCGTCGCATGGGCGTGCGCGTCGTCATGATGACGGGCGCCGCGCGCACCAGCGGCCGGCACGTCGCGCGCGAGCTCGATCTCCACGAGGCCGAGGTGTTCGCGCAGATCCACCCGGACGATCGCGCGCGGATGATCGCGCGGCTCGTCGAGCGCGGCGAGATCGTCGCGGTGGCCGGCGCGGGCGGACGTCACGCGCGCGCGGCGTCGGCGGCGCACGTCGGCATCACGCTCGGCGGCGACGGCGGCGCGCACGTCGCGCTCGCGGACGGCGACCTGGACGGCCTCGTGCGCGCGATCCGCCTCGCGCGCCGGACGACGCGCAACGTCCACCAGAACCTCGCGCTCGCCTTCGGCTACAACCTCCTCGCGATCCCGGTCGCCGCCGCGGGCTGCTACGCCGCGACCGGCACCCCGCTGAGCCCGATGCTCGCGGCCGGTGCGATGGGGCTCGGGACGCTCTCGGTCATCGCGAGCTCGCTCCGGCTGCTGCCGCGGGAGCGTCAGTAGTTCCCCATCGGCGAGGCCGACCCTGCCCGATGAAGCGGGCGGCTGTCGAGGGTTTGGTTCAAGATGAG
>JBDHVD010000778.1:0-2738 GCA_039809525.1 Labilithrix sp. | reverse complement strand
CAAGAGGCGCGACGGGAGGCGGAGGCGCCTGCACCGGCTGCGCGACCTGCGTCGGAACCGCGGGCGCCGGCGGGAACGTCGCCGCGGGCTCGTCCTTCTTCACGCCCGGCACGACGCCGCTCGCGAAGAACGTGAAGCCGATCCCGAACGCGACGCCGAACACGAACCACGCGAAGCGCAGCGTGCGCGACGAGCTCGGCGGAGGCGGCAGCGTCTGGATCTGATGCCCCACCGGCTGCATCGGCGGAGGCGCAGGCGGGTGGGTCGCGACGAGCGCCGGGCGCGGCCCGCTCGTGTACGCGTTCGCGGTGTATGCGGGGTACTGCGGCTGCTGCGGGTGCTGCTGCTGCTGCTGCTGCGGATACGGATGCGCGTACGGCGCGGCGTGCATCGCATGCGGCGAGGCCGCGGCCGTCGCCGGAGGCATCGGATGCTGCGGAGCGTGGTGCGCGAACGCGTCGTGCGCCGGGAAGAGCGCGCCGCCCGGCGGCGTGCGGATCGGCTGCACGCCGACGATGAAGCCGTCGGGGACGCTCGGAACCGGCGCCGCGCGCGGGATGGCGGGCTCCGAGAGCTCGACGCGCGGCTCGGGCTCCGGACGATAGCTGTCGACGCTGTCGTCGTAGACCGGCACCGGCGCCGCGTACTTCCGCGGGCGCTCGCGCGCGCCGGAGTCCTCGCGATGCGTCGCCGGCGCCTGCTCGTGGAGGTGACGCGCGGCATGGAGCTGCGTGGCCGGATCGCGCTCGGCGAACTCGGCCTCGTACGTGTCGAAGGGACGGCGGACCTCGAGCGACGGCAGCGCCTCGTAGATGTCGTGCGCGTGCGCGCGCGCATGCGCATGCGCCGGCTCGGGGAAATGCGGGACGGTGGACGGCGCCTCCGAGGGCGCGCCCTGCGTGTGGACATGAGCGTCGATGCGAGCGTCGACACGAGCCCAGGTCTCGTCCTCGCGCGACTGCGCGAGCAGGCCGTCGTCGACCGGACGCATCTGCGTCTCCTCGTCGAACGAGACGAGCGGCGCGCGATGCGGCGCGGCCTGGGGCACCGCGTGGGGCGCGGACATCGTCGGCGGATCCGCGAAGCCCATCATCGTCGCGGGATCGCCGTCCTCGTCGTAGGTGCGCTCGCTCCGCGGCGTGATCCCCGACGGGAACTTGCGCGGCGGCGCCGGCGGCGGCGGCGGCTTGCGCGCGGCGACCGGACGGATCGACGGGCGCGCCAGCGGAGGCGCCGAGCCCGCGTTCGTCTTTCGGATCTTGGGAAGCATTCCGCGCTGCGCCATCCCTCTTCGCCGCCCCTTCACCCCCGAGGACGGGGGCAAATCAGCACGCCAAGTCGATGCATGTTCCATGCTCACGGTAGCGGTCCGCCGACCCTCGATGGAAGGCCCGCGTGCGGGGCTCCGCGCGGCTCGCGGGATCGACGGCGATCCACCCCCTGGGTCCATCCCGACCCCGCCGTCGAACGTTCGACGCGACGCGCTGGAGACGGGCACGCGCATCGCCTCCGGCTATGGCGCCGCAGCGATTCTGGCTCATTCCCCGCCCGAGGGCGTGGTACACAACCTCGCATCGTGGACGCCAAGCGCATCGACGTTCTCTCCGACTCCACTGGCGAGACCGCCGAAAAGGTCGTACGCGCGGCGATGCTCCAGTTTCCGCACTCCGGCGCGCAGATCCGACTGCACACCCGGGTGCGGACCAAGGAGGCCGCCCGCCCCATCCTCGAACGTGCCGCCCGCGAGGGAGCGCTCGTCGTCTTCACCGTCGTGAGCCCCGAGGTCCGCGAGTACATCCATGCGTCGAGCTACGAGCTGCGCGTCGAGGCGCTCGACCTGATCGGATCGCTGATCGGCAAGCTGCAGGTCTATCTGGACCGCAACCCGATCAACACGCCGAGCGGGATGCTCCCCCTCTCCGACGAGTACTTCCGGCGCATCGAGGCCGTGGAGTTCACGGTGAAGAGCGACGACGGCAAGGAGCCGCGCAACTTCAAGAAGGCGGACCTGGTCCTCGTCGGCGTGAGCCGCACGTCGAAGACCCCGCTCTCGACCCTGCTCGCGCAGCGCGGTCTCAAGATCGCGAACCTCCCGCTCGTCCTCGGCGTCCCGCCGCCGCCGGAGCTCGAAGAGGCGAACCAGGAGCGCATCGTCGGCCTCACGATCGGCCTCGAGCCGCTCGTCGAGATCCGCAAGGCGCGCCTGAAGCAGCTCGGCATGAGCGTCGACGCGAGCTACGGCCTGAAGGATCAGGTGAAGGCGGAGCTCGAGTACGCGCAGAAGATCTTCGCCGAGCACCCGGGCTGGCCGGTCATCGACGTCACGGGCCGCGCGATCGAAGAGACCGCGGTGATCATCCTCGAGTCGCTCAAGGAGCGCGAGGAAGCGAAGCACATCCAGAAGCAGATCGTCTGATCGCGCCGCGCTCGTCTCGCTCGTGAGCGAGCCGGGAACCGCCGTAAACGAGCGCGCGCGCAGCTGACGACACGAAGCGAGCGAGGGGGCGCGCTGATCTTGGAACGGCGCAGCGCGCCTTCCCGCGCGAAGCGCGGTTCGCCGAAGGCGAAGCCCGCGGGCGAGTGGCGAGGCCGGGGGGAGGCTCGTCGCGCCGAAGGCGCGATGAGGGGGCGCGCAGATCTTGGATGATCGGAGCGGGCCCTCCGCGCGAAGCGCGGTTCGCCGAAGGCGAAGCCCGCGGGCGAGTGGCGAGGCCGGGGGGAGGCTCGTCGCGCCGAAG
>JBDHVD010000777.1:0-2740 GCA_039809525.1 Labilithrix sp. | reverse complement strand
CCGGCGGGACCTCCTGCGCGCCGCCGTTCTCGTCGTGCGTGGACCTCGGCGCGGGCCTCGTCTGCGCGCGTCCGGTCAAGGTCTGCATCCCGAGCTGATCGAGGTACGCACGATGAGCACCACGTCGAACCTGATCCGCGCCTTCGCCGTCGCCGCCGTGGTGGCGACGTTCGTTCAATCCGACGCCGACGCGCAGGTCGCGCGCCGCGTCGACACGCCGGAGAGCCGCGTCGGCTGTCCGATCCCCACGCTCGCGCAGTGCCAGGACCCGAGCTACCTCGAGAGCGATCGCTGCGGGATCCTCCAGCGGAAGAACCGGTGGACGTGCAGCGCGCTCCTCGAGAAGGAGATGGATGCGCGGAAGGGCCAGAAGGTGCTCTCCGTGGTCCCGCGATCCTTCGACGAGGGCGGGGTCGGCGACGTCATCCCCTCGCCGCCGGAGGCGGGGAACGACGGCGCCTTCTACAAGGCGGACACGTTCGCCATCTCGAGCCAGATCGCCGCGTCGGCGTTCGCCGGTCCGGCCAACATCGGGATCAACCAGTACGACGCATGGGCGCAGTCCGGCCTGAACGTCGACTCCTGCCGGGAGTACGTCCACGAGCGCTTCTGGGACGTGACCGAGTTCTCGCGCGCGATCTCGGCGAAGCGGAACGACACCGAGGCGGTGTACGGCATCGCGTTCGGACCGGCGTCGACCGCGAGCTCGATCGGCACGCGGCACCTCGGAAGCCCGACGCTGCGGGGCAAGGACGGCCGCCCGTTCGGCACGATGCTCGCGCCGCAGAAGCGGGTGAAGAACGGGTTCGTCGCCATCGTGCCGAACCCCACGTTCATCTCGGACACGCCCGCGCCCGGGCCGAGCCTGGTCGCGGCGCTCGAGACCACCGCGCGCGGACAGACGTACGTCGCGAAGGCGGCGCTCGCGCGCGAGAGCGTCACGCAGGACTGGCTCTGGCACAAGACGATGCACGACAAGCTCGTCTTCGTTCCGGCCGAGACGCCGAACGCGCTCGCCCTCGGGCCGGCGCCCTCGAGCCCGCAGGACAAGCTGGTGAAGACGCTCGGCACGAGCGGCGGACCGAAGCCGATCCGCAAGCGGCTGCCCGCCGAGCTCGACGAGCTCCACGGCTTGCAGGAGCGCTTCAAGCAGCTGCAGCGCGACTGGGGGCGTCTCAACGCGCGGTTCGCGAACAGCGGCTGGGACGTTTCCGAGCTCGGCTCGCTCGTCGGCGTGGGGACGTTCGCCGCGCAGAAGTCGGCGACGTCCGCGTCGCTCGGGTTCGCCGCGAACGCCGGGGTGGTGAAGCCGCCGGGCACGCCGCCCGCGGAGGAGAGCGAGACCGTGCTCCGCCGCCGGCTGGTCACCGATCTCCTCGAGCTGCTCGATCGCGCCGACGACGAGGGATGCCTCGAGCCGGGCGTCACCGCGTGCGACTGGTCGCCGAAGTACTTCGCGGCCACCGTCGCGAACGACTTCTCCGACGAGCAGGACCGCGCGTTCTCCGAGTGCAACGCGTTCACCGGCGGCGCGTTCCAGAAGCTGAAGAACCTCGACGTGAAGTTCGTCGACGATCCCAAGTTCCCCGCGTACCGCTGCGTGGTGAAGACGGGGAGCACGATCACCGCCTCGCAGTACGAGGGGCTGCGCGCGCAGGTCGACGAGTGCCGCAAGAAGCAGATCGAGTACAAGGAGGCGAAGCTCGAGGCGGGCGCGAAGGAGCGCGTCGCCAAGATCAAGGAGCTCGTCGATCCCGAGACCGGCAAGGTGAAGAAGCCGGGCATCTCGAAGAGCCGCGACGAGCTGATGGGCAACAAGTACTTCGGCCTCGGCTACAACTACGACCTCGGCTGGCTGGTCGACGCGCAGCCGGAGATCTGCAAGCTGCAGATCGACAACCACGCCACGTTCCTCGCGTACGCGAACGTGTTCGGCAAGCAGCGGAACCTGCTCGACGCGCAGGCGCTGTTCGACACGGAGAAGAAGAACCTCCACCTCCACCTGAAGGTGGCGGGCAAGGACATCTTCACGCCCGTCGACAAGAGCTGGAGCACGCCCGCGCCGCTCCACTACGAGGTGGCGAAGGACTACGGGACGGGGAAGAAGAGCGCGTCGATCGTCAAGACGTACATCGTCGTGGTGGTCGTCCCGATCAAGGTCGAGGCCGGCATCTCCGGCGAGGTCGGCATCAAGCTCGGGTTCACCGCCGACGCGGTGGGCTTCGACAACGAGCAGTGCCCGAAGGCGAAGGTCGGGGGCCTCGTGGAGCCGTACGTGTCGGCCAACGGCTACCTCGAGGCGGGCATCGACGTGGTCGTCGCGTCGGCCGGCATCCGCGGCGAGGTCACGATCATCCGCGCGTCGACGCCGTTCAACGCGGGCCTCGGCGTCGCGCTCCTCCAGGGAGAGCTGAAGCCCGAGAACTTCGAGCTCCAGGTGAACACGAAGCTCGGGGTGAAGCTCCAGACGCTGAACGGATCGATACGCGCCTATGCCCAGGTCGGCTTCTGCCCGCTCTGCCTCCGCGGCGAGAAGGAGATCATCGGCTGGGAGGGCCCGAGCCTCGACACCGTGCTCTTCGATCAGACGTACAAGGTGAACCTGCGCGATCTCGGCATCGCCTTCGGAGGCCCGTGAAGTCCGCGCGCCGCTGGGTCGGCCTCGCGCTCGCCGCGGGTGCGGCGCTCGCCGGGGTGAGCGCCCTCCGCGGGAGCGAGCGCGCGCCGACCACGTCCGCCG
>JBDHVD010000776.1:0-2744 GCA_039809525.1 Labilithrix sp. | reverse complement strand
GGCGTCCGCAGCTCGTGACCGAGGACCGCGAGGAACTCGTCCTTGGCGCCGTTGGCCGCCTCCGCCTCCGCGCGCGAGGCCATCGCTTGCTCGAGGAGCCCTCGCGCGAGCTGCTCGCTCGCCCGGAGGGCGGTCTCCGCGCGCGCGCGTTCGATCGCCGCCCAGGTGCGATGGGCCGTGTCGGCGACGAGAGCGACGTCGCCTTCGCTCCACGCGCGCGGCTTCGTGTCGTGGACCGTCAGCGTGGCCACGAGCTTGCCGCCCTTCACGAGCGGGACGGTGATCTGCGCTCGGTCCTGGAACGCGGACAGATGCTCGGCGACCGCTTCGTCGAGCGGCTCGTCGCGCCAGTCGCTCTTCACCAGGGGAGCTCCGGTCGCGAGCACGGCGACGAACGGAAGGAAGTCGTCGAGCCGGTAGCTGCCCTTCCGGCTGCGGAGGTCTCCGGGTCCGCGCAGGTGCTCGGCGCTGATCCACGCGATGCCGCGGTCGACGTCGAGCTCGGTGAAGTGACAGCGTGACGCGTCGAGGTGCTCTCCGAGGAGCGCGATCGACGCGTCGCGGATGGCGTCCGCGTCGGTCAGCGCGCCGAGGCGATCGGCCAGCGAGAGCAGGTACCGGTTGCGCGCGTCGTTCTCGCGCAGGGTCTGCTCCGCGCGCTTGCGCGCCGTGACGTCGTCGTAGAGGACGGCGAAGCGATCGCCGCCGCGCGGATGGATCCGGACGTCGTACCAGCGCTGCGCGGCGCCGTGCTCGAAGCGGATCATCTGCTGGCGCTCGACCGCCTCGACGTACCCGGCGAGCGCATCGTCCAGCGGTTGCCGGAGGACCTCGCTGCGCAGGCGCCCCACGGCCGCAGACGCCGAGATGCCGACGAGCGTTCCGAACGCGCGATTGAGATCGAGGTAGCGGACGTCGACCGGCCGGCCACCCTCGTCGCGAACGAGCTCCGCGAGGACGTAGCCTCCGTCCATCGTCTCGAAGAGCGAGCGGTACTTCTCCTCGCTCGCGCGCAGCGCCGCCTCGACGCGTGCGCGCTCGACCGCCGCCCACGTGCGCTCGGCCGTCTCGACGACGAGCGCCACCTCGCGATCGGTCCAGCGCCGCGGGGTCGCGTCGTTGACGCTCAGCGTCGCGACGAGCTTCCCGTCCTTCACCAGCGGCACGCTGATCTGCGAGCGCACCTGCCGGGCAGCGAGCACGGCGATGGCGCGCTCGCCGAGCCGCGCCTCCGCCCAGTCGTGGACCACGAGAGGAGCGCCCGTGCGCAGCGCCTCGACCTGCTCGGCGAAGTGCGCGAGCTCGTAGACGCCCTGCACGTTGGTGGCGTCGCCGCGCGTGCTCCCGCCGACCACCCGGCCGACGCCGCGCTCCTCGTCGTACTCGCTGTAGTTGCAGCGCGTCGCGCCGATGTGCTCGACGAGCAGCTCGGTCGCCGCGCTCTGGATCGCGACGGGGTCTCCGAGCGAGCGGAGGCGATCGGAGAGCGCCAGCAGGAACGCCGTGTGCGCGTCGTCGTGGGATTCGGGCTCCGCGTGCGCCCCCCTCGCCGGATCCTCCATGGACGGCGAGCGTACGCCAGCGCCGGTCGTTCAGGGAGGCGCGAGCTCGCCCAGCACGGTCGGGATGAGCTCGGCCACCGTCGGGTGGATGCCGACGCTCCGCGCGAGCTTCGTGTACGGCGCCCCCGCGGCCATGGTCGCGCTGATGAGCTGGATCACCTCGTCGCCCTCGATCCCCAGGATGGCCGCGCCGAGGATCGCCTGCGTGTCCGGGTCGACGAGGACCTTCATGAAGCCCTGCGTCTCGTCCCGCTCGACCGCACGCCCGACGCGCGACATCGGACGCTTGCCGACGAGGTAGCGGCGTCCGGCGGCGCGGAGCGCAGACTCGGTGGCCCCCGCGCGTCCGAGCGGCGGATCGATGTAGAGTGCATACGCCGGGATGCGGTCGCTCACCTTCCGCGGATCGCCGTCCAGCACGTTCGCCGCGACGATCTCGAAGTCGTTGTACGCCGTGTGCGTGAACGCGCCTCGCCCGTTGCACTCGCCCATCGCCCAGATGCCCGGCACGCTCGTGCGGAGCGTGTCGTCCACCTCGATGTAGCCCCGCGCGTCCGTCTTCACCCCGGCACGCTCGAGCCCGAGGTCGCTGGTGTTCGGCACCCGGCCGACCGCGACGAGCACGTGCGAGCCGGCGACGACCTCGCTCCCCTCCTTGCACGCGAGGCGGATGCGGATCCCCTCGCTCACGGGCTCGAACGCCATGCACTCGGCGTCGAGACGCACGGCGACGCCCTCTCGCCGAACGATGTCCTCGATCGCACGAGAGACGTCCTCGTCCTCGCGGCTCACGAGGCGCGGCCCCTTCTCGATCACCGTGACCTTCGCGCCGAAGCGCCGGTACATCTGCGCGAACTCGAGCCCGACGTAGCTGCCGCCGATGACCACGAGATGCTCGGGGACGCGATCGAGCGCAAGGATCGACGTGTTGGTGAGGTACGGGACCTCGTCGACGTGCGGCAGCTTCGGGACGAAGGCGCGCCCGCCGACATTCAGGAAGATGCGGCTCGACGTGAGGACGTCGTCGCCGACCCGCACGGTGTCCGGCCCCTCGAGCCGCGCATGCCCGCGGACGAGCGTGCATCCCTTCATGCCCGCGAGCCACGACTCGAGGCCGTGGCGCGCGTTCGCGATGACCGTGTCGGCGCGGGCCTTCACGCGCTTCATGTCGATCCCGACGTC
>JBDHVD010000775.1:0-2747 GCA_039809525.1 Labilithrix sp. | reverse complement strand
CCGCCCGCGCAGGGTGACCCGGCGACCACCGCGGTCAACTCGGACATCGTCGGCACGTTCCCGAAGGCCGTGGCGATGAAGGACTGGCTCGAGAAGCAGGGCGCCCTCGCGGGCGGCAAGCTCCCGATCTACGACGCGCGCCACAACGTGAACGCGGTGAACGCGACGGCGCTCAACTGGATCGAGGCGGTCAACCCGAACGACTCGAACAGCAAGGCCGTCCAGTACATGACGTTCAACACCCCGGTCGGAGCGGCGGAGGACGCGGTGTGCGGCCGCGTGGTGTTCTCGAACCTCCACGTCGGCGCCGGCCAGCAGGGCGGCCAGAGCGACGATCCCACCGACGTCTCGACGTTCCCCGACGGCTGCAAGACGACGGATCTCTCGGCGCAGCAGAAGGCGCTCGAGTTCATGCTCTTCGATCTCTCGTCGTGCGTGCAGAAGGACGACGCGCCGATCGAGGTCCCGAAGTAAGCGCCTCGCGCGCGCTCCCTCAAGGCACGCAACGACCGCCCCTGCACTGCTGATTCGCGGTGCAGGGGTTGCTCGCAGCCGATGCAGAGCTCGCCGAGCAGCACGCGCGACGGACGGCTCAGGTCGGCTCGAGGCCGATCTCCGCAAGGGACGGGTTCGAGTCCTTCTCGCGTTCGAGACGCTCGAGCCCGCGCTTGTGGAGGACGAGCACCGAGTGCTCGGTGTGCTTCTGGCCGCCGCACTCGACGACGACCGAGATCGGCACGCGGTAGCAGCGCGGAGCGTCGATGAAGCGGACCCGCTTGCCGTCGAGCACCGGCACCGGCTTCACCGCGTCGTCGAGGCGCGCGAAGATCGGCGAGAGGTCGTAACGGAACACGTGCTTCACGCGGCGCACGCCCGAAGCCTTGAGCTCCTTGTTCGGGACGACCTCGCCCTTGTGGTCGTAGCCGAGGACGGTGACCGTCCGGCGCGCGCTGCAGTGCGGGTTCAGCGTGTCGGCGAGCTCGCGCGACGTCTGCTCGAAGGACTCGCGCGCGGTCACGACGATGTCGCGGTCGCGCAGCCGGCGCTCGGGCGCACGGTAGCGCGTCACGCGCTGGGCGCCCCAGACGCGATGCACGCGGTGGGTCATCCAGTTGCGGCCGATCTCCTTGATGCGGTCCTTGGTGGCGTAGACGATGCCCGCGACCAGCGCGAGGGTGATGACGCCGGAGCTGAGGGTGGTCGCGGCGTTCGCCTGGTTCATCAGCGCGATCTGCCAGGCGAAGGCCCACGTCGACGCGATCACGGCGAAGAACGCGGCGACCCAGTGGTACGCGCGCTCGGCGACCTGGTAGGTCTCGGGGTCGAGGAAGAGCACCTCCTGGAAGTGCTTCTTCAGCCGGCTCGCGCGATCGAGGTAGTGCTCGAGCGCGGTCGGATCCGTGGGCTCCGCGTTCGCGAACCCCTGCGCCTCGCGGTACGCGAGCTCCTCGGACAGCGCGCCGGCGAGCCGCGCCTCGACCTCCGCGACGACCGGCGCGAGCCGCGCGGCGTGCGGCGTCTTCGACTGCATCACGCCCGAGAGCGCGCGCTCTGCACCGGCGAGCATCTCGAAGAGGCGCACGCTGATGTACTCGTCGACGAGGCGGCGCTCGCGCACGAGCTCGTCCGCGTCGCCCTCGGCCGAACGCGCGAGCTTCTCGCGCGCCTCCTGCGCGATGCGCACGGCGGCCTCGATCCAGATCGTCAGCGCGTCCTCGAGCTCGCTGTGCGGCGCGGTCGCGAACAGCGACGCGGCGAGCCGGCAGTGACGCGAGAAGCCGTCGGCCGCGCGCGCGAGCTGGCTCGCCATCGCGAGCGCTCCGCGCCGCAGGTGATCGATCGTGACGACGTCGCCCGCGCCGTACGAGCCGGTGATCGCCGGACCGTCGAGGCGCGTGAACGCCTGCATCTGGTCCCACGGCGAGTGGCGCACGAACGTGTTGTTCGGGATCTCGATCGAGACGCCGAGCGAGTACGCGATGGGCTTGTCGTCGGGCAGCGGCAGCGAGAGGCTCCACTCGACCCGGCTCGCATCATGGACCGCGACCCTGACCTTTGCGGCCCCTTCGGTCGCCCCTTCCATGGCCGCGTACTCGCGGCTCAGCTCTTCTGCGATCGCCATCGAAAGTTCACACAACCGTCACGAAGACTCGTCCTCGACTCATGACGGATAAGTCGTGGTCCTGCAATCGCTTTTTTGCCCTCGAGCCCTTTCTTTTTTGTCGCACACTCTCCTCTTGACAGCCACAAAAACGCAGCGGCCAGCGAGGGTCTTCCCGCCGGCCGCCCGACGACCGAGGACAGGTCCTCGAAATTACATCGAAAGTCCGCCGTCGATGTCGATCGTGCGGCCGTTGAAGTAGTCGCACTCGAGGACGAAGCGGACGCCGACCCAGATGTCCTCGGGCACGCCGATGCGCCCGACGGGGATCGCGGCGGCGAGCGCGTCGCGCGCCTTCTGGTTCATCCCCTGCGTCATCGGGGTCTCGATCATGCCCGGCGCGATCGCGCAGACGCGGATGCCGAACGGGGCGAACTCCTTCGACCAGGTCACGGTGTTCGCGGCGAGCGCGGCCTTCGCCGCGGTGTAGTTCGACTGACCGCGGTTGCCGTGGCGCGCGATGCTCGACATGTTGAGGACGACGCCGGGGCGCTGGTTGGTCTCGACCATCTTCGCGACGACGTCCCGGGCGAGGAGGGTCGCTCCGGTCAGGTTGACGCCGATGACCGCGTCCCACTGCTCCTTC
>JBDHVD010000774.1:0-2749 GCA_039809525.1 Labilithrix sp. | reverse complement strand
GCGCGGAGCCCTTCCACCATCGCCACGGCGACCTCGCGCGGCGGCATCCAGCCCTCGAAGGACGCGCGCTCGGGCCGCGCGCGCACGTGCGCCTCGAGCTCGTCGTACGCGCGCACCATCGCGCGCGAGAGCACGGACGCGAGCTCCGCGCCTCCCGCGGACAGCGCCCATGCGTGCACGTCCCAGGCGAGGCGCGCGTGCTCCGCCTCGTCGCGCGCGATCCGGGCGAGCGCTCGCCTCGTTCGTTCGTCCGGCGCGTGCCGCGCCTGGTAGGCCGCGACGAGCGCGGCGTACGTCTCGCCCACGCACCCCTCGATCGCGTTCTCGAGGGTCCACGCCGCGAGCGGGCGCGGCGGAAGCGACCGCATCGAGCCGCACCGGACGGAGCCGCCGTGCGCCTCCGCGAGGCGCGCCATCGTCTTCGCATGCCGGCGCTCGTCGCGCGCCGCGCGCCGCGCCCGTCCGACGAGCCCGCGCGGCGCTCCCGCCGAGGCGAGCTCGCGTGCGAGCCGATCGAACGACGCGACCGAGACCGACTCGTCGTGCGCGAGCTGCGCGAGATGATCCCCGAGCGACCGCGCGTCCACGTACACGCGCCCGCTCCCCTCGGTGTCGCGACCGACGCACGGCGCCGTGCGCGCCGACACCTTCGGCTGCGGCCAGGGCGAGACGTCTTGCGCCGTGCGGCGCACCCTCCCGTCGCGCGAGACCTCGTAGACGACGAGCGCGGGATACGCCTCGAGGTTGCTGTGCGGGCACGGCCCCGGACGATGCAGCGTCTCCGTGCCGACGACCTCGAACGCGTCGCCGCCCTGCGCAGGCCGCGCGAAGCGGCCGCTGCACCCCAAGCACGCTCTCGCGCCGGGCGGCTGCCATTCGAGCGAGCGGCGGTGCCCCCACTCGAGCAGCAGGACCGCCTTCTCGGCGGTGTCGATCGGGGCGAGCGCGCGGCGCAGCTGGCTCGTGCTCCCGGCGACGACGCGTCCGTCCATCACCCAGACGAGCTCGACGTAGAGCGGCTGGTCGACCGCCCGCGTCCGCTCGCGCTGCTCGAGCGCGCGCGCGACGTCGACCCCGGCGGGCGCGGCGCCGCTCTCGCGCACGATCTTCTCTCCGCGGACCTCCGCGACGTACGTGAGGCTCGGCGGGAGCGCGGCCGGCGCGGTCGTCTGCCACTCGCGCTCGACGAAGCGAAACGGCGCGAGCAGGACCGGCTGCTCCGCGGGGAGCATGTTCCGGTCGACGAGCGGATCGGTCGCTCGTTCGGGCGCGCGCTCGACCAGCTCGGGCGTGGCATCCGGGCGCGCCTCGGCGACGCCGGCATCGACGGGCGCGATCGCGATCACGGGCTCGCGCGCGGTCGGGGCGCGCGGAGCGCTGCACGCGCTCGCGAGGACCGTCGCGAGGATCCGCGCGAAGCGCCGCTGCGACGACATCGTCCATGCATACCATCGCCTCGCCGCGCGCTCCGTCCGAAGCACGACCATGCCGCGCCTGGACCGTAGCTCGTCCTGTCGCGGAACGGACCGTGCCTCTCGACGGGCGGATGTTCGTGCTGCTCATCGACGACGAAGCGGCGCTGCGCGACGTCGCGCAAGCCGCCCTGGAGGACGCCGAGATGGTCGTCATCCCCGCGAGCGACGGCGCACGCGCCCTCCGCATCCTCGAACGCTCGAGGCCCGACGTCATCGTCACGGACATGATGATGCCGGTGCTCGACGGATTCGGCTTCCTCGAGCGCTACACGAAGCTCGAGGACCAACGCGCCCCGGTCGTCGCGGTCTCCTCGTTCGAGCCCTATCTCGCGCGAGCGGAGGCTTGCGGAGCTGCAGCCGTGCTTGCGAAGCCCTACACGGCGCGCGCGCTCGTCGAGACGATCCGTCGCGTCGTGGCAGAGAGGAAGCGTTCGGTCGAGCCAACCACCCGCTCCGCGCCGCCTCCGCCTTCGCCGCCGCCCGACCCCGCGAGCGAGGCGGACCGCGTGCGCGAGATCCGCGACCTGCGGCTCGACGAGCCCGCGCCCGAGCAGCACCTCCACGACTTCGTCGCCGAGGTGGCCGTCCAGTTCGACGTCCCGATCGCCCTCGTGTCCGTCGTGAACGATCGGCTGCAGTACTGGGTCGCGGGGGTCGGCCTCGCGCCCGAGGAGGTCGGGACGAGGTACGCCGGGCCGCGCGAGAAGTCGTTCTGCACGCACGCGGTCGCGGCGCGTGCCGCGCTCGTCGTGCAGGACAGCCTGCGCAACCCGTTCTTCCGGGACAATCCCGTCCTCAAGGAGCGCGGTCTCCGCTTCTACGCGGGCGTGCCGCTCCTCTCGCGCCACGGCCGTGCGGTCGGCACGCTCTGCCTGCTCGACAAGCACCCGCGCAAGTTCACGCATGCGGACCTCGAGCTGCTCTCGCTCTTCGCCAACCGTGTCCTCTGCGCGCTCGAGCGACGCGAGAAGGAGCGCTCGCCGGAGATCCCCGACAGCGTCTTCCGCTACCTCGACACCTACGACGCGGAGCTCGGCGTGTTCGGCCGCGCCGCCTTCCAGGACCTCGCGATCGTGCAAGCCGCGCGCGCCGCCGAGGAGCGCCACCGGCTCGTCTACGTCGCCCTCGCCGTCCCGGAGAAGCGCATCGCCGCCATCGCGGAGGCGCTCTCGAACGCGTGGCCGCGCACCATCGTCGGCCGGCTCGATCGCGCGCGCCTCGGCTGGCTCGTCCCGCGCGCGACCGTCGCCGAGGCGCGCCAGATGGCGCTCGAC
>JBDHVD010000773.1:0-2761 GCA_039809525.1 Labilithrix sp. | reverse complement strand
ACGTTCGTCACCGTGCTCGTGAACGTGGCGGAGTCGAAGGTCCAAGTCCCGTCGGACGCGACGTCCCCCTGGAGCTGTCCCTCGACGTGGATGACTCCGCCACCCGTCCCGCCGTCGTAGATGGAGTCCAGGTTGGTAGGCACGTCGATGAAGTAGAAGTCAGGATTGCTCACGCCCGCGTGCGCCACGGACTGCACGCACAACGCGCTCGCGATCACCCCCAGGGCGACGAGCCCTCGAAGATCCTTGCTCATCTCTCAGTTCCCCTTCTGCGCGCGAACACCCCCGCGCGCAACGACGATGAGAGCGTCGCAACGACGATGAGAGCGTCGCAACGACGATGAGACAACCTCCCGAGGGAGTACGCGACGCACGGTTTCGGCAGCGCGGGCTGCGGACCGCCGCCGCGCGCGTCAGTCCTTGCCGAACGCGAACGAGCCGCGGATGGTCTTGCCCGTCGCGCCCGCGGTGATCGCGTACGCGACGACGATCCGCTCGTTGCCGGCGGTGCGCATCGCGGTGAACGTGGCGCTGCACGCGCCGCCGCCCTGGCACGCCGCGCCGACGCCCGCGACCGTCCCCGCGCCCGCGAGCCCGAGCTGGCCGCTGCTCACGACGGCGGACGTCGCCGGAGCCGCCGTGCCGCCGGTCGTCGTCACCGTGTACGTGGCGTCCATCGGCATGGTGAACGTGAACTGGATGCCGAGGCGCATGTTCGCGCCGTCGATCGCCGTCGCCGCGCTCGCGGCGCTCAGCGTGCCCAGCGCGAGCGAGCCGTCGTCGATCGTCGGCTGCGAGCCGCCGAGCATCGTGTACGTGCCCGCGGTCGGAGCGGGGATCGCCGACGGCCTCGCCACCCAGCCGTAGTGATAGCCCTGGTTGCCGTTCAGGAACGGCATCGTCTCGCCGTTGAACTTCCCGCCGAGCGTGCCCTCGCTCCAGCGCCCGACGCCGGACGTCGCGTCCTTGAAGACGTTGTACACGGCGGCCATGCCGCGCATCGGCGCCTCGGCCGCCGAGTACTTGTATTCGTCGAGCGCGCCGTTCGTCGCGAACACCAGGTCCACCGGCGTGCGCTGCGCGAGACCGATCGGAGCGGCCGACGAGAACACCACGGCGAACGGAGGGTCGCCCGCGCCGTCACCGCCGCTCGACGATCCGTCGCTGCCCGCGTCGCCGTCGCCGGACGATCCGCTGCTCGACGAGCTCGAGCCGCCGCTGCTGCTGCTGCTGCTGCTGCTGCTCGAGCTGCCGCCCCCGGCGTCGTTCGCGCCGCCGGTGTCGCTCGAGCCGCCGTCCGACCCGCATGCGGCGAGGATCGCCCCCACCGCGCCCAAGGAAACGAGAAGCGCGCTTCGCATGGCGTGCGAGCCTACCGCAGAAGCTCGTCCGCGGCAGCCGATCGAGCGTGCGACGCTATGCCCAGCGCACGTCGAAGCGCGCGGCGCCGTCGGGCTCGAGGGCCACGTCGACGCGCGGCTTCGCGTCGAACATGAGGACGAGCGCTTCGAAGCAGCCGAGCGTCCCCTCGACCGCGCCGACGAAGCGCGGGAAGCGGAGCGAGACCTGCCGTTCGCCGCGGATCGCCTCGCCCTTCACCGCGCCGCGCGTGAGCACGTTGGTCACGTCGGGGTAGCGCGCGAGCGCCTGCGCCGGGTCGCGGATGAGGGAGAACGTCACCTTGCCGAGCGTCGACTCCGCGAACACGTCGACGACGCCGCGGCCGAGCAGGCGGTAGGCCTCGCGCGTCGCCTGGCGCGGGAAGCGGTTGCGCGCGGCGCGATCCATCAGCCGCAGGTAGTCGGAGAGCGGGTAGTCGTCGAAGGCGGTGTACTTGCCGCCCTTCGGAGGCGCGTCGAGCTCCTCGGCGATCTCGTCCCACGGCTCGTCGATCGCCGCCACGTAGCGCGCGCAGAACATCCCCTTGAGCGTCGCGTACGGCGGCACGTCGACCAAAATGGACGCGAGGTCGACGTCGCCCGTGAGCGGAACGTCGACCTCGACGGAGTAGCTCGAAGCTACGCGAGCCAACTCAGGCCAGCTCGGCTTCCTTCTGGTACACGATCAGCGGCGCGTCGCCCTTCGTGATCACCTCTTCGTTGATCACGACCTCCTTGATGTTCCCGGAGCGCGACGGCACGTCGTACATGATGTCGAGGAGCGAGCCCTCGAGGATCGCGCGGAGGCCACGGGCGCCGGCGTTGCGCGCGAGGGCTTCCTTCGCCACCGCCGAGAGCGCCGACTTCGTGAACTTCAGCTTCACGCCGTCCATCTCGAAGAGCTTCTGGAACTGCTTCACGAGCGCGTTCTTCGGCTTCGTCAGGATGTCGATGAGCGCTTCTTCGTTCAGCTCGTGGAGCGTCGCGATCATCGGCAAGCGGCCGATGAACTCGGGGATGAGGCCGAACTTGAGGAGGTCCTCCGGCTCGACGCGCGAGAGGAGCTCGCCGAGCTTGAACTCCTTCTTCGACTTGATGTCGGCGCCGAAGCCGAGCGTCTGCTGGCCGATGCGGCGCTGCACGATCTGGTCGAGCCCCACGAAGGCGCCGCCGCAGATGAACAGGATGTTCTGCGTGTCGACCTGCAGGAAGTCCTGCTGCGGGTGCTTGCGTCCACCCTTCGGCGGGACGTTCGCGACCGTGCCCTCGATGATCTTGAGGAGGGCCTGCTGCACGCCCTCGCCCGAGACGTCGCGGGTGATGCTCGGGTTGTCGCTCTTCCGGCTGATCTTGTCGATCTCGTCGATGTAGACGATGCCGCG
>JBDHVD010000772.1:0-2762 GCA_039809525.1 Labilithrix sp. | reverse complement strand
GATCGGCGCCGGCGCGGGCGGCTCCGCGACGCGCTCGGAGTGGAGGCTCTCGACGACCGAACGCACGGCGGGCGCCAGCCTGCCCGTCACGCCGGCCCATGCGGTCGAGGCGACGAGGGCCGCGGCCGCGGGGAGGAACACCCAGCGCGCGACGCGCCGCTTGCGATCGAGCGCGCGCGCGCGGAAGAGCGCACGGTTGAGCGTCACGTCCGGCTCGGGATGCTCGCCGTCGAACCCCTCGCGCACCGCGCGGAACGCATCGCGCAGATCGAGATCATCGCTCATCGCGCATCCCTCCCCTCGGCCGCGAGGACCTCGCGGAGCTTGCGCTTCGCGTGGAACAGCCGCGTGCGGACCGTCCCTTCGGGAGCGTCGACGATCGTCGCGATCTCGGTGCTCGTGCGCTCCTCGATCTCGGCGAGGACGATCACCACGCGCTGCTCGAGCGGCAGCTGATCGAGCGCGATCATCAGCCGGTCGGCGAGCTGCTGGCGAGCGACGTCGCGCTCGGGATCGGGAGACGCTCCCTCGGGCTCGCGCGCGAGCCGCGCCATGGCTGCACGGCGGCGGGCAGCAGCACGGACGTGGTTCTTCGCGTGGTTCACGGCGATGGACACGAGGAAGGTCCGGAGGGCGCAGTCGCCGCGGAAGCGGGCGATCGCGGAGGGGAGAGCGACGAAGACGTCCTGCACCAGGTCCTCGGCGGCCTCGATGTCGCCGACCAGGCGCTGGGCGAACGCGCGAACGGCGACGTGGTGCTGGCGATACGCGGTGGTGATCGCGCGGGTGTCGCTGCGCCGGAGCGCGTGCACGAGCTCGCGCGCGGTGTCGTCCGCGAGCTCCGTGCCCACATCGGGCGCGTCGGGCACCAGGTGCGCCATCGGGGTCGATCCCATCGTCGTCCGGCCTTGGTCACCGGACGTCCACGGATCGTTCAATACCCCGGTCAGAATTGGACGCCACCCAGGAATTCCGGCCGAAAGACCGATTTGCCGACATCGACGTCGATCGGCGCCCGGAACCCGCCGCCCGCGAACACCCGGAGGTGCGGGGCGAACGTCCAGCCCGGCAGGACCCGCGCGTGGACCCAGGAGTTCGAGCGATGGGCGGAGAAGCCCTCCGGCTGGATGTTCGAGACGGCGCCCTCGGCCTCGACGTCGAAGGACGAGACGACGGGCACGTGAAGCCCGAGCGCAGCGGTGGACCCGAAGCGCGGATCGAGATCGGTCTCCGGCGTGCCCCAGTGGGCCGCGACGACCGTGTACACGTACTTCGACGCGAACTTGATGCCGACGTTCGCATAGCCGAGGTTGCTCGACCACGCGATCGGATGGATGCCGGCGCGGTTGACGGTGACGAGGCCGACCGCGGCGCCGTCGACGTCCTCGGCGACGTTCACCACGCCGATCTGCGCGCCCTTCACCCGGCGTCCGATGTTGACGACGCCGATCTGCGCGCCCTCGACGTCGGAGGCGACGTTCACCGGGGCGAGCTGGAGGCCTCGTAGCTCGCGCGCGAGGGCGAGCCCGCCCGCGATCTGCGCGCCGTGCGCGTCCTCGGAGGCGTACGCGAATGCGCCCGCGAGCTGGACACCGCGCATCTCGCCGGCCATCCCGGCCGCGCCCGAGATCTGTGCACCATGCATGAATACGGAGGCGTAGGTGACGGCGGCGCCGAGCTGGACGGCGTGCACGCCCCCGACGCGTCCGAAGCCGAGCGAGAGATCGATCCCCGAGGCGACGCGCGGATGCGCGAAGTTCGTGGCGACCGGGAAGACGAGCGCGGCGCTCGCGATCACCTCGCCGTCGGTGCGCGGTTTCGCGGGCTGCGGAGCGGGCGCCGGGGCGGGCGCGGAAGAAGAAGGAGGAGGAGCGGGGGCCGGCTGGGGCGCGGCGGGTCGCGCGGTGAGCGCATCGAGGAGCTCGCGCGCCTCGTCGCGGGCGAGGTTCGAGGCGAGGAGGATCGCCTCTCGCTGCACGTCGGCGGGATCGCCCTCGGCGCGCACCGTGCGCTCGAGGACGCGCCCTCCGGCGTGCGCGGCGCGAACGACGAGCGAGCGGTCGGCGGCGCGGTACCGGACCGTGAGCGCGGCGCGCGAAGGCGCGTGCGTCCCGGCGGGCGCGACCGCGCCCCCGAGATCGGACGCGACGCGCGACGCGATCGCGTCGTACGAGATCACGTCGGGCGCATCCGAGTCGACCTCGAGCGTGTACGCGGGAGCGGACGCGTCGGGCGCACGCGGAGGCTCCTGCGCATGCGCCAGCTCGCATGCGCCGGCGACGGCCAGCGCGAGCAGCAGCGCGAAGGTTCGGGGACGCGTCATCGTTCAGCTCCTTACCTCGAAGCGGCACACGTAGGTGATCTCCGTCGCCACCGGTCGACCTTCGGCGTCGATCGGCGGCTCCCAGCGAGCGGCGCGGACGGTGCGCGCGCACGCGTCCGCGAAGCCCGCGTACGACTCGGACACGTGCTCGACGCCGGCGATGCGCCCGTCGGGCAGGATGCGGACGCGCAGCGTCGCCTTGCCGGCGATCCCCGCGCGTCGCGCGCCTTCGGGGTAGTTCTTCTCGAGCTCGGCATCGAGCCCGGGCGCGCGCGGCGGCCGTGCGAGCGAGGCCGCCGGCACGAACCGCGGCGCGGCGTTCGCCCGAGCGCGCGAGGGAGCGGCGCTCGCCGCGTGCGACGGACCCTCGCCCGGGGGCGCGTTAACAGTCATGCGGCCCAGCGTCCCCGTGCGCTCGGGAATAATGGGTAGTTCGCGC
>JBDHVD010000771.1:0-2769 GCA_039809525.1 Labilithrix sp. | reverse complement strand
ACGCTCGGCTTCGCCGTCGCCGCGATGATCCCCGACGACGTGCGCGGCCCCGACGACGCGCCTCCGCCTCCGCCTCCGGCGCCGCCTCCGAGGGAAGAGGCGAAGGCCGACGTCCGGGCGGAGGAGCCGCGCCGGACCGAGCAGCCGCCTCCCCGATCGAAGGCGTCGGTCGACGACGGGAAGGTGTGGGTCGACGTCACGGCTCAGGGGGCGACGGGCTTCGCGGGCAGCGCGAGCTCGCTCGGGGGCGGGCTCGCGTTCCGCGTCCCGCTCCGACCGATCGTCCTCCGCCTCGCGGGCGCCGTCCGCGGCGGCGAGATCCCCGAGGCCGACGACGCGACGTGCACCACCATCCGCGGCGACGCGGGCGCCGGCCTCTACACGCTCGTCCTCGACCGGAAGGTCATGCTCGGGGGGCGGACCGGGCTCGCGGTGTTCCGTCATTCGCTCACGCGTGGCGAGCGCACCGGCGCGCAGGTCTCGGGCACCCATACGCTGCTCGGGATGGAGGCGATGCTCGAGGCCGGGGTCGCGCTCTCTCCCAACGTCCTGGTGATCGCAGCCGCGGGCACCGAGGTGGCCTTCGGCACCACACGGGTGCTCGTCGGGCCGTCGGAGGTGACGGTGATCCCGGCGGTCCGGCCCACGGCCGAGCTCGGTTTTCGCGCGGTCTTCTGAGCCCGCCTGCTCTCCGGAGGGTCGCGGTACCATCTGGCCATGGTGGGCCCCGCTCGTCCGGTCAGACCGACGCTCCGCGTCGTCGGCGAGCCCGCGTCCGACGGGCCGGCCAGCGGCGCGCGTCCGGCGGCGGAACGGATCGCGCCCGGCCCCGGGCTCGACGACGCGCAGCTCGTCGAGGCGCGCCTGCGCGGCGACGCGTCGGCGGCCACCGCGCTCTACGTCCGCGCGCGGCCCGTCGTCGACGTGACGATCGCGCGCCTGCTCGGACGGAAGGACTCGCGCTTCGAGGACCTCGCGCACGTCGCGATGATGGAGCTCGTGCGCTCCCTCGCGAGCTTCCGCGGCGAGTGCTCGCTCGACACGTGGACGAGCCGCGTGACGGCGCACGCCGTCTACAAGGAGCTGCGGCGGCGGAAGGTCGAGCACCGCGTGTTCGCCGGTGCGGCCGCGGAGGACGACGAGCCGAGCACGTACGACGAAGGCAGCGCCGCGGAGGCGCGCAGCGTGCTCCGCCGCGTGCGCATGCACCTGGGGAAGATCGATCCGGTGAAGGCGTGGACGCTCGTGCTCCACGACGTCGGCGGATACGACCTCAAGGAGATCGCCGAGATCACCGGCGCGAGCGTCGCCGCCGCGCAGACGCGGCTCGTGCGCGGGCGCGCCGAGCTGCAGGCGCAGCTCGAGGCGGATCCGGAGCTCGCGGACATGCTCTCGAGGAGAGGAGGCCGGCGATGACGAGCCGTGATTCTCTCGCGAGCCTCGCGCTGCGCGAGCTCGCCGATGCGCCGCCGGAGATCGACGCGCCGAGCCCGCGCGACGCGGAGGACGCGATCGCCGCGATCGCGCGCGAGCTCGAGGCGGTGCGTGCGCGGCGCAAGCGACGCATCGCGGTGATCGGCGCGGCGGCGTTCGTCGCGGCAGCCGCCGCCGTGGTGCTCGGCGTCGGCACGCGACAGACGGCGAAGGTGGAAGCGGCGAAGGTCGAGGCGGTCTCCGGCGCTGTCGTGATGATGCGCGGCGAGCACGGCGTGAAGCTCGATCCCGGCGCGGCGGTGACCAAGGGCGATCGCGTCGTCGCGTCGGCCGCGGCGTCGGCGACGCTCCGCCTGCCGAAGGGGACCGAGCTGCGCGCGCTCGCGGGCGCGGACGTGCTCGTCGTCGAGCAGGGACGCGACGAGGTCTTCGAGCTGCGCGCCGGATCGGTGCAGCTGCACGTCGCGAAGCTCGCGCCGGGCGACCGCTTCCTCCTCCGAACGTCCGACTCCGAGGTCGAGGTGCGCGGCACCGAGTTCCGCGTCGACGTGCGCGAGCCGTGCGAGGGGACGACGACGCGCGTGACGGTGACCGAGGGCACCGTCGTCGTGCGCCACGACGGAGCGGAGACGCGCGTGACGGCGAACGAGTCGTGGCCCGCACGGTGCGCGACGCATGCGGCCGCCCCTCCGCCGAGCGCGGTCCCGGAGCCGGAGCCGGTGGCGGTCGTGGCCGCGCCGGCCCGCTCGGTGAGCAGCCCGCCGGCGAAGCACGCCGCCGCGCCCGCCTCGGACCTCGCCGAGCAGAACCGCATCTTCGCCGAGGCGATGGCGGCCAAGCGCCGGGGCGATGCTCCGGCGGCGCTCGCCGCGCTCGATCGGCTCGCCGCCGCGTATCCGCAGGGGCCGCTCGCGGAGAGCGCCGCGGTGGAGCGCATGCGCATCCTCGCGTCGAGCGATCCCGCGCGGGGCGCGGAGGCGGCGCGCGCGTACCTCGCGCGGCATCCGAACGGCTATGCGCGCGCCGAAGCGCAGCGGCTCCTCGCGACGCCATGAGCCGCAAGGCGTGGGCGGCGATCCTCGTCTCCGCCGGCACGAGCGGCTGGCTCGCATGCGACGGCGAGATCCAGCTCGGTAGCTCCTCGTTCGCCAGCGACGGCGGCGACGCCTCGGCGCCGGACGCCGCCGGCGGAGGGATGCCGGACGTCGCGTCGTCGTCGCCGGCCGATCGTCCCTACGGCTCGTGCACGTCCGAGGGCGAGTGCGGCCTGTCCACGCTCCATTGCGACGTCGAGCGGGGCGCGTGCGTCGAGTGCCGTTCGGACGTGGACTGCAC
>JBDHVD010000770.1:0-2770 GCA_039809525.1 Labilithrix sp. | reverse complement strand
CGATGTGCAGGCCCCACTGCGCCACGAACTGCTCGACCGCGGCGCGGACCTTCGCCGCGACCTCCTCGCGATGCGCGAGCAGATCGTCGAGCTTCGTCTCGCCGACGATGTCGCGGAGGACGACCTTCGCCCGGTCGCGCACGGCGTGCTCGTAGTCCTGCACGTTGAGCAGAGCCTTCTCCGGATCGACCACCTTGAAGTAGATGACCGCGTCGATCCACGCGGTCACGTTGTCCGCGGTGATCACCGCCTGCTGCGGCAGATCCCGGTTGCGCACGCGCGTGTCGATGCGGATCAGGCGCTGCACGCCCGGGAGCACGAAGTTGAGGCCCGGGCTCTTCTTGCCGGAGAAGCGGCCGAGGGTGAAGGTCAGCCCGGTCTCCCACTGCTCGACCGTCCGCACCGAGCGCAGGGCGGTGATCAGCGCGGTGAGGCCGACGGCGGTGAGCGCGACGAGGCTGGCCGGATCCATATGCGCAGCATATGCACGCGATCGCGTTCCGCCATGGTCACCGGCAGGTGAAGCTCGCGCAGGCGGCGCCTCCGCAGCAGGGCACGGCGCCTGGATCGCTCGTGCAGGCGGTGCCCGTGCGGCCGCAGACCTCGAAGTCGACGTCGACCGTCGTGCGCCGGTTGCTCGAGTCGGTGACCGTGACGGTGGCGCGGTAGACGGACCCGCCCGACTGCGGCGTCATCGTTCCGTCCTGGCCCTCGATCCGGCGCTGATCCTTGCCGTCGTCGGAGGGGAAGGCCCACTCGAACCGCAGGTCGGCGTCCCCGATCGGCGAGGTCGCGTCCGCGTGGAAGCTCACGGTGGTGCCGGGCTCGATCGTGCGGCCCTCGGTGGCCGTGACCTTCGGCGCGGCCCACGTCGGATCGGGCTTGCAGAAGCTGTCGCCCGGCTCGCACCGGTGATGCTCCGGGCAGCTCGCGCACGACGGCCGGCAGGCGTCGTGCTCCGGCGTGCTGCCGAGCAGTCCGGAGGTCGCGGGGAAGTGGACGCAGGTCCAGCCGGGCTGACACGCGTCGGCCGAGCGGCACGCGCTCCCGTCGCAGACGTCGCCCCGGCCGCTGAGGCACTGGCCGCTCTTGCACTCGGCGCTCTTCGTGCAGACGGCGCCGTCGGCCCGATGGTCCGCTTCGGGCAGCACGGTGCATGCGACGAGGAAGGACGCGACGAGCGCAGCGGCGGGACGCATGCCACGGAGAGTAGCTCGATACGGATAGCGGGTCAGCGGCGACACGACGCGTGGCCCGAAGCCCGCAGCCACGCCTGGAAATCATCGACGACACGCGAGGCACGGACCTTGGTAGACCGCGTGCGTGATGGTGCGTCCCCGGCCGAAGAGCCCGCTTCTCCTCCTCCTTGGCGTCGTCGCGGTGGCCGCGTGCCTCCCCGGAGCCCGCGCGCCGAACGTGCCCCCGCAGCGGACCCTCGAGCTGTCGGGCGCCGAGGTCGGAGGGAAGGGATCGACCGCGCCGTTCGGCGTGGTGTTCGCGGGTCCGAAGGGCAAGACGGTGGACCCGACCGAGGTCACCATCGTGTGGAACCGGCCGATGCGGCCGCTCGAGCTGGCCGGCGAGGAGAGCGCGCCGCCCGCGCGGATCGAGCCCGCGCCGAAGGGGGCGTGGCGCTGGCTCGGGACGAGCGCGCTCGCGTTCGTGCCGGAGAAGGCGCTGCCGCGCGCGACGGCGTTCAAGGTGACGGTGCCGGCGGCGACGAAGGCGCTCGACGGGTCGACGCTGGGCAAGGACTACGTCTTCGACTTCTCCACGCCGGGACCGCACGTCGCGCACGTCACGCCGGGGGACGGCTCGAGCCACCTGACGCCGAAGCAGACGTTCGAGGTGCGCTTCAACCAGCCGGTCGACCCGAAGGAGGTCGCGCGCGCCACGAAGATCGTGGCGAACGAGAAGACGAACGTGCCGTTCACCGTCGAGCGGCCGAAGCCGGACGTGCCGATGCTGGTGAAGCTCGTGCCGCGCGGGCCCCTGCCGCTCGACTCGAAGATCGACATCGTGGTCGACGCCACGATGAAGGGGACCGAAGGGCCGCTGCCGAGCGGCGAGGAGCACCGGACGCGCGTCGAGACGTTCGGCCCGATCGCGGTGCGCGAGGCGAGCTGCTCGCGGACGGACAAGGGCCTCTGTCATCCGCACGGGAGCGTGTCGATCGGCCTGTCGAACCGCGTCTCGCTGAAGGACCTCCGCGCGCACGTGCGCGTCGAGCCGCCGCTGCCGATCAAGTGGCCGAAGGGCTTCCGGAGCGAGGACGACAAGGTCGACTGGACGCACGTGCCGGTCGACGTCCCGCCGGCGACGTCCTTCCGCGTGATCGTCACCGCCGGCCTGAAGGACGAGTTCGGGCAGGTGCTCGCGCGCGATCACGTCGCCTCGCTCACGACCGACGACGAGAGCCCGAACGTGACCATCGGCCTCGCGGGCGAGGTCTTCGAGGCGGCGAAGGCGAAGGGGCGCGAGGTCCCGGTCGCCGCGGTGAACGTGCCGGCCTACGAGCTCGTCACGGCGGCGGCGGACGAGGCCGGCGTGATGAAGGTGCGCGCGATGCGCCGCTCGATGGATGAGCGGTGGGCGGCGGCGAAGGGGCTGCCCGGCGCGAAGATCGAGGACGTGCGCCCGGGCGGGCCGCGCAACGTGAACGCGTTCCGCAACGTGTCCGTCGACGCGCTCCTCGCGGCGAGCAAGGGACGCGGCGCGATCGTCGTCGGCGCGTCGCGACCGCCGCCGCGCGCCGGGCGCTCGCCGATCC
>JBDHVD010000769.1:0-2771 GCA_039809525.1 Labilithrix sp. | reverse complement strand
ATCCGCGCGAACGCGATCGGCGCGCACGTGCAGGAGGGCTCGTCGCTGCTCGAGGCCGATGCCCCGCCCGAAGCGCCGCCCGCGCTCGAGCTGGTGGTCACGAAGGACGTCCGCTTCGTCGAGAACGCGACGAAGACCGGCTCCGGCGTGCTCCCGCTCCCGAAGGGCCTCGCGGCGCCGCCGTGAGTCAGCCCGCGCGATAGAACGCGCCGAGGATCGCGCCGTACGCGAGGTGCGCGGCGACGACGGAGACCGGCGTTCGCACGCCGTAGTGGAGCGCGAAGAACCCGGGCGGCTCGAGCATGCGGATGGCGCTCGGCCCCTGCTCCGCGCCCGCCATCCGCGGGTGCATCGCCGGCAGCACCGGCATCAGCGCCGTGAGCACGAACAGCGCATGCACGAGGCCGATCGCCATGCCCCGCCACCACGTCGCGCCGCCCCACGCGTGGAACGCGGCCACGTACACGAGCGCGAACAGCCAGCCGTTGATCAGGTGCGCGACGAACCCGACGCGCTCGGCAGGCCGGTGCGCGTCGCGGAACATGGTGCCGACCATGAAGGGCAGGTTCATGCGCGTGAGCCCCAGGCCCTGGCTCCCCGCGAGGACGATCGTGAGGACCACGGTCGCGACGAACCCCCAGAGCGCCCACGAGGCGACGTTCATCCGCGGCCCTCCCGGCGCATGCGCTCTTCGATCGACATCGCCGCGCTGACCAGCGCGAGGTGGCTGAAGCCCTGCGGGAAGTTCCCGAGCGGCGCGCCCGTCCCGCCCTCGATGATCTCGGCGTACAGGCCGAGCGCGTTCGCCTGCGCGGCGAGCGCGTCGAAGCGGGCGCACGCCTCCTCGAGCGTCCCGCCGCCCCGCGCGAGGTGATCGACCGCCCAGAACGCGCACGCGGCGAACGCCCCGTCGTCGGGGAGCTCGAGGTTTCGCCGGACGAGGCCCCGCCCGAGCCCGAGCACGCGATCGATGCAGCGCGCGGTGCTCTTCATGCGCGGCGACGACGGCTCCTCGAAGCCGTACCACGACAGGAGGAGCGCGGTCGCGTCGACGCGGTCGCCGTCGAGGGTCGAGGTGTACGCGCCGAGGCTGTCGCTGTAGCCGCGGGCGCGGAGCTCGTCGGCGATCGCGTCGCGCGTCCGCGCGAACCGCTCTCGAGACGATCCGAGATCGAGCGTGCCCTCGAGCAGCCGGTCGAGGGCGACCCACTCCATGAGCCGCGTGTGGACGTGGTGCGCGCGTCCCGAGCGCGGCTCCCAGATCCCCTCGTCGGGCATGCGCCAGTGATCGCAGACGTACTCGCCGAGCTCGCGGAGGAGCGCCGCCGTCTCGTGCTCGGGCCTGCGTCCCCGGCGGTACGACTGCATCACCGCGTCGATCACCTCCCCGTGCACGTCGAGCTGTCGCTGGTCGACCGCCGCGTTGCCGGCGCGCACCGGGCGCGCGCCCTGCCAGCCGGCGAGGTGCTCGATCTCGCGTTCGGCGGGCGGCTGTTCGCCGAACACGTCGTAGAGGACGCGCAGGCGCGGCCGGGTGAGCCGCGTCGCGTGGAGCAGCCAATCGCAGAACGCCTCGGCCTCGTCCTCGTAGCCGAGCCCGAACAGCGCGCGGGCGGTGAAGGCCGCGTCGCGCAGCCAGCAGAAGCGATAGTCCCAGTTGCGATCGCCGCCTCGCTTCTCGGGGAGCGACGTGGTCGGTGCCGCGATGATCGCGCCGGACGGCGCATAGCAGAGGAGCTTGAGGACGAGCGCGCTCCGCACGACGAGCGCCCGATGCGGCCCTCGATAGCGCGCGCCCCCCGCCCATGCGCGCCACCAGCCCACCGTACGTTCGACGAGCTCGCGGCCGTGGTCGTCGAGCGGGCGCAGGACGAGCGGCGCCTCGCGCGCGTAGACGAGCGACAGCGCGAGGCGCTCGCCGGCGCGCATCCGGATCGTGCTCCCGAGACCGCCGCGCGGGTCCGCGCTCCACCTCACGTGCGCGCTCGTGCGGAGCGCGTAGGCGGCGGCGCCGTCCTCGAGGACGAGGCCGCACGCCGGATCGATCCGCACCTTCGCCGGTCGCGTGCCGAACCGGGGCCGCGGATCGAAGCGGACGTCGACCGTCACCTCGCCGCGCCTGCACGACATCACGCGAAGGAGCTCGTGCTCCGGGGCGAGCGACCGATCGCCGGCGCCGTCCGCATCGACGGTCATGAGGTCGACGAGGTCCAGGGCGCCGGCGCCGCTCTCGAACGAGGTCACGACGACGTTGCTCGCGTCGACGTAGCGGACCTCCGGCTGAGCCGCGCCGCGCACGCCGACGCGGAAGATCCCGCCACGCTCGCGGTCGAGCACCGCCGCGAAGAGCGGCTCGGCGTCGAACCGCGGCCAGCACAACCAGTCGATCGCGCCCGCGCCGTCGAGCAGCGCGCACGATCGGCCGTCGCCGATCACGGCGTAGCGCTCGAGGCCCCGCTGCGGAGGAGCTTCGCGAGCCCACGCACCCTGCTGCGCGACTGCGGTCATCGCGCGTCACGAAGCAGAAACCGATCCACGCCGTGAGCGCGGCCGCCGCAGGGCGAGCTCTCGCTGCCGAAGATGATCGCGTCGCCTCGCTCGCGGCGAAGCCGCTCGCGCACCTCACGGCCCTGACCGTGCACCCGCTCCCGTGCATGGCCGCTCGCTCATCGATCCGCGGAAGGCGGCTGCGGCAGCGGCTTCCGAAGAAGCGAAGCCGCTGCCGTCTTGCGTCGCTACGGCAATGCAGGCTCCGCGCGCCGTGCGTACGC
>JBDHVD010000768.1:0-2776 GCA_039809525.1 Labilithrix sp. | reverse complement strand
CTCTGCCGAACCGATCGCCGTCCCCGCGGCGGAGGCCGCCGCGCCCCTCGCCCCGCCGGTCGTGGCCGCGATGCCCGCGCCGCCGCCCGTCGTCCCGGCGAAGAGCGCGCCCCCGCCGGTCCGGCCGCGGAGCAGCCCCGCGCGTCCGGCGAAGAAGCCGGCCGCGTTCGGCAGCGCGTTCGACACCCACGATTGACGGTACGATGGGCGGACGGTGAAGCTCCGTCCCGTCGCGCTCTCGATCGCCCTCCTCGCCGCGGCCATCCCGGCACGCGCGCAGCCCGCGGAGGAAGAGCCGGCGCCGGGCGCGAGCCGCACGCTCGCCGAGGCGCTCTTCCAGGCCGGCAAGCAGCTGATGGTCGACGGCAAGACCGACGAGGCATGCGCCAAGCTCGCCGAGAGCCAGCGCCTCGAGCCGGGCGGAGGCACCGTGCTCCTGCTCGGCATCTGCCACGAGACGCAGGGGCGGTGGGCGACCGCCGCCGCCGAGCTCCGCTCCGCGCTCTCGCTCGCGAAGCGCGATCGCCGCGTCGATCGCGAGAAGCTCGCGCAGAAGCACCTCGCGGACGTCGAGCCGAAGGTCTCGTACGTCGTCTTCGTGCTCCCTCCCGACGCCCCGAGAGACCTGATGCTGGTCGTCGACGGGACGCCCGTGTCGCGCGAGGCGCTCGACGTGCCGTTGCCGATGGATCCGGGCGCTCACGCGATCCGCGCCGAGGCGAGCCGCCGGATCCCGTACGCCGCGACGGTGACCGTCGGGGCGGAGCACGAGGAGCAGCGCATCGTCATCCCCGCGCTCGAGCCGGTGCCTGCACCGCCGCCCGCCCCGCGCGAGCGGCCGCAGCCCGCGCCCTTCGGGACCCCGCGCACCCTGGCGCTCGTCGCCGGAGGCGCCGGCATCGCCGCGCTCGGCGCCGGCACCTTCTTCGGCGTGCGCGCGATCGATCAGAGCGACGACGCGCGCGCGATGTGCGATCCCGATCGCTGCACGAGCCGCGAGGCGATCGCGCGGAACGACGAGGCGAGGACGAGCGCGACGCTCGCGAACGTGACCGTCGGCGTCGGGCTCGCCCTCGTCGCCGCGGGCGTCGTCCTCTGGCTGACCGCTCCGCGTGGACAAACGGCGCCGCACGCCGCGCAGGCCCTGCGCGTCCACTTTTGACGAATCCGGTGACGCCTCCGTAATCGTTGCGGGGCGCTCCCATCGTGCCCGTGCCGCACCGCGCGCAAGTCGCGAAAGCGTTGTCCAATCGCGACGACACCGGACCGCGGTCCATCCGTGCAAAATGCAAATCGACGGGGTGCCTGCGCATTTCGCTAGCCGCAGTTGCAGGCTGCACTACCTTCCGGTCCGATCGAAAGCCGGGGGCGAGCGTTCGATGGATGACTGGCGGATTCTGGTCGTAGACGACGATGCGGACATGGCGCGGCTGGTCGCGCACGAGCTGACCACCCCGCGCTGGCGTTGCGAGATCGCCGAGAGCGGGGCTGCGGCCCTCGCCGCCTTCCGCCAGATGGAGTTCGACGTCGTCGTGACCGACGTGCGCATGGACGGCCTCGACGGCATCGAGCTGCTCGGCCGCCTCCAGCGCCTCCAGCCGGACCTGCCCGTGATCCTCCTCACCGGCGGCGGCTCGATCCCCGCCGCCGTCGAGGCGGTCAAGCGCGGCGCCTTCCAGTACCTGACGAAGCCGTGCGACGGCGCGATGCTCCGCGAGGTCGTCGCGCAGGCCCTCGCCACGCGCGGGCGCGGGCGCCGCTCCCAGCCCCGCCGCGCGCTGCCGAGCGGCACCGAGGAGCTCGTCGGATCGAGCCGCGTGATGCAGCAGCTCCGCACGCGCATCGAGCTCGTGGCGCGCGCGCACTCTCCGATCCTGGTGCAGGGCGAGACCGGGACGGGCAAGGAGCTCGTCGCGCGCGCCATCCACGCGTGCAGCGCACGTCGCAACGCGCCGTTCGTCTCGGTCAACGCCTCGGCGATCCCCGAGACGCTGCTCGAGAGCGAGATGTTCGGTCACGCGCGCGGCGCGTTCACCGGCGCGGCCCAGGCGCATCGCGGTCTCTTCTCCGAGGCCGACGGAGGCGTCCTGCTCCTCGACGAGATCGGCGACATGCCGCTCGGCCTCCAGACGAAGCTCCTCCGCGTGCTGCAGTCCGGCGAGCTCCGCCCGGTCGGCGCCGATCGCGCGCAGCACGTCGACGTACGCGTCATCGCGGCGACCCATCGCCGGCTCTCCGAGCTGGTCCACGATGGACGCTTCCGCGAGGACCTCTACTACCGGCTCGACGTCGTCTCCATCCAGGTGCCGCCGCTCCGCGCACGCCCCGACGACATCCCCGAGCTCGCCTCGTTCTTCCTCGACAAGGCGCGCGCGCGCGCCCCCGAGTCGCCGGCGCGCGCGATCCGCCCCGACCTGCTCGATCTCCTGTCGACCGCGCCGTGGCCGGGCAACGTCCGGCAGCTCGAGAGCACCATCGAGCGCCTCGTCGTCCTCGCGACGAACGAGGAGCTGACGGCCGACGATCTCGAGCGCCACGTCGTCGACCTCGACTCGCCGCAGGCGCTCCCGACGTCCGCCGACGAAGCGAGCGATCCGTCGCTCGACAAGGTGATCCAGAAGCACGTCGCGAACGTCCTCGCGAAGACCGAGGGCAACAAGGCGCGCGCCGCGAAGCTGCTCGGCGTCGATCTGTCGACGCTCTATCGCTGGCAGCGGAAGTGGGGCACCTGACGGGCGACGCGCGTGTCGCGCGCGTCAAAAATTTTGGACGGCGC
>JBDHVD010000767.1:0-2783 GCA_039809525.1 Labilithrix sp. | reverse complement strand
AGGATGACGGTGACCTTCGGCACCGTGGCCTCGGCGAACGCGAAGAGGAGCTTCGCGCCGTGCTTGATGATGCCGCCGTACTCCTGATCGGTGCCGGGGAGGAACCCGGGCACGTCGACGAACGTGACGAGCGGGATGTTGAAGCAGTCGCAGAAGCGCACGAAGCGCGCGGCCTTCTGCGAGGCGTCGATGTCGAGGACGCCTGCGAGGACC
The DNA here is from genome assembly GCA_039809525.1 of Labilithrix sp. Classification (GTDB taxonomy): domain Bacteria; phylum Myxococcota_A; class Polyangia; order Polyangiales; family Polyangiaceae; genus Labilithrix. The sequence goes on along the minus strand of JBDHVD010000767.1, from coordinate 2,570 downwards.
TGGGGCTGGTTCGCGACCACGCCGACGGAGCGGCCGCCGATGCGGGCGAAGCCGACGACGATGTTGGCCGCGTACTGCTCGGCGATCTCGAAGAGGGTCCCCTCGTCGACGACCGCGCGGATGACGTCCTTCACGTCGTAGGGCTTGTTCGACTCGACGGGGATCATCGTGTCGAGCTCGGGGACCTCGCGGAGCGGCGGATCGCTCGACGCCTTGAACGGCGGGTCCTCCTGGTTGTTCGACGGCATGAAGGAGAGCATCTCGCGGATCTGCGCGATGCACGTCCGGTCGTCCGGCGCGGTGAGGTGGCAGACGCCGCTCTTCGAGGCGTGGGCCGTCGCGCCGCCGAGGTCCTCCTTCGTCACCTCCTCGTGGGTCACCGCCTTGATGACCTCGGGGCCGGTGATGAACATGTAGCTCGTGCCCTCGACCATGAGGATGAAGTCGGTGATCGCGGGCGAGTACACCGCGCCGCCCGCGCACGGGCCCATGATCGCGCTGATCTGCGGGACGACGCCGCTCGCCAGCGTGTTGCGGAGGAAGATGTCGGCGTAGCCGGCGAGCGACTCGACGCCCTCCTGGATGCGCGCCCCGCCCGAGTCGTTGAGGCCGATGACCGGCGCGCCGACCTTCATCGCGAGGTCCATCAGCTTGCAGATCTTCTGCGCGTAGGCGCCCGAGAGCGATCCGCCGAAGACGGTGAAGTCCTGCGCGAAGACGAAGACCTTGCGGCCGTCGACGAGGCCGTAGCCGGTGACGACGCCGTCGCCGAGGAACTTCTGCTCCTCCATGCCGAACTCGGTGCAGCGATGCGTGACGAAGCGATCGAGCTCGACGAACGAGCCCGGGTCGAGCAGGAGGTCGATCCGCTCGCGCGCGGTGAGCTTGCCCGCGTCGTGCTGCTTCTTGATGCGGTCCTGGCCGCCGCCGAGCAGGGCCTTGGCGTTGAGCTCGTCGAGACGCTGCATGTGCGGAGCCGGGGGCCGCGATGCCGAGTTGTTCGTCGCCATGGGTAGGGCGAGCTTCATACCCCGGCTGCGTCAGAACTTCACGACGATCGCGTTCTTCACCTCGATGTCCGTCGGTTTCACGTCCGTCGGCGGCTGCGAGTCGTGCCGCACGGTGGCGAGGACTCGGAGGCCGAGCGTCTTCGTGACGTCGGTCGTCACCGAGGCCTCGAACAGGACGCGCACGTCGTCGGGATGGTCGAAGCGCGGCTGCACGTAGGCCGTCGCGAGGGCACGGACGCGGTCGTCCGGCCGCACCATCACGCTCAGGTAATTGTTCCAGCGGTTCGCCAGCACCTCGGGGGCGTCGTTCGCCCCGGGCGCGACCGCGATCCGCTCGTACTCGATCATCCACGACGTCCCGAGCGCGAGGCGGATGTCTTCCTCGTCGGCGAAGACGAAGCGCGGCCCGGTCCCCGCGAGCTCGCGCACGAGGAGCCGCTGGAACTTGTCGTGCTGCTGCTGCGCGAACACCTCGGCGAGGAGCCAGTCGCGGATCACGTAGTTGTAACGGAAGTGGATGAAGCTCTTCGACACGCGGGTCTCGCCGGAGAAGCGCGCGTAGTCGGCGGAGACCGACGCGTAGAAGCGGCTGAATCCGAAGCGCGCAGCGCCGTTCGCGGCGCCTCCGGCGACGACGCTCTGCACGTTGCCGGTGCGACCGGTGAACGAGCCCTCGATCTGCGCGAGCGCCGGGACCTTCGACAGGTCGCCCCGGAGCGTCTCGACGTTCACCTGCGCCTCGGCCCGGCGCGCCGTGGTCCACGAGAGGAGGCCGAAGGAGACGAGGGCCGTCGCCGCCGTCACCGCGGTCACCCGAATGCGCGACGACCGCGGGATCAGCCCTCCGTTCGAGCGACGCCTCCGCGCGCGGATCGACGCGATACGCCTCTGGATTGTCGACGGACGGCCCTCTATCCTCCAAGGTGCCGATGAATTCCGCATTGCCGAGCCCCTACCCCGGACCGGGCGACGTCGTGGACGCCTGGGTGGTGGACAAGATCCTCGGCGAGGGCGGCATGGGTTGCGTTGCTCGCGCCTACCACGGCCGGCTGCAGACGCCCGTCGCGATCAAGTTCATGAACCCGCAGTTCATGACGTTTCCCGGCGCGGTCGAGCGCTTCTTGAACGAAGGCCGGGCATCGAGCCGCATCAAGAGCGATCACGTGGTCCCGGTGACGCACGCCGGTGAGACATCGGGCGGCATCCCGTACCTCGTGATGGAGTGCCTCGACGGGCTCGACCTGTCGGACCTGCTCCGTCGCGACGGCACGCCCGGGCTCCCGGCGCAGCGCGCGATCCACTTCGTCGTGCAGGTCCTGCGTGGCCTCCAGGCCGCCCACGCGGTCGGGATCATCCATCGCGACATGAAGCCCTCGAACTGCTTCGTCGTGAACAACGACGGCGAAGAGGACTTCGTGAAGATCCTCGACTTCGGCATCAGCAAGGTCGCGCAGCCCGGGAGCGCGTCGCTGACGCAGACGAACTCGGCGCTCGGCACGCCGCTCTACATGTCGCCCGAGCAGGCGAAGAGCCCGCGCGACGTCGACGGACGGAGCGATC
>JBDHVD010000766.1:0-2784 GCA_039809525.1 Labilithrix sp. | reverse complement strand
TGTCGGTCGAAGCGGCGTGGAATCGGATCGCGGCCCCGCGCGCGCCGTCATGGAGGCCTGCCCGCGCGGTCCATCGCCACGTTGATCCGACGCGCGTGGCACTTATCGTCTGTCGGGTTGAAGCAACGCGCCGACTCCCTCCGATGCGATGCCTGCGCGAGCGACGCCGTGGACGGCTCGCTCGTCCTGGTCCTCGATCCGACCGAGCGGGTCTACACCGTGCGCTCGGTGAGGGTGGTCTGCTGCGCGCGCTGCGCGGAGCGCGACGACTCGTTCGACGTGGCGGTGAGGTTCGCGTTCGCGTCCGTCGGCGACGTCTTCGATTACGCGGAGAAGGTCATCCCGGCGCACGACTGGGACCGCGACACCATCGACCGCCTGTCCAGCGTGCTCGCCGCGCTGCACGCGCGGCGGAAGGCGCGCGCGGCCGAGCGCCGGAGCGCGAAGTAGCGACGCGTCCCGCGAGCGGGCTACCATCTGGATCGTGCCCGTCTGGACCCGAGCGCGTGTCGTCCCGATCCTCGCCGCGGCGATCGCGCCGGCCTCGTGCGCGAGCATCTGGGGCTTCGAGGACGCGCAAGACCGCGACGACGGCGGCGCGATTCCGAGCGGGCTCGATCCGTCGACCACGCCGGGCGTGGTGTGCGTGCCTCCGGTGCCCGAAGGCTTCCAGGGGCCGCTCGCGATCTACGAGACGCCGGGCACGCCCGAGCTGCCGACGTGCAACGAGAAGTTCTCGCAGCTCTACGACGTGACGGCGCACCCCGACGGTCCGCCGGGCGCATGCTCGTGCGCGTGCGAGCCGCAAGGCGCGTACACCTGCACGGGCCCGGTGCTCACGCTGTTCGGCGATTCGACGTGCACCACCGCGTGCGGCCCCAGCGGCGGACAGCCGGTCCCGCCGAAGAACGGCACCAGCTGCGCGCCGCTGAACAAGAACGGGTGCCCCTCGACGATGTACGGCAAGCTCACCGACGCGAAGCCCGTCGGCGCGCCTTGCACGCCGCGGACGGTGGATCCGCCGCGCCCGTTCAAGTGGGGCGGCAGCGCGAGGCTCTGCGCCGCGATGCCCAACGTCGTCGCCGCGTCGTGCCCTCCGGGGAAGATCCCGGCGCCGGCGCCGGAGCTGCCGTTCAATCCGGGCAACCTGTGCATCGCCACGTCGAGCCAGGACACGTGCCCGGCCGAGTATCCGTCGAAGCGCACGTTCCACGATCCGAAGCAGCTCGTCGACACGCGCGCGTGCAACGCGTGCGCATGCAGCGAGCCGAAGGGGACGTGCGGGGGCAGCTACACCGCCAGCGACAAGTCCGACTGCACCGGCGGCGTGCGCAGCTCGGCCGTACCGAATGCGGTCTGCACGAAGGACATCGTGAAGGACAGCACGACGAGCTTCGCGTACCTGCCGCCGGCCGGAGCGACCGGCGTGACGTGCGAGCCGTCGGGCGGAGGATCGCAGGGCGAGCTCGCGACGGGCAGGCCGTTGACCGTGTGTTGCCGGCTCTAGGTGTATGATGCGAGATGGGCGATGGCTCATCTCGGTCTCCACGGCGTGCCGCTCGGGCCGACGAGCGGCGTGTTCCGCACGGGAGACGTGCTCGACGGGAAGTACCGGATCGAGCGCGTCATCGCCGAAGGCGGCGTCGCCATCGTGGTGCAGGCCGAGCAGCTCGGGCTCGACCGCCACGTCGCGATCAAGCTCCTGCGGCCGGAGATGCTCGCGCACCGCGAGCTCGTCGAGCACTTCCGCAGCGAGGGCAGCCTCGCGGCGAAGATCAAGTCCGAGCACGTGGTGCGCATCCACGACGTCGGCGAGGGACCGGGCATCGGCCCGTACATGGTGATGGAGCTGCTCGAGGGCTACGATCTCGAGCAGCGCATCCAGTCGGGCGCGCTGCCGGCCGGCGAGGCGGTCGACTACGTGCTCCAAGCGTGCGACGCGCTCGCCGAGGCGCACCACCTCCGGATCGTCCATCGCGACCTCAAGCCCGCCAACCTGTTCCTGGCGTCGCGTCCGTCGCGCGCGCCCATCCTGAAGATCATCGACTTCGGGATCTCGAAGCTCGTGCCGCGGCCGGGCGCGGACGGCGCGTGGACGACGACCGACCGCACCGTCGCCGGCACGCCCGCGTACATGTCCCCGGAGCAGATCCGCGGCGAGGCCGTCGACGCGCGGGCGGACATCTGGTCGATCGGCGTCGTGCTCTACGAGCTGGTGAGCGGCGTGCTGCCGTTCCCCATCGACGCGCCGTCGCGCATGTTACGTGCAATCTGCAATGAAGCGCCCGTGCCGCTCCGTGCGGTCCGGCCGGACCTGCCGCCGGGGCTCGAGGCGGTGATCGCCCGGTGCCTCGCGCGGAGCCCGGCCGATCGCTTCGCGAACGTCGAGGCGCTGGTCGCCGCGCTCGCTCCGCTCGGGAGCGTCGATCCCTTGCGGACGTCCGCGCCGCTCCGCATGCCGACGCCCCCGCAGGTCGTCGATCCGCGGCGTCACGCGCCGACGGTCGTCGTCGCCCGCGGCGAACGTCGCGGCGGCACCGTCGCGGTCGTCCTCGGCGTGTTCGCTCTGCTCGCCGTGGCCGGCGGCGCGCTCGCGTTCCGCGCGCTGGCGAACAAGAAGGACGCGCCCGCAGCCGTGTCCCCTTCCCCGCCCGCGGAGCCGGCCGCATCGAGCGCCGTGCCCGCAGAGGCGAGCGAGCCGGCGGCGACCGAGGCCGCGCCGGACGTCCCCGCGCCGCCGGCCAGCGCGGCCGCTCGCGGCGCGGCCACGACCGCGCGCCCGAC
>JBDHVD010000765.1:0-2788 GCA_039809525.1 Labilithrix sp. | reverse complement strand
CGCGTTCGGGTTCTATCCCGCTCGCCGCGCGGCGCGCCTCGATCCGATCGAGGCGCTGCACTCGGAGTGACGGCGGCTCACCGGATCGCACCGGCATCCTCGCTCCCGCATCCCAGCGCCACCGCGGCAGGTCCGAGCGCAAGGACTGCGAGGCGCGGGCTCCGCCGATGCGATCGGCGGATGCGCGTCGAGGTGGCGTGCGAGTTGCGTCCGCGAAGGCGAGGAGAGCGGATCATGACCGACGTCGCAGGCAAGCGCGTGCTCGTCACGGGTGGCGGTAGCGGCATCGGCCTGCTCGTCGCGTCCGGCTTCGCCGCGCGTGGTGCGCGCATCGTGCTCTGGGACCTCGACGAGGCTCGCCTGCGCGACGCCGCGCGGAGGATCGGCGCCGAGGTCGAGGGGATGGTGGTCGACGTGAGCGACCGTCGGGCCGTCGAGCGCGCGGCGGCGGAGGTCGGCCCCGTCGACGTGCTGGTGAACAACGCCGGCATCGTGCGCGGCAAGCCGATCCTCGATCTCGTGCCCGAGGACGTCGAGGCCACGTTCGCCACGAACGTGCTCGCGCACTTCTGGACGCTGCGCGCGTTCCTCCCGGGGATGATCGCGCGCGACGCCGGGCACGTCGTGACGGTCGCGTCCGCGTCGGCGATCTGCGCCGTGCCGAGGCTCGCCGCCTACTCCGCCACCAAGGCGGCCGCGTTCGCGCTCGACGAGGCGCTCCGGCTCGAGCTCGAGCGCGGCGGCTCGCGGGTCCGCACGACCGTGGTGTGCCCTTACTACGTCGACACCGGCATGTTCGGCGGGGTGAAGACGCGCTTCTCGTTCCTCTTGCCGATCCTCCGGCCGGAGTGGGTCGCCGACCGCATCGTGCAGGCGGTCCTGCACGATCGCCCCCGCGTCATCCTCCCGTCGCTCGTTGCGCTCACGTGGGCGCTCCGCCTGCTCCCCGTCCGGTGGTTCGATGCGCTCGCGGCCTTCCTCGGCGTCACCCGGTCGATGGACGAGTTCGTCGGCCACGCACGACCTGCGCTCGGACAGGATCGAGCCGGACCGGCCGGACTTCTCCGCTGAGCTCGACGGCGGTGGCCCTCCTGCTAGGGATGGCGTGCACATGACAGTCGGAGCAACGGTCGATCGCATCGCAGGCGTCCTGTCGCACGCCCTGCATGCCTGGCGGGGCGCGAGGGACAACACGGTGGGCGATCTCGGCCCCTATCTCGACGCGCCGATCGAGACGATGTTCCCGCCCGCGCTCGTCCCGCGCGACGTGAAGCGGCACGCGCCGCACCTCGCGCTCGGCAAGCGGGTGACCGAGACGCTCCGCTGGCACAGCCAGCACGTCCCGCTCTGTCCGCACTACCGCGCGCGCCACGCGGGCGAGTACTGGCTCAACACCCACGTCACCGCGCGCTGGGTCCACCCCCGCACGGGCCCGCGCAAGCGCGCCCTCGTCTACGTGCACGGATGGCTCGAGCCCGGTCCGTGGATCGAGGAGCGCATCTTCCTCCCGCGCATCCACGACGAGCTCGGCATCGACGTGCTCCACATCCAGCTCCCGTTCCACGGCAGCCGCAACCCGAAGAGCGCGCTCTTCCACGGCGAGTTCTTCTGGAGCGCCGACCTCGTGCGCTCCGTCGAGTCGGTCCGCCAGTCGATCATCGACGTGCGCACGCTGATGGCGTGGCTTCGGCAGAGCGAGGGCTACGAGGAGATCGGCGTGACCGGGATCAGCCTCGGCGCCGGGCTCACGATGGCGCTCGCGTGCGTCGATCCTCCGCCGGACTACGTGATCCCCATCTGCGGGCACCTCCGGCTCGGCGAGGCGGTCGAGGACGCGCCCATCCTCTACCGCATGCGCTCCGATCTCGAGCGCTTCGGCATCGACCGGAAGCAGCGCAAGGAGCTCTTCGACCGCCTCGGCCTCGCGCGCCTCCGGCCGAAGCTCCCGCGCGAGCGGCAGCTCTGGATCGCCGCGGAGAACGACGTCTACATCACCGCGGAGCACGTCCGCGCGCAGTGGCGCGAGTGGGGCGAGCCCCGGATCGAATGGATCCCGGGGGGCCACATCACGTTCCCGCTCTACATCGGGCGCATGGTCGCCAGCATGAAGCGATTCCACGGAGCGCTCCACAATCCTGACAGCTCCGGTCGGCCGTCTGCGCTAGACGTGGCCTGACAGGAGCGCTCGATGAAGCACTATCACTTCCCGTTCTCTTCGAACTCGCGCAAGGTCGCCATGACCGTCGCGCACCTGAACATCCCGGTCGAGACGGTCATCGTCGATCTCTCGAAGCTCGAGCAGCGCAAGCCCGATTACCTCGCGCTGAACCCGAACGCGAAGGTGCCGACGCTGGTCGACGGCGACCTCGTGCTCTGGGAGTCGAACGCGATCATGGCCTACCTCGCGGACAAGACCGAGGGCGGCAACGCGATCTATCCGAAGGACCTCCGGGCGCGCGCCGACGTGAACCGCTGGCTCTTCTGGGGAGCGAACCACTGGGGCCCGGCGATCGCCATCCTCAACTGGGAGAACGTGGTGAAGAAGATGGTCGGCGCGGGCGATCCCGATCCCGCCCAGGTCCAGCGCGGCGAGACGCTGGTGAAGGAGAACGCGAAGGTCCTCGACGAGCACCTCGCGAAGCGGACGTGGCTGTCGGGCGACGGCCTCACCATCGCCGACTTCGCGATCGCCGCCCCGCTCATGTACACGCGCGTCGCGAAGATCCCGGTGGAGAGCTTCGCGAACCTGCAGGCGTGGCTCGCGCGCGTCCAGGAGCTCGACGTCTGG
>JBDHVD010000764.1:0-2822 GCA_039809525.1 Labilithrix sp. | reverse complement strand
GTTACGGCGCCGACGAGACGCGCCTGGTCAGTAACTGCTCTTGCCTGCGCGAGTGGTGCCGCCCCGCCGCGACAACGAGCGCGTCCACGCGCTGAACGCGTTCCTCGGCTACCAGCGCGACGACAGCGAGGCCGCGCGCAAGTTCGCCGACTCGCCGGACTGCGTGACGTACTCGCTCTCGGCGGGGACGTTCCGCCTCGGGCACGCGGAAGCCTGGAAGGACGTCGTCGCGCAGGTCGTGGCGCTCACCATCCAGAGCATCCGATGAAGGTCCTCGTCGTCGAGGACGACAAGAAGCTCGGGCGCTTCCTGGCGAAGGCGCTCGCCGAGGACGGCTACGCGGTCGACGCGTGCCGCGGCGGCCGCGAGGCGCTCGCGCTCGTGGCGCGCAACACCTACGCGCTCATCGTCCTCGACTGGATGCTGCCGGACCTCGACGGCATCGGCGTCTGCCGCGAGATCCGGCGCGCGGGCAACGCCGTGCCCATCCTCATGGTCTCCGCCCGCGCCGACGTCGTCGAGCGAGTGACCGCGCTCGACGCCGGCGTCGACGACTACCTCACCAAGCCCTTCCACCTCGACGAGCTGCTCGCCCGCGCCCGCGCGGCCATCCGGCGCGGCCGCGTCGAGGAGCGCATCCTGCGCGTCGGTGCGCTCTCGGTCGACGTGATCGATCGCATCGTGCAGGTCGACGGCCGGCACCTCGACCTCACGCCCCGCGAGTTCTCGCTCATCGTCCTGCTCGCGCGCCACGCCGGGCGGGTGGTGAGCCGCGCGGACATCCTCGCGCACGTCTGGCGGCTCACGCGCGATCCGGGGAGCAACCTCCTCGAGGTGAACATCAAGAACCTGCGGGACAAGCTCGGCGCCGACGCGCCCACCATCGAGACGGTGCGCGGCGCGGGCTATCGCCTCTCCGCCGCCGAGCCTCCGAAGTGAAGCTCCGGCACCGCTTCGCGCTCACGTTCGCCGTCGCGTCGCTCGGCACCCTCCTCGCGGCACGGGTCGTGACGCTCGAGTCGTTCCATCGCGTGCAGGAGTACGAGCTCGATCAGGGGCTCCGCGAGCGCGCGCGCGAGGAGAGCAGCGAGGTGGCGCTGCACGGACGAAAAGCGCTCGAGCTCGAGTACGCCGAGAAGGAGGAGACCGATCCGCTCGAGCAGCTCGTGACCTACGGCGCCCTCTACCGCGCCGACGGCACCGTGGTCGCGGACACGCCCTCGTTCGCGCACGCGCCCGCGCTCGATCACATCGGCGTCTCGCGCTCGCGCACCGGATCGTGCTTCGACTTCCGCTTCCGCAGCAAGCCGCTCCGGGGCGTGCTCGTGCAGGTCTCGTACGAAGACTCGCCGGAGCCTCACTACCTCCTGCTCGCGGCCTCGCGCGGCGACATGGACGCCGACGCGCGCAAGCTCCTCGCCGTCGGCTGGTGGGTCGTCGTCGCGTGCCTCCCGCTCACCCTGGCGATCGGCTGGTGGCTCGGACGGCGGATGACGAAGGGCATCGAGGAGCTCGCGACCGCCGCTGCGCGCGTCACCGCGGGCGAGCTCGATCTGCCGATCGCGTCGCGGTCGCGCGACGAGGAGGTCGCCGCGCTCGGCGCCGCGCTCCGCGAGATGGTCGATCGCCTCAAGGCGCTCATCGAGACCGAGCGCCGCTTCGCCTCCCACGCGGCCCACGAGCTGCGCTCGCCGCTGACCGCGCTGCGGGGCGAGCTCGAGCTCGCGCTCCGCCGCGAGCGCAGCCCCTCGGAGTACGAGGCGACCTTGCGCGACGCGCTCGACGACACCAACCGGCTCGTCGATCTGGCGGAGGACCTGCTCGTCGTCGCGCGCCTCGACAGCGGCGCGGTCGAGGGCCAGGACGAGGAGAGCGACGTCGCCGACCTCGTCGACGAGGCGGTCGCGCAGTCCGCCGCGCACGCGCCCGCCCGCGTCGTCGTCGACCGCGGCCCGGAGCGCGTGACGGTGCGCGGCGCGCGCGTCGCGCTCGTGCGCATGATCCGCAACCTCGTCGACAACGCCGTGATGCACGGCGGGCCGGGCGAGGTGCGCGTCCGCATCGGCGGCCGGGTCGAGGACGGCGCGCGCTGGGCCGAGATCGAGGTGGAGGACGAGGGCGAGGGCGTCGCCGAGGAGGACCGCGATCGCATCTTCGAGCGGTTCCACCGGGGCGCACGCGCGCGGCTCGAGCCGGGCGCAGGCCTCGGGCTCGGCATCGCGCGCGAGGTCGCGCGCCGGCACGGCGGCGACGTGGTGATGGCCTCGCCGGCGAAGCCGACGCGCTTCGTCATCCGCCTCCGGGCCACCGAGCCCTGATGTATGATCCCGCCATGGCGGGCGATGCGGACGACAAGCGCGGGCGACTCCCCCAGGTGAAGCCTCCGCCCCCGCCGGCCGCCTCGAAGAGCGGCGCGTTCCGGCCGATGCCCACGCCCGACGGCTTCATGTCGACCGCGGCGAAGATCTCGCTCGCCGACATGGCGCTCGCGCTGCGCGACGAGCAGCTCGAGGCGAAGGTCGTCGAGTACAAGGGCGAGCTCGCGACGAACCCCGAGCTCGACGCGGTCACCGCGCAGGTGATCGCGGAGCTCCAGTCGCTCCAGCAGGCGGTGCGCGCGCAGCAGGCGCCGCTGAGCCGGCCCGACCTCACGGAGGACGATCGCGCGCAGATCGAGATCGAGCTGATCAAGAGCCTGAAGGAGATGCTCGGGCGCATCTTCCGGCCGGGAAAGCTCGCGACGGTCATCGAGCGCAAGCTCGGCGAGGTGGCGAAGCGCTTCGCGCGCCTGTTCTTCGAGAGCGAGCTCGCGGAGAAGATCC
>JBDHVD010000763.1:0-2824 GCA_039809525.1 Labilithrix sp. | reverse complement strand
TCTGCGCGATCGCAGGCATGGACGCGGACGAGGGCTGGGCCGCCGCGATCGCGGGACGGGAATGCGACGGCTGGGCCGGCGTCGCGATCGACACCGAGCCGGACACCATCGCCGGGATCGATCCGGAGCTCGCCGCGGGCGCGTTCGAGCCCGTGCGCCAGGCCGCGCCGCGCGCGGCCATCGGCCCCTTCTTCTGGCCCTTGAACGCGAACTGTCGCGTGACCGCGAGCGTGTAGATGAGCGACGAGACGATCTCCTCGTCCGCGAGGTTGCGCTTGAAGAGCTGCGCGAGCGGGATGGCCTCCGCGCGGATCGCGTCGAGGACGGTCTGCTCCTCGGTCATCAGCGCGAGCGTCGCGATGTCCGAATCCGGGTGCAGCACGAGCGGGTGCTTGCCGATGCGATTCAGCGTGGCGCGGATGCGGGCGCGATCGTTCCAGTTGCGGACGCTGCCGAGGATCGGGTTGAGCGGATGCGTGAGCGACGTCTCGACGGCCCACGTCTCGAGCAGATCCTGGCCCTTGTAGTACGAGTACTCGATCTCCGGCGCGAGGTTCGCGAGGTGCGCGATCTTCTGCAGGAGCTGCGATTCGAGGGCCCACGCGAGCATCTCGGGTGAGACGAGCTCGTTCTGCACCAGGTACTGCCCGAAGAGCGTCTGCGAGCGCTGGGCCGCGTCCGCCGCCTGATCGATCGACGCCTTGTCCATCGCGCCGGCGTCGACCAGCACGTCGCCGAGGAGCGCGACGGGCTCGCGGAGGCGCGCCTTCGCAGGGACGCCGTTGACGAAGTAGATGGTGTCGCCGTTCCCCTCGCCCTCGAAGACCACGCTGCCGCTCAGCGTGTGATCGAGCATGTACACGAGGACGTGCGGGAGCGGCGTCGCCGCGAGGTTGCCGCGCGCCGTCACTGCGGGCGACGCGGACCGCGGAGCGCTCGATGCGCGGGCGGCTGCTGCTTCGGGCGTGCCCGGCTGGAACAGCGTCCGATCGGCGTCCTTCGCCGGGCCGACGTGCGCGGGCGGACGCAGCGAGTCGTTGATCATCCGGCCCATCGCCTCGGCGACGGCCGAGGGGCTCGAGCCCATCGACGGCATCGACTGGCTCGAGTGGTGCTCCGACGACTCGAAGCTGACGGAGCTGTCGCGCTTGCTCTCCTTCGGCTCCGTCTCGTCGCCCCACGCCGCGTACTGCTGCTCGTACGGGCTCTGCGCGCTGCGCGGTGCCGCGACGTGGTTGTGCGGCGACAGCACGGGAGAGAGCGGCGAGACGTGCGCGGCCGCGGGCGGCGGCATCGCCGCGGCCGGTGCCGGAGGCGGCGCGCTCTCCTGCGCGTCGGGATCGTAGGCCTGCTCGATGTCCGACGTCGGCTGCTGCCCGAGGCCCTTGCGCCATCCGTCGACCGAGAGCACACGATGGACCGCGCGGCGCGGGTCCTGCGCGAGATCGACATCCATCGGCTGCGCGTACGGCTGGTTGTTCGCGTCGGCGAGCAGGCGCACGACCGGCTTGTCGCCGAGACCGCGCGCGCCGCGGACGACCTCCGCGACCTCGCCGGTGACGAGCTGCACGACGGTGCCGGTCGGGAGGAGACCGAGCGCCGAGACGAGCATGCGGAGCACGCTGCGGTCCTGCGGATCGGTCAGCTCGTTCGCGAGCACCGCGACGGCGTAGTCCGGCGTCGGAGGCTGAAGCCCGGGCTCCGGCGTGAGCAGATCGTTGTAGCGCCGGGCGACGGCGATGATCGACGCGTGCAGCGTCGGCGCACGCGCGCCCCAGTAGACGGGCCCGAGCCACGTCTGCCGCCGGAGCCACAGCGCCTCGAACGTGAGCACGGTGCGCGTGATCGAGGGCTCGTTCACGCGACCGAGCGCGGTGAGCACCGCCGCGGCGCCGGAGGCGAGACGGTCCTCCTGGTCCTCGGAGAGCGACGTCGGCCCCTGCATGCCGGGCATCGCGGGCCCGCCCGCCGCCGCGAGCGCCATCGCGCGGGGTCGCGCGACGTCGTGCATCATCGCGGCCATGGCGATCTGCGCGAGCGCCGTGCGGTCCGACGTGAGCTCGCGCGCGATCGAGACCGCGAGGATCGCCGTGTTCGCCGCGCGGCCGGCCTCGTCGTAGTTCGCGTTGCGGACCTCGGTGACGCCGAGGAACGCGGCCGTCGACGCGTCCGAGAGATCGACGAGGCTCTGGGCGATGCGCTTGATGCGCCGCGGGAGGATGTACCTGCTCGCGTTCAGGTCCTCGAAGAACCGCCGCATGATGACGACGGCGGACGCGTAGGCGCGCACGATGCGCTGGTCGGGCGTCAGGTCCTCGAGATCGATGCCGCGCAGACGGGCCGCGTCGGTGACCTGCCGGAGCCGGATCTTCGTGGTCGGCGAGCGGAACTGCCCGCCGGTCCGATGGCACATCGAGACCTGCTCCGCGAACGCGAGGAGCTCCTCGCGCGTGAGGTCGCGCGAGATGTAGAGATCGGAGCCGCCGAAGCGCTCGAACATCTCGCCGAGCTCGGCGGCCGCGTCGTAGGTGCCGCGCGAGCCCTTGAGCAGCTGGCCGGCGACGAAGACCGCCTTGTGCGCGAACAGGACGTTCACGTTCGTCCCGGCGCGGAGGCAGTACTCGTTGATCATCTGGTGCGTCTGCTCGAGCTGACGCATGAACGCCTGGTTCGTCAGGTCGTGCATCTGCGCGAGCTTCGCGAGCCGGTAGATCGCCACCACGACGCCGGCGCCGAGATCGCGCGCGTGCTCGCGGCGGACGAGCTCGCCCGCGTCGTTCGTGACGATGTCGAGCCGCATCGTCATGGAGTGGCCGCGCCTCCG
>JBDHVD010000762.1:0-2857 GCA_039809525.1 Labilithrix sp. | reverse complement strand
GCAAGACCGGCCCGGGCGGGATCTACATCCCGCCGCCGAGCAAGTGGTTCGACTGATCGGGCCGCGTTCCGGGCGGATCGAGGCGTAGCTCGATCGCTCCGCGCGGATCGTGCGAGGTGACCCGCCGCGCGCGCCGATCGACGAGGGCCGCGGCGATGCGGGGGGCCCGGTAGGGCACCCCTCGAGGTTGGCTCACTCCTCGGCGGCGATGCCGCGCGAGCCGGCCTCTTCGATGGCCTCGGCGCGGCGCGGGCGCTTGTTGCACTGGAGGATCTGCTTGCGGACGCGGATGGCGTCGGGGGTGACCTCGACGAGCTCGTCGGCGTCGATCCACTCCATCGCGCTCTCGATGGTGAGCGTGCGCGGCACGGCGAGCATGACGTTCTCGTCCTTGCCGTGGTTGCGCACGTTCGTCTGCTTCTTCTCCTTCACGAAGTTCACGTCGGCGTCGCTCGGGCGATTGTGCTCGCCGACGATCATGCCCTCGTAGACCTCGGCGCCCGGCGAGATGAAGAACGTGCCGCGCGCCTGGAGGTGGTTCATCGCGTACGGCGTGGCGACGCCCGCGCGATCGGCGACGATCGCGCCGAGCTGGCGCTTCGGCATCACGCCGCCCCACGGCTCCCAGCCGTCGAACTGGGTGGTGAGGAGGCCCGTCCCGCGCGTGGAGGTGAGGAACTCGCCGCGGAAGCCGATGAGCGCACGGCTCGGGATGCGGAACTCGAGGCGCGCGCGGCCGTGGCCGTGGTTCGACATCTTCGTCATGCGGCCGCGGCGGGCGCCGAGGCGCTCGCTGACGACGCCGATGAAGTTGTCGGGCACGTCGATGACGCACAGCTCGTACGGCTCGTAGACGACGCCGTCCTCGGTCTTGGTGACGACCTCGGGGTTGCCGAGCTGCATCTCGTAGCCCTCGCGGCGCATCGTCTCGACGAGGATGCCGAGCTGGAGCTCGCCGCGGCCGAGCACGGTGAACGTGTCGGGCGAGTCGGTGTCCTCGAAGCGGAGCGCGAGGTTCTTGCGGACCTCGCGGACGAGGCGCTCGCGGAGCTGACGGCTCGTGAGGTACTTCGACGCCTTGCACTTGCCGGCGAACGGCGACGTGTTCACGCCGACGCGCATCTTGATCGTCGGCTGCTCGACGACGATGCGGGGCAGGGCGCGGGCCTCCCAGCCCTCGGAGAGGTCCACGATGGTGTCGCCGACGTCGACCTCGTCGATGCCGGCGATGGCGATGATCTCGCCGGCCTGCGCCTCGGAGGTGGTGACGCGCTTCAGGCCCTCGAACGTGGAGAGGACCTTGATCGCGGCCTTCAACACCTTGCCGTCCTTGTGGAGGGCGATCGGCTGGTTCGCCTTGATCGTGCCGGCGCTGATGCGGCCGATCGCGAGGCGACCGACGTAGTCGTCGTAGTCGATGTTGTTGACCAGGATCTGGAGCGGCGCCTTCGGGTCGGCCTTGGGCGGCGGGACCTTCTCGAGGATGGTCTCGAAGAGCGGCTCGAGGTTGGTGTTCGGATCGTCGAGCGAGCGCTTCGCGACGCCGTCGCGACCGATGGCGTAGAGGACGGGGAAGTCGGTCTGCGCGTCGGTGGCCTCGAGGTCGATGAACAGGTCGAAGACCTCGTTCAGGACGTCGTTCGGGCGGGCGTCGCCGCGGTCGATCTTGTTGATCACCACGATGACGGGGAAGCCGAGGTCGAGGCACTTCTTGAGGACGAAGCGCGTCTGCGGGAGCGGACCCTCGGCGGCGTCGACGAGGAGGATCGCGCCGTCCGCCATCATGAGCGTGCGCTCGACCTCGCCGCCGAAGTCGGAGTGGCCTGGCGTGTCGACGACGTTCAGCTTGATGACCTCGCCGCTCTTCGATTTCCAGCGGACGCTGGTGTTCTTGGCGAGGATGGTGATCCCGCGCTCGCGCTCGAGATCGTTGGAATCCATCACACGCTCGGCGACGGCCTCGTTCTCGCGGAACGTTCCGGCCTGCTTGAGCATGTGGTCGACGAGGGTGGTCTTACCGTGGTCGACGTGCGCGACGATCGCCACGTTACGAAGCTGCATGGGGGGCGGGCTTTCTAGTAGCGGATGACGCAGCGTGCAAGCTCATCGATAGGGCCCGCTGCCGCGCATCCGTCCCGAACGGCCCAGGCGGACGCGAAAATCGTAGAGCGTCGTGAGGGGCGTGGCGATCGCTCGGGCGAACGCGGCGGCGAGCGCATCGAGCACCGCCGGGCTCTCGATGACGCGCGCGTGGATCTCGGACGGGAGCACGAGCGTCACCCGATGGGCCATCACGGCGCCGTGCGAGCCCTCCCAGGTCGCGACGCCGGGCTCGACCTCGGCCGCGCCCTGCTCGAGGGCCTCGCGCGCCCGCGGATCGCCGAGCGGGCCAAGCACGTCGAGCGCGAGCCGGCGGAGGGCGACGTCGTCCATGCCGTCACGGACCGCGGCGGACGGCCTTCGCCGGCGGAGCCGCGGGGCCCTGCTCCTCGATCTCTTCCTCGCGTCCGTCGGCGATGCGCACGTTCGCGCCCATCGCCGCGGCCATCGCGGCCGCGTGGGTCTCGCCCCCGGCGGGCTTGGCGAGGTCGAAGATCACCTTGCTCGTGCCGCCGGAGAGGTTCTGCAGGGCCTCGAGGCGCCGGAGCTCCATCGCGCCCGGCGACGCGTGGAGGATGCGCGCCGCCTCGGCGAAGTTCTTCGCGCTCTCGAGGTCGGCCTGGCTCTTGATGATCACGTACTGGCGGTCGCGCTCGGCGATCGCCTTCTTCGCGATCACCTCCTGCATCTGCTGCGGGAGCTGGATGTCCTGGAGCGCGATGAGCTCGACGTGGAGCCCCCACTGCGCGACGAACTG
>JBDHVD010000761.1:0-2859 GCA_039809525.1 Labilithrix sp. | reverse complement strand
CAACCGCCGGCGCGCGCAGCCGGCCGCGCAGGCCCAGGCCCAGGCCCAGGCCCAGGCGAAGCCGGGGAGCGCCGCGCAGCCGAGGCCCGCGCCGCACGCGCCGGCGGCCACGCCCGCGAAGCCCGCGCCGCCGCCGGTGAAGTCGGACGAGACGGCCGCGGCCGACTCGACCCCGAGCCTCGCGCCGATCGTGCCGGGCCTCGACTCGGCGGTGATCCCGAAGCCGATCGAGGGGCTCGCGCCGCCGCCGCCGCAGAACGTTCCCGCTCCGGCGCCGACGCCGGCGCCTCCGGCGATCGACGATCCCGACGGGGTCTACGACCCGCGCTGAGCGGTCAACCGAGCGGCGCGAGCGCGTGCGTGGGCACACGCAGGCGCGGCCGAGCGGGATCGCGAAGGTCGATGTCGCTCCGCGGAACGCGGAAGCCGCGTGGGCGGCGCCGGCACGTTCGCGCGGGCGGACATCTCAGCCTCCGCGGAGCTCGCGAGGGATGGTGCCGATCGAGAGCACGACCGCGAGGAAACCCCAGCGCGTCACGTCAGGCCGAGGCCGAGCTCCGCACCGGCGGCGCGGTTCGACGTCGTGCTCGTCGCCACGGTGGCGCTCACGTTCGCGCTCGGCCGATCCGCGGACGCGGCCGTGCTCGACGTCGGCTTCCTCCACCTGCACGCGCGCGTGATCGGGGCTTCCTCGTACCCCTGACGGCCCGTGCCCGCAGGGGGTTCCCCGGGCGCGATGCTATGGTAGAAGCCGCGCTGCCTCATGGCCGAGAGCGTCAGCTTCGCCCCTCAGGGCTTCGGAACGATCGATCGGCGAGCCGCGCTCGTCGGTCGCGCGGCCGAGCTGCGTGATCTCGACGACGCGCTCCGCCTCGTCCGCGACGACAAGAAGACGCGCACGCTCACGCTGATCGGCGCGACGGGCATCGGCAAGACGCGCCTCGTCCGCGACTTCCTCTCGAAGCAGCGGCAGAGCGAGCACGGGGCGCCCCGTGTCTTCCGCGGCTCGGCCCGCGCGGACGGCGGCGCCTACGACGTCTTCGCGCGCGTCCTCCGCGCGCGCTTCGGGATCGTCGAGGGGATGGATCCGGAGGCGGCGAAGGCGCAGGTCCGCGCGCAGGTCGCCGGCGTCCTCGAGGACCGGAAGGTCGGCGACGTCTGTTACTTCCTCGGCCAGCTCCTCGAGCTCGAGTTCATGGACTCGCCCATCATCCAGGCGGTGAAGGGCGATCCGCTGCAGATGCGCAACCTGCGCGCGGCGGTGATCAAGCGCTTCCTCGAGGCGGACGCGTCGCACGTCCCGGTGCAGTACCGCGACACCGATCCGGACCTCGAGTCGACGCCGAGGCCCGGCGCGCGCAAGCCCGCGGCGCTCGGACCCGACGGCAAGCGCGGCCCCATCGTCCTCGTCTTCGACGACCTGCACGACGCGCACGACGAGTCGCTCGATCTGCTCGGGCACCTCGTCGACACGCTCGATGCGCCCATCCTCCTCCTTTGCCTCGCGCGCCCGGACATGATCGCGCACCGCGAGGACTGGAGACGCCACGGCGGTTCCCGTCACCGGATCGTCGAGCTCTCTCCGCTCAGCGAGACCGACTCGGCGCGCGTGATGGAGGAGCTCCTCGCGCCGTGCGGCGAGGTCGAGGGGGTCGAGGAGCTCGTCGAGAGCGCGGTGACCCTCGCCGGCGGCAACCCCGCGCTCCTCGAGCGCACGGTGCGCATCTTCCTCGACCTCGGGGTGATCGAGGTGGAGGACGAGTTCGCGGAGATCGAGAGGTGGCGCGTCCACATCGATCGCCTCGCGAACGTGAAGCTGCCGCTCACGGTGGAGGACGCGATCCAGGCCCGGATCGCGGCGCTCGCTCCGCCCGAGCGCGACCTGCTCGAGCGTGCGGCGACGATGGGCAGCGTGTTCTGGCTCGGAGGCCTGCTCTCGATCGCGCGTCTCGACACGAAGGTGCCCGACGTCTGGTCACGCGAGAACGTCAGCGACGACCTCGTGATCAAGGACATCCTCGCGGACCTCAAGGACCGCGACTACATCCTCACGCTCGGCGTCGGACCGGACAGCACGTTCCCGGACGACGAGGAGTACGCGTTCAAGCACAACCTCGAGCGCGAGAAGCTCCTCAAGCTCCTGCCGAAGGCGCAGGCGCGCCGCTTCCACAAGGCGATCGCCGACTGGCTCTCGTTCAAGCCGCACGTGCGCACGCACGAGGAGTACATGGGCATGCTCGCCCGCCACCAGGAGCACGCGGGGCTCGTGGTGCAGGCGGCGGCCACGTACCTCGATGCAGCGCACCTCGCGCGCGAGCGGTACGCGAACGCGAAGGCGAGCGAGTACTACGTGAAGGGCCTGACGCTCCTGCGCGACGGCGCGGAGGGATCGACCGAGCAGCAGCTCCGCGCGCTGCACCACTACGGCGACGTCCTGCAGGTGCTGGGCAAGAACGACGAGGCGCTCGACGCGTTCAACGAGATGCTCGTCCGCGCCTACCGCCTCAACCTGAAGTCGAAGGGTGGCGCCGCGCACGGCCGGATCGGGCGGCTCTTCCGCGACACCGGCCGGCTCGACGACGCGCAGGTGCACCTCGAGGCCGCGCTCCACCTCTTCGAGGAGGCCACCGACGAGCGCGGCATCGCGAGCACCGTCGACGACATCGGCAAGCTTCACTGGCTCCGCGGCGACTACAACCGCGCGCTCGAGTACACGCAGCGCGCGCTCACCGTGCGACGGAAGCTCGGCGATCGGCGCTCGATCGCGCTGTCGCTCAACAACCTCGGGCTCGTCTACCAGGACTCGGGACAGTTCAAGCTCGCCCTCGACGCGTTCGAGCAGGCGCTGCGCATCCGGCG
>JBDHVD010000760.1:0-2876 GCA_039809525.1 Labilithrix sp. | reverse complement strand
TGCAGATCGGCTCGGCGATCGGCGACTTCGTGTTCACCGCCGATCCGCTCGTCGACGATCAGCACTGCCTCATCGAGGAGCAGGCGGGCTCGATCGTCCTCACCGACATCGGCTCGCGCACCGGCGTGTTCGTCCGCATCAAGGGCGAGCAAGAGCTCGTCCCCGGCGACGAGATCATCGTGGGTCGTACGCGCCTTCAGCTCGAGCTCGTGAGCTGAGCGCGCAAGTTCGGCGAGCGAAGCGAGCCGAGCGCCGAAGGCGTGCGCGCGGGCGAGGACGAGGCAAGGGAGGGAGGCTCGGCGCGCGAAGCGCGACGAGGGAACCGTGAGGTTCCCACCAGGCCGCCGAGATCATCGTGGGTCGTACGCGCCTTCAGCTCGAGCTCGTGAGCTGAGCGCGCAAGTTCGGCGAGCGGAGCGAGCCGAGCGCCGAAGGCGTGCGCGCGGGCGAGGACGAGGCAAGGGAGGGAGGCTCGGCGCGCGAAGCGCGACGAGGGAACCGTGAGGTTCCCACCAGGCCGCCGAGATCATCGTGGGTCGTACGCGCCTTCAGCTCGAGCTCGTGAGCTGAGCGCGCAAGTTCGGCGAGCGTAGCGACCGCGGCTGCAGCTCGAGCTCGTCTCGTAGCGACGCGCGTCAGTTCGGGCCGTTGCAGGCGATCGAGGTCGCCTTCGTGGTGTTGTCGTCCGTCCGGCACTCGTGCCAGCTCGGATGCGGCGGTGCTCCGTCGTCGACGATCGCGTAGACCGACGCGGGCGCCGGGCCGGCGAAGAGGAGATCGAGCGGCTCGGACTCGGCCGGGTAGAGCGCGCGCGTGGTCGTGACGCTGCCGATCTTCGTGCCGCTCGACGGCGTGCCGGCGTAGACGCCCACCACGACGCCGGCCGGGACGAGCGCCTCGCCGACGTTCCGCACGGTGACGACGATGCCGTTCTTCGCGGGGCAGAGCGGGGCGATCGAGGCCACGAGGTTCGGGGCGGCGAACTCGCTCCCGGGCTGCTTGTTCTGGCGGAAGTCGTTCAGGCCGGCCTGCTTCCAGTTGGCGGGCTCGTTCTTCGGGATGGTGCCGTCCTCGGCGACGTTGGTGACGTGGTACGCGTGCTCGTTCCACACGCGACGCGTGCGGACCCACGAGCCGTTCGCGTCGCCGAAGACGCGGACGCCCGCCTGCTTCGTGCTCGTCATTCCGTCGTTGCAGGTCTGCGTGTACGCGTTGGAGACGACCACGATGTCCGCGTGGCCGTCGTTGTCGACGTCGGCGACGAGGGGGAACTCGACCAGGGTCGCCGTGGTGTTGCACACGGACGCGAGCTCGTTGCCGGTCGCGCCCTCGTAGATGCGCAGGCGCTGCTCGTCGGAGTAGACGACCTCGGCGCGACCGTCGCCGTCGAAGTCGAACACCGTGCTCCCGGTCGAGGCCGACGAGCAATCGGTCGTCGACTTGGCCCACATGATCGTGTCGACGCCCGCGACCGCGGCGTTCACCAGCTTCTTGCCGTCGAACACGACGTAGCCGATGCCGCCGGCCAGCCCGACGTCGGGCACGCCGTCGCGGTCGAAGTCGGCGATCGTCGGCGGGCCTCCGCCGTGCGTCGCGCCCCAGCCGCCGCAGCCGTTCGCGGCGAACTTCGCGTTCATGTCCACCGGCTGGCGGACGACGGTGAACTTCTGCGGAGCGGCCGCGTCGTAGCGCCAGACGAGGACCGCGTGGGCCATGTTGTCGACGGCCACCACCTCCGGCTTGCCGTCGAGATTGAAGTCCGCCACGCCGGCCCACGGCCCCTTCCAGTCCGAGTCGTCGGGGAAGCTCGCGGTCGTGGCGATGCCGGTGTCGACGAACATCGTCCCGTCGGCCCGATATCCGCGCGACGAGGTCACGACGTCGAGGACGCCGTCCGAGTCGAGGTCGCTCACCACGAAGGGACCGTTGAGCGGCGGCGTGAACACGTGCTCGATCGCTCCGGTCGCGCCGTCGAGGATCGCGCCCTCGACGATCACCTCGACGTTGCCGTCGCCGTCGAGGTCGGCGATCGACGGCATGAAGCAGGTGACCACCGGGCTCGCCCAGAGCTCGGCCCCGTCGGTGCCGCGGAACGCGTGCGCCTTGCCGTCGAGGCCGCACGCGACGACCTCGTTGCCGGGCTTGCCGTCGAAGTTGCCGGCGGCGATCTGCTTCGTCGGGTTGATCACCGTCGAGGTCATGGCGTTCGGGACCTGCCACTTGTCGACGAAGGCGCCGTTGACCGCCGAGATGGCGTGGAGCACGCCGTTGGTCTCGTACGCGCCGCTCTGGAACGTCGAGAAGACGATCTCGGGGATGTCGCGCTCGGTCACCTTGCCGTCGCAGTCGTCGTCGTCGAGCTCGATGACGATCGGCGCCATCATCACGTCGGTCGCGAACGGGGCGATCGTCTGCGCGCCCCAGGCGAGCTTCTGCACCGGCGTGAACGTCGCGGTGGGCGGCTTGTACTCGCACTTCTCGACGCACGTGCCGGCGCCCCCGTCGGCCGGCGCGCCGGCATCGGGCGCGCACGCGGGCGGGCGGGGGAGGCAGCGCCCGGTGCGATCGACGCCGGTGATGCACGCGGCGGCGTCGCTGCCGGCATCCTTCACCCCGCCGTCGGTGGTCGTGCCGAGGGAGAGCTCGCAGTACTGCCCGGAGGCGCAATCGGTCGAGTCGCGGCACACCGCGCCCGGCACGGCGCACTTGCCGAACGAGCAGACCTCGCCTCCCGCGCAGCACACGTCGCCGCACGCGAGCTTGGCGGTGCAGCACACGTTGCCCGCGCAGACGCCGCCGTCGCCGCACGCCTTGCCCGTCGTGCACGCGGTCGCGCCGTCCTCCGCGGGGGGAGCCGGCGGCAAGAACCCGCTCGA
>JBDHVD010000759.1:0-2891 GCA_039809525.1 Labilithrix sp. | reverse complement strand
GGGCGCCGAGCGCTTCCGCACGAGACGCTGCGCCACGAAGTGGACCGCGATCGCGCCCATCATCACGAACGCGAGGCTCGCGTCCCAGGCCCCGGCGACGTCGAGGAAGCCGGTGACCTTCGAAGGCAGCGTCATCCCGGAGATCGCGAGCCCGACGGCGAAGAGCGCGCCGGCGCCGAGGGCGGTGAGCTTCGCCTTCATCGCGCACCCCCGAGGACGTGCCGCACGAGGAACACGGTGATCCCTCCGGTGGCCATGAACGTCACCGTCGCGACGAGCGAGCGGATCGACAGACGGCTGATGCCGCACACGCCGTGACCGCTGGTGCAGCCGTTGCCGAGCTGCGTGCCGACGCCGACGACGAGGCCGGCGACGAGGGCGAGGGGCAGGCTCGGGGTCCACGTCGAGGCGAACGCGGCCGGATGGACGAGCCGGACGACGAAGCCCGCGAGGACGAGGCCCGCGACGAACCACATCGCGAGCATCTTGTTGGCGGCGCCGCGGCGGAAGATGCTGCCGTAGAGCCCGCTGATGCCCGCGACGCGGCCGTGTCCGAGCAGGAAGAGGGATGCCGAGAGGCCGATCAGCGCTCCGCCGATGAAGGCGGGGACGGGAGTGAAGTCGTGCATGCGTTGTTGTTCTTCCGGGTGACGAGGTACAGGGCGAGGAGCGACGCGGCGCCGAGCGGGAGCGCGGCGATCAGCGGTAGCTCCTTCGAGAACATGAAGAGGCCCATGGCGAGCACGAGCCAGGCGAAGCCGCGACGGAGCGCGGAGACGGGGACCTTCTTGCCGAGGCTCGCGCCGGCGATCGCGCCGGTGACGGCGGCGCCCGCGACGAGCAGGACGAGCGGCCAGTCGAGCTGCACGTGGCCGATGTGACCGGCGAAGCCGGCGAACGACTGGAGGGTGATGACGAACAGCGACGTGCCGATCGCCTCGCGGAGCGCGACGCCTCCGAAGAGCGTCAGCGCCGGCACGATGAGGAAGCCGCCCCCGGCGCCCACGAGGCCGGAGAGGAGCCCGACGCCCGCGCCGAGCACGAGGACGCGACCGATCGCGGGCTCGCTCGCCGCGGACTCCTCCTTCCGTCCGCGGAGCATCGCGATGGCGGTGACCACCATCAGCACGGCGAACACCACGAGCAGCACCTTGCCCGGGAGCAGGTGCGCGGTGCGTCCTCCGGCGAACGCGCCGGCCATCGCCGAGGCGCCGAACACGAGCCCGATCTTCCACCGGACGTTGCCCGCCCGCGCGTGGAGCACGGTGCCCATCACGCTGGTCGCGCCGACGACGAACAGCGAGGTGGCGATCGCCGGCTTCGCCTCGACGTGGAGGACGTAGACCAGCATCGGGAGCGTGAGGATCGCGCCGCCGCCCCCGAGCATTCCGAGCACGAGGCCGATCACGAGCGCGAGCAGGGCTGCAACGATCAACATCATCGCGGCCTCAACCTGCGAGCTCGTCCTCGGCTGCACGCTCCTCTTCGGTGGCGCGCGCCTCGGGACCGGGCAAGCGGACGGTGACGACCGGCACCTTCGCCGCCCGTACGACCTTCTCGGCCACGCTGCCGAGCAGGAGGTGCGAGAGCCCCGTGCGCCCGTGGGTGCCGATGACGACGGCCGACATGGCCTGCTCGTCTGCGGTCCGCAGGATCTCGGTCGCGACGTCGCCGGTCACCGCTCGGACCGACACCGTGAGCCCCGCCGCCCGCGCCGGCTTCGCCACCGCCTCGAGCCGGGCCGCGGCACCGCGCGTCACGTAGTCGGCGACGCGCATCGGCGCGGCCCCGTCGGGCGGGGCGATCCGCGCGTCGGCCTCCAGGTTGGGCGGCAGATCGGACACGTGGAGGAGGGAGAGCTCGGCGCCGTGGGTACGGGCGAGCTCGATGGCCAGGGCGAGCGCGGCGTCCGCGCAGGCCGAGAAATCGCAGGGAACAAGCAGTCTCTTCCACATGGATCGTCCGTGAGAGCCAGGGAGCGGCCGAAAGGGTTCGGAGGATACGCTCGCAGGACCGGGACCGCATGTGGAACATCGCTTGCTGCGACGAGGGGCATGGCCACGGCGCAACCGCTGGATTCGCAGATCCGCAAGGACGTCCTCGCCGAGCTCGACCGCGACACGCGCGTGCGGCAGCGCAACATCACGGTCGACGTGCAGCGCGGGATCGTGACGTTGACCGGAGCCGTCGCGTCGTGGCCCGAGCGCAGCGCGGCCCGGGAGGCGGTGCATCGCGTGCGCGCGGTGCACGACGTCGTCGACGAGCTCGAGGTGGGCGCCGAGCACGGCTCGACCGAGGAGGACGTCGACGTCGCGCATCGCGTACGTCACGCGCTCGAGCACGACGTCGACGCGCCGAGCGAGAACATCCGGTCGACGGTGTCGGCGGGGATCGTGGTGCTCGAGGGGACCGTCGGCTACTTCGCCGAGCGCGACGACATCGCGCAAGCGGTCGGTCGCGTGCGCGGCGTACGTTCGGTCGACAACCGCATCGCCGTCGCGAGCCCGGCGGTCGGCACGCACGCGCTCCGCGCGGTCGTCGAGCAGGCGCTCGTCCGGCACGCCGCCCACGTCGCCAAGCACGTCGTCCTCGCGGTCGCGGGCGACGTCGTCACCGTCTCCGGCGAGTGCGGCTCGACCGCCGAGCGCGATGCCATCGTCGGCGCGGTCAAGGCGATGCACGGCGTCCGCGCGGTGGACGCGGTCGATCTCCGCGTGACCGGCTGACGGCGCAATCCCGGCGCCGAGCGTGCGCAGCGGTTGCGCGCGCGCGGCGGCACACGCGAGCGAGCCCTCGATCCTGCGCGTGGCACGCGCATCGCATCCGCATGCGCGACCTCCGCTCACAGGGGAAGCGACGATGACCTCACCCACTCACGCGTTCGCCGGCGG
>JBDHVD010000758.1:0-2919 GCA_039809525.1 Labilithrix sp. | reverse complement strand
GGCCGACGTCGTACTTGCTCGGATCGATCTCGCCCGCGACCACCGATCGGCCGCGGATGACGCCGGCGCGGATCCCGAACTCGGAGACCGTGCCGAGCAGCCGGTAGGTGTAGCTCCCCTCGGCGCGGTAGTACTGATCGCGCACCCGGCGCTCCTGCGGCGGGCCCTCGGGGACCGGCACGAGGGCGGTGCTCGTCCCGAAGCTCACGTACTCGCCGCCCGCCTGCACGACCGAGCGCCGGCCGCGGAGGCGCGTGAGCAGCGCTCCCTCGCGCGCGTCCTCGGGCGCGTCGAGCACGGTGACCGGGTGAGGCTGCGTGCGCGTCGCGAACGCCGGCACGCGCTCGCCGTCCGTGGTCTCGAGCTCGATGGCGTAGGCGAGCATCGGCGCACGCACCGCGGCCGCGGGGATGACCGCGACGTACGGGCGATCCGAGTCGCTCGACCGCTGGAACTCGACCTCGCCCGTCGCGCTCTCGGACGTGTAGACGAGGAGCGCGCGCCGTACGCGATCGGCGCGATCGATGGTGGCGCCGATGGTCACGTCCTCGCCGAGCTGCGCGGTGCTCCGCGGCGCGTGGTGGATGGCCGGCTGCGGCTTCGTCTCCTCCGCCCGCGCGGGCGTCGACGCGAGGAGGAACAGGGCACAGAGCCCGACTGCGATGCGCTTCACCATTGGTAGCTCACTCCGAGGCCTGCGCCGGGACCGGCGTGGTTGATCGTTCGTCCCTGGTAGGAGAGGCGCGCGTTCAGCGTGAGATCGGTGACGACCTCGTAGCCGATCTGTCCGATCGCGCGCGCGCCGACGTCGCCGCCGCTGCCGGCGGGCTGGTTCGTCACCTCGCTGCGCAGCATGATCGGCACGCGCGGGATCGTCCGCCAGTCGAGCTGCACGATGCCGCGGAGGCCCACGGTGCCGAGGATTTCGCCGCCGATGAGGAGGTTCGTCTTCAGGTCGTTGCCCACGCGCACGAACCCTTGCGCGCCGCCGGTGACGCCGCCCTCGCGCAGGCCGAGGATCGGTCGTGCGAGGAGCCCGTAGCTCGGCCCGAGACCGAATTCGGTCTCGACGTAGCCGTAGGTGAGGCCGACGTCCTTCGGCGGGAGGTCGAGCTGATCGAGATCGACGAGCGAGCCGCCCTTGCCGCGGAGCACGCCGAAGCCCGAGCGGACCGCGCGGATGCCCACGTCGTGGAGGCGCCAGCCGAACTGGCCCTCGGTCTGGAACAGGTAGTCGTTCGCGCGCCGGGTGTTGAACGACGCGTACTCGCTCCACAGGTCGACGCGCGCGAGCGTGCCGGGCTCCTTGCCGGTGAGCGGGCGCGGCTCGACGGGCGCGTCCTTCGGCTGCTCGGCGCTGCCGATCACCGCGACGCTGCCGCCGCCCGCGCCGGTCACGCCCTCGACGAAGTACTCGGCGCCGGGCTCGGCGATCGCGTCGCCGGGCAGGGTGGCGCCCCAGTAGCGCGCGCCGAGGCTCTCCATCGGGAGCGAGCGGTACTGCGGGCTCCCCTTGTGGCGCACGTGGACGACGGCGCCGACGAAGCGGGGATCGAGCTCGACGGCGATGCGATGAGGGACGCCCGGGCGCATGCGTCCGATCGGGGTGAACGCGCTCTCGTAGGCGGGCGGCGCCTCGCGCGGCGGGCCCTCGGCCTTGCGGCTGCGCAGCGCGGCGATCTCCTCCTCGAGCACGCGGGCGAAGCGGCTGTTCGGCCGCGCGCGCACGAACGAGGCGTATGCCTTCGCGCGCGTCTCCGGCGAGGCGCCCTCGAGCGCGGACATGAGATCGGCGAGCGCCTGCGCGTCCGGATCGACGGGCACGACCACGCGCGGCGAGGGGGAGGGGGAGGGCGCAGCGGCCGGTGCAGGCGCCGATGCGGGAGGCGCGGCGTCGTACGGCGTCTTCTTGTCGCTCTCCGAGACGAGGACGTGATCGCCGGTCGACGGCGGCCGGAGGAGCGTGCCCTCCACCCTCGCCAGCGCGAGCGTCGGCTGCACCTGGGCGAGACGGATGGTGCCGAGGCGGAAGCGATCGGTGAGCATCTGCCCGGTCACCGGATGGCGCAAGCGGAGCGGGCGCCACAGCTCGACGATCTGTCCTTCGTGCGCCCCCTTGAGCGTCCCGAGATCGACGACGAGATCCCCGCTGTCGATCGCGAGCACGGTCGCCTCGGGCGCGGCGACGGTTCGATGCGCGGCCGCCGGCTGGGCGGCGGCGGCGCGCGGGGCGAGCACGCCGGCGGCCAGGAGGGCCACGAGCGCGAGGGAACGTCCGGTCACGAGAACCTCCTCGAATGGTTCAACCAGTTGATGAGTTGCTCGCAAGCCACGTGCCCCCGTTGCGCGAGGCGCGCCGGCACGCGAGGTCGCGCACTTGGCGGAGTCCGACGTGCGCAGCGGATTTCACGGCGCGCAGCGCGCTTCCCGCGATCGTGCACGTCGGTGCGAAGCGCGCGCGGCAGCGCCGGTCGCCGGATCCGCGGGTTGTCGCGGACGGCCCGGGTGGCCTCGGTCTTGCTGGCGAATGGCTGAATGGTTCAACCAATTGTCCGTCGCCTCGCCGTGGCCGCCGGCGTCCTCGCCGCCGCCACGTGGGCCGCGCGTGCCGGCGCCGAGCCGCTCCCCTCCTCTTGTCGCGCGGGGCTGCTCCTCGGCGTCGCCGAGGACGAGGCCCGCGACGTCGTCGCCGCGGTGTGCACCGCCGCGCGCGCGCGCGGGACCACGGGGCTCGTGCGCGTGAGCGTGATCGGCGGCGAGGGACGCGTGCGCGTCGCCGTCGCGCGGACGGCGGACGCGAGCGGCGCGGAGCAGACCGCGCGCGTCGATGCGGCGTCGATCGCCGAGGCGTCGAGGACCGCGCCCGCGCTGCTCGACGCCCGCGTCGCGCCCGTGCCCGCGCCAGCACCCGCGCCCGCA
>JBDHVD010000757.1:0-2950 GCA_039809525.1 Labilithrix sp. | reverse complement strand
GTCGGCGCACTGCACGACGCCGAGCGCGAGGAGCTCGAAGAAGATCGTCACCGTGTCCGCGAGCGGGAGGCGCGCGCTCTTCGCGATCTGCTCGAGCGAGCGGACGCCGTCGACGTGCGCGATCACGCGCTTCGCCGCGTTGTGGAGCTCGCGCGGGATGCCCGCGCTCGTGCGCAGGGGGACGAAGCCGTCGAGCGGGACCTCGCCCTGCGTGTTGCGGAGGCCCGCGACGCTCGCGAGGGCGGCCACGTCGAAGCCGGGCGTGCGCTCGGACGCGGCGGCGACCTCCTCGTTGGACAGCGAATCGAAGCGGAGCTCGAGATCGGGCGAGGACACCTGGCGACGCATGTCCGGGCGAGAGAGCAAGCGTCGCGCCGTGGAGCGGATCCGGCGATTTCCGCGGTGTTCGCGCATGGAGGGCGTGGACGGAGCGTCCACTGCGGGGAGATCCCGGCAACGAAACCCGGACTGGAGTCCGCGGGGTGCGCCGAGCACAATGTGCCGCCCATGCTTCGTCTCGTGCACGTGCTCGCCCTGGTCGCTCTCCTGGCCAGTGGTGGTTGTTCCACGAGCTCGTCGCGCGAGCCCTCGGGCGGCGAGCCCGGTCGCTACGCCGCGCCGCCGGCGATGACGATCGACGCCGCGAAGACGTACACGGCGACGATCACCACGGCGAAAGGTGACATCGTCGTCACCCTCGACGCGAAGGCGGCGCCGCGCACGGTGAACAACTTCGTCTTCCTCGCGCGCGATCGGTTCTACGACGGGCTCGCCTTCCATCGCGTCGAGCCCGGGTTCGTGATCCAGGGCGGCGATCCGAACGGCGACGGGACGGGCGGGCCCGGCTACACGATCGCCGACGAGGCGAGCGGGCTCCTCCACGTCGACGGCGCGATCGCGATGGCGAAGAGCGCGAGGCCCGACTCCGCGGGGAGCCAGTTCTACATCACGCTCGGGGCGCAGCCCGACCTCGACGGACGCTACACCGTGTTCGGCAAGGTCACGTCGGGCCGGGACGTCGCGGGGAGGATCGCGAAGGGCGACCTCATCACCCGCATCACCATCACCGATTGACCGGAGATGGTGGGAAGAAGAGACGCCGCGGCGGGCTCGGGGGGGGGACGATGCCTCGCCGCGGCGCTGGCCGGCCTATATGCGGATTCCGTACCAGCGCGAAGTGCGCGGGATCACGTGGGCCAACCCCCCGAAAGCTTTCAGTCTCGCAATGCGTGAAATGCAGACTCGAAAGTCGCTGTGCGGTCGCGCTCTCGCCATGGTGGCGTTTGGCCTCGCGACCCTCCTTCACATCGCGCCCGCGCACGCCGCCGGCGAGCGACCGATCGGCTTTTCGCTGGCGACGGAAGGAGAGGCGGCGCCGCTCGCCGCGTGCGGCGGGGACGAGGCGCTCGTCGCGGCGGTCGAGCAGCGGCTCCGCCGGCCGGTCTTCGTCGCGCCGGACGCGGCCGACATCGCGTTCGTCGTCACCTACGAGCGATCCGACGCGCACATCGTCGAGCACGATCGCGCGGGCATCGAGCTCGGCCGTAGAGACGTGCCCCTGCCGGAGGACGACTGCCCCAAGGCGCTCGATACCCTGGCGGTCGTCCTCGCGATCATGATCGGGCCCGAGCGGACGACGACCGAGCCGCGGCCGAACGCGCCCGAGCCCCAGCCTCCTCCTCGGGTGGTGACGCCCCCTCCGCCGAAGCCGCCGCCGGCGGAGGTGCCCCCGCCGCCGAGGCCGCGCCGGCCGATCCGCTGGCAAGCCGCGCCGGCCGCGGAGATCGCGCTCGGCAGCGGCGTGCTCCCCGGGGTCGCGTGGGGGATCGGCGCGGGCGCGGTGATCACGCCGCCGGTGCCGCGGCTCTTCGCGATCGCGCGCGCCGAGGTCTGGCCATCGCAGCGGACCGGGACCCGCCCGAGCGCGCAGATCGACCGCTTCGGGGGCGCGCTCGCCGGGTGCGTCGAGCTCGTCCGTGGCGCGGAGACGACGCTGTCGACGTGCGCCGGGGTCGACGCGGGGATCCTCCGGGCGCGATCGTCGGGGCTGTCCCGGACATCGGAGAGCTCGATGCTCCTCGGCGTTCTCGCGGAGGGCCGCTTTGGCTACCGTCTCCGCGCGCGGGGAAACCTCTCGATCGAGCCCTTTCTTGCCGCCCAAGTCGCCTTCCTCCTCGAGCGCCCTCACTTCACCTACCGGGATCAGGCCGGACGGGAGCAGACCCTCCTCGAGCCCGCCCCCGTCGCCGTCCAGTCGAGCCTCGGAGTCGCCGTTCACTTTTTTTGAGAAAAACGCGACCGACCCGCCTTCTACGGGGCAAGGGACGGGAGACGTGACGGCTCTGGCTCAATTCGCGACGGCTTCGGTGCTCGCCTCTCCGGCGATCACGGTGGAGGACGTGTTCCGCGAGCACGGGGCGTTCGTCTTCCGGCTCCTCCGGCGGCTCGGGGTGCCCGACGCCGATCTCGACGACCTCACCCAGGACGTCTTCATCATCGTCCACCGCGCCCTCGGTCGATACGAGGAGCGCAACCAGATGCGAGCGTGGCTCTATCGGATCTGCGTGCGCGAGGCCATGCGCCTGCGCCGCACGCGTCCGCCGACGACCGCCGCGATCGACATCGATCTCGTGACCGAGGCCTCCGGTCCGGGTCCGGAGGAAGCCATGCAGGCGAGCCAGGCGCGCGCCGATTTCGACCGACTGCTGAACGTGCTCGACGACGATCGACGCACCGTCTTCGTCCTCTACGAGGTCGAGGAGCTCCCGATGGAGGAGGTGGCGAAGGTCTGCGGCTGCCCGGTGGCGACCGCGTACTCGCGCCTGCGCTCGGCGCGCAAGCTGGTGATCGCCGCGGCCAAGCGGCTCGAGGCGCAGAGGAGGTCGCGATGAGCACGAAGGATCCGCGGCGTCTCCTCGACTACGGCGATCGGCTGGACGGCCTGGTCCGC
>JBDHVD010000756.1:0-2952 GCA_039809525.1 Labilithrix sp. | reverse complement strand
GGATGAGGCCGGTCCCGCACCCGCACTCGAGCACGTCCTTGCCCTTGCCGTAGCGCTCGGCGAGCTCGATCTCGAGGTCGTCGAGGAGGGCGTGGTACCCGCCGGGATCGTTCGGCCGCCGGTGCTTCTCGTAGCTCTTGCTGAACTCGTCGTAGTAGGCGCGCGTGTCGGCGTCGTTCGTCACGCCCCTTCTCTATCAGCTGGTGGGTGTTAGAAGAAGCTCGTGCGTGTGGCGCTTCACGTCGTCCTGCCGCTGGTCCTCGGCGTGCTCGTCTACGTCGCGTGGCGCACCACCGACGTCGAGCTCGTGACGTGGCTCCCCGAGTCGAGCGTGCGCGCGCTCCGCGGTTCGATCGGGCGGATGCCCCTGCCCGCCGCCGTCCTCGGCAGCGCGCCCGATGCGGCGTGGGGCTGGGCGTTCGGCGCGGCCCTCGCGCTCGTGTGGCGGGGCCGCCCCCTGCGCGCGAAGCGGTGGTGGCTCGGCGGCGGCGCGATCGTCGCGGCCTACGCGGAGATCGGCCAGCTGTGGGGGGTGCCGCCGGGGAGCTTCGACGTGATCGATCTCGCGGCGATCGTCCTCGGCTACGCGCTCGGCGCGGCGATCGCGTCGCGCTCAGGGCAAGAGCCAGGTCTCGGCGATCCAGGCGGTGGCGGGCGCCGCGCCCGTGCCGTCGTGCCCGAGCGGTGATCCCGAGTGCTCGAGGACGAGCAGGCGGTTGCCCGACCGCCGGAGGAACACCTTCGTCGGCGTCTCGACGAGCGCGTGCGAGCGGCCCTTCGTCAGGACGACGTTCATCATCCCGTGCGGCGGGGGCGCATCGCGCATGAACTTCGCCGCGTCGCTCGCGTGCATCGGGCGGCCGGTCTTCGCCGCCGCGAGGAGATCGGTCGCGTCCTTCTTCTCCTTCGCGTTCTCCGGGATGAGCGTACGCGCGGCCGCCCCGAAGCCGGTCGCCGTCGGCGCGACCTGCACGAAGAACGGCTCGACCTTCGCGTCGCCCGCGCCGCCGAGCCCGATCGACTCGCCGTACCAGACGACCTTCGTCTTCGGCATGTCGACGTAGGGCTCGGCGCCGTCGAACTCCTTCAGGAGCTTGCATCCTGCATGCGCCGGCTTCTTGTCGCAGCCGGTCGCGGACGTGACGAGCACGATGTCGACGTCGGCCGGCACGCCCGAGCCGTGGACCGCAGGCGCGTTCTTCGCGCTCGGCGCCGGCGGCACCTCGTCGGGCTTCTTCGCCTTGCTCGTCGCGGCGAGCATGAGGGTGAAGCCGAGCATCACGATCATCGACGCAGCGTGACGGGCACGATCCCCCATGCGGGACATTCTACGGACAGACGCGCCGCTCGAGCCACGTCGCATTCGCATCGCCGTACAGGATCCAGACGCCACGTTGCGCGTCCGTAATGATCGCGACGTCGGTGATCGATTTGCCCTCCTCGAGCACGCCGAGCGAGCGGAAGCCGCCGCTCTCGTCGAGCCGTCCGAGCTCGAGGACGCGCCGCGCCCCGGGCATCGTCTCCTTCGGCCGCACCCGCGCCACCCACCCGTCGGACGACGCCGCGATGGGCGCCGGATCGAGGCCGTTCGGATAGAGCGACCAGACCGCCTGGACGTCGTCCTTGGGAGGATCGGGGACCGGGATCGCCGCCATGCCGAACTCGATCGTCTCGCGCGGCATCGGCAGGAGGATGAAGAGCTTCGAGCCGACGCCGCCCACCGCGAGATCGACGCCGCGCTCCGGCGCGCCTCCGACGAACGCGACGGCGTCGTTGCCGAGGACGAGGTCGGCGTCCTTCAGCCCGATCGCGCGCGCGTGCACCGGCACCATCGCGGTGCGCGTGTCGAGGTAGACGAACACCGCGCCCTCGCCGCGCGGCATCATGCGCATCGTCGTCGCGCCCGCGCCGTCCTCCGAGAGGCGCACCGGCTGGTCGCCGTCGAGCGCGGCGAACGCCTGGAGCATCTGGCCCTCGGTGGTCTGTCGCGTGTCGAGGAACGCGACCACCGAATGGTCGCCGCTCCCGAGCGCCGAGGCCGCGATGCGCGAGCCGGGTCGCGACTTCGACACCACCGTCTTCGTGTCGTTCGTCCCGAGCGTGGTGCGCGTGATCGGTCCGCCCGGGCCCTGGCAGTAGACGAACTTGCCCGCGAGCTCGCACGGCGGCCACCGCATGCCGACGAACGACGCCGGCGCGGGCGGCGTCTTGGCGTCGATCGCCACCGTGTAGATGCGCGGCTTGCCCGCGTCGTTCGCGACGAGACGGAGCTCGCTCCCCACCACGCGCATCGCCGCCGGACCGCGGAACGGCTGCTCGGCCGGTCCGTACGTGAGCTTGCACGCCGAGGGCCCCGCGTCGATCTCGGGCTCGGGCGCCCGCGCGGCGGCGGCGTCGATCGCCGGCGTCCCCGCGTCCTGCTCGACGGACGAAGCGGACGCGGGCGGCGCGGCCGACGCCTCGACGCCGGCATCGGCGCTCTTCGCCGGCTCGTCGCATCCCTTGCAGGATGCAACCATCGCGCAGAGGCCGATCGCGAGGCTCTGGAGGTGGGGACGCACGCGGTCCTCACCCCTATCGCAATCCCGCGCGCGCGTCAGTCGTTCGGGCAGCCGCTCGAGGGGGTGAGGCCGTCGAGGGCCATCCAGCCGTAGCGGATGCTCCCGGTCTTCGACTTCACGTAGCCGTAGATGAACTTCATCTCGCCGGCGGGCCTGGTGTACGGGCTCGCGCCCGCGGGCTTCGTGTAGAGCGTCGCGTCGAGGGACGGTCGGTCGGGGCGCTCCCACGTCGGCACGTCGAGGCGCTGGAACTTCGTCCCCGCCGGGTAGATGTCGATCGCCGGACCGCCGAGCGCGTCGCCCGGCACGTTGAACGCGAGGTTGATGTACGGCTTGCCGTTCGCACGCACGATCGGCAGGTAGTCGTCGGCCTCGGGTCCGTTCTCGGGCG
>JBDHVD010000755.1:0-2960 GCA_039809525.1 Labilithrix sp. | reverse complement strand
CCGGGTTCTGGCCGCACGCGGTGCCGACGGCGCGCACGGCGCGCGGGGCGTCGATGCGCCGTGCGAGCTCGCCGTAGCTCACGGTGGTGCCCGGCGGGATCTCGCGGAGCGCGCGCCACACCTTCTGCTGGAACGCGGTGCCGATCAGATCGAGCGGCAGATCGGGCGCGACGTCGGGGCGATCGATCATCGCGACGACGCGCTCCGCGACGGGGTCGAGCGCGCGGTCCTCGTCGTCCGCGATCGTGGCGCGGGGGAAGCGCGCGCGGAGATCCGCGCGAAGCCGTTCGGGGTCGTCGCCGAACGCGATCGCCGCGACGCCGCGCTCGGTGGCGGCGACGAGCACGCGTCCGAGCGAGCACGGGCGGACGACGACGCGCATCGACACGCCCTCGCCTCCCCGCCGGAGCTGCGAGGGCGTCATCCCTAGCGTCGCGCTCGCGCGCTCGTAGAACCGGCTGCTCGATCCGTAGCCTGCCTCGTGGATCGCGGTCGTGACCGAGGCGCCCCCGCGGAGCGTCTGCTCGGCCGAGCGCAGCCGGCACGCCGAGGCGTACGCGCGCGGCGTCATCCCGGTGCGCTCCTTGAAGAGGCGGTGGAAGTAGAACGGGCTCAGCCCGGCGCGCGCCGCGAGCGCGGCGAGCGAGGGCAGCTCGTCGGCCTGCTCGAGCGCGCGGCAGGCGCCGTCGACGAGCGTCGCCTGCACGTCACGCCGCGAGCGCTCGCGCGGACGGCAGCGCTTGCACGGGCGATAGCCCGCGCGCTCGGCGTCGTCGGGGCTCGCGTGGTAGCCGACGTTCTCGGGCTTCGCGAGGCGCGCGGCGCAGCTCGGGCGGCAGTACACGCCGGTCGTCACGACCGAATAGAAGAAGCGATCGTCGGCGCGCGGATCGCGCCGGCGGATCGCCTCGTAGCGGAGATCGTTCGTGGAGAGGTCCATGGCGGCCATCGTGACGTCGCGCCGTCTCTCGCGCGCTCCGCCGCTTGCTCTCGAATTCGACTTCGTCATCTCAGCCGCCTCCGGACAGCGAACGCCAGAGGTGCATGAGCGCGTACGCGCGGAACGGGCGCCATCGCTCCGACAGCCGCTCCGCATCCGCCGCGCGCGACACGCCGAGCGCCTTCTTCGCCGCGAGATCGCCGGCGAGGAACGCGTCGGGCCGCCGGAGGACGCGCATCGCGACGTACGCCGCGGTCCACTCGCCGATGCCGCGCACCTCGAGCAGCGACGCGAGCACGCGATCGGGATCGGCGCCCGGCGCGAGGTCCACCCGGCCCGAGGCGACCGCGTCCGCGAGCGCGAGGATCGTCTCGGCGCGCGATCGCGGCAGGCCGATCGCGCGTACCTCGTCGAGCGGCGCGCGCGCCAGCGCCGCCGCGCTCGGGAAGCGAGGCGGCGCGCCGAACGCGCGCACGAGCCGGCCGCTGATGGTGGTCGCGGCCGCGACGCTGACCTGCTGGCCGAGGATCGCGCGGACCAGGAGCTCCCATCCGTCGAACGCGCCGGGCACGCGGAGGCCCGGCGTCCGCGCGACGAGCGGAGCGAGCCGGCGATCGCGCCGGAGCGACGCATCGATGACGTCCGGGCGCGCGTCGAGATCGAACAGCGAACGAAGCCGGGTGACCACCTCGCCGATCGCCGGCACGAGCGACGCGTCGAGGCGCACGAGGATGCCCGGGCGAAGCGGATCGACGGTCGCCTCGAGCCATCCGCTGGCCGCGCCGATCGCCGCGAAGCGACGGTAGCTCGAGCCGGTCACCTCCTCGACGCCGGGGATCGCGCGGCCGCGGAGGAACGCGAGCAGCGCATCGGACGCGAACGGCGCGCGTGCATCGAGCCGGATGGTGATCGCCGCCGCGGCGTCGCGCGCCTCCGCATGCGCGCGTCGGACGGCGGAGGGCGGCTGCCCGAAGCGCTCGACGAACGCGGCGTTGAAGCGCCGCACGCTCGCGAAGCCCGACGCGAACGCGACCTCGGTGAGCGGCAGCGCGGTCTCGTGGAGGAGCAGCTTCGCGAGGCCGAGGCGGCGCGTCTGCGCGAGCTCGATCGGCGAGACACCGACCGCCGCTTCGACCGCGCGGCGGAGATGGCGCGAGGTGACGCCGAGGCTCCGCGCGACGTCGTCGACCGATCCACGGTCGAGCTCGCCGGCGGCGATCTTCGCGAGCGCTCCCTGGACGAGCCGCGGGGTGGCGTCCGCGATCGACAGACCGGGCGCGCGCTCGGGACGGCAGCGGAAGCACGCGCGGAAGCCCGCCTTCTCCGCCTCCGCGGCGCGGGTGAAGAAGCGACAGCGCGTGCGGCCGGGCGTGCGCGCGGGGCAGATCGGCCGGCAGTAGATGCCGGTGGTCTCGACGCCGACGAAGAACACGCCGTCGAAGCGGCGATCGCGGGCCGAGAGCGCGCGATAGCACTGGTCGTGGTCGAGGGCCGTCACGCCTGCTCGGGTTAGCGCGAAACGAAGGCCCGCGCTGGCCGTTTTCGGACCGGTCAGCGACGAAGGCGCGAGGCCTCGAGGATCGCCTTCGGCGTGCGCGGGTCGAGCCCGAGCAGCGACGCCTCGATCGCGGAGTACGCGGCGAAGTCGATCGGCTCGTCCACGACCTCGCCCGCGTCGACCCCGGGCGCGCGCACGAGCAGCGGGACCGTACGGTCGTACGGATAAGGCGTGCCGTGGCTCGTCCCCTTCCCCGTCGTGATCTCCGCGTCGAAGAACGATCCCGGCGCGGTCACCACGTAGTAGTCGCCCGCGCCGCTCTCCGCGGGCGGGCCGGGCCACGAGCGGCACACGAGCGCGAGCATGTCGTCGCCGCCCTTCGCGAGCGCGGCCGGGCACGATGCGGCGAGCGTCTTCGCGTCGTACACCTTCGCGACGCCCTTGTGCTTCGCGAGCGCCGCGCGCACCGCCCGCTCGAGCGCGGCGCGCTTCGCCGGCGGGAGCATCCGCGCCGCGCGCGAG
>JBDHVD010000754.1:0-2962 GCA_039809525.1 Labilithrix sp. | reverse complement strand
ACGGCGAGCAGCGTGCGCGGCGGCGGGACGACGTGCGCGTCGGTCAGGTGGAGCTTCGGCGCGGCGCGATCGAGCTCTTCGAGGAGGCCGGCCACGATCGCGAGCTGGGCATCGACGTCGCTCGCGTCGCGGAGCACGCGCTCGATCTCGGCGGCGAGATGACGCGCGAGCTTTCCCGGCAGATCGGCCTTCGCGAGCTGCGCGTCGTGAGCGCGCGCGGGCGCGATGCCATCGAGCTGCCGGGCGAGCCCCGTCGTGAGGAGGTGCTCGTAGATGCCTTCGGCGAGCGCCTTGCGGTTCATGCCACCGTCCGGCGTATCCGACGCCGCGCGACGCGTGCAACCCCCGTCGGGGGCATCGCCTACGGGAAGAACACCGCGCGCGCCCCGAGGTTGAACCAGGAGTGGATCGCCTTGTCGCCGATGTCCCCGCTCTTCGTCGTGCCGTTGCTCTCGAGCTCGGCCGTCGAGTACTGCGCGGCGGAGGCGCTGAGCACGGGCCCGATCCCGATCTTCTGCGTCAGCCGGACATCGGCGCCGATCATGAGATCGGCGAGCTCGATCCCGCTCGCAGAGACCTTCGCCTCGCCGCCGGGCCCGCGGACGTGCAGCGATGCCGACTCGTAGCCGAGCCCGACGCCCACCCACGGATTGATGAGGCCGTCGGGGATGAAGTGGTACTGCGCCTCGAAGCCGAGGCGAAAGAGGCTCGTCAAGCACGAGACCCCGCTCCGGCCGCAGGCCGACTGGAAGTCGGAGCCCGAGCCGCCGAGCCCGCCACCGAGGTAGCCGCCGACGAAGATGTGGTCGTGCACCTTCGCGCCGATCTCCAGGAGGACCACGCCCTGCGTGCCGTACATGCGCGAGAGATCGTTCGTCTGGCGGAGATTCGGGTTGTCGTAGACCGTGGACGTCCCGCCTTCGAGCTGGCCCATCGGCACCGCGGCTCCCGCCCGGAGCCCGACCTGGATCCCGCGACGTGCAGGAGGAGGCGACCCGTCCTCCGCCGGACGCTCAGCCTTCGCGGGCGCGGGCGCCGGCGCCGTCGGCGCGGCGGCCGCGGGCGGATCGGAGCGAGGCGCCTCCTTCGGCGTGACCGGTGCGCGCGCAGGCGCAGGCGCGGGCGGAGACGGGTCAGGCGCCGGCGGCGTCGCCTCCGGCGCGTTGGCCTCCGGCGCGGGCGCCTCCTGCGCGAGCGCCGGCGTACCGACCGTCGCGGAGAGAGCGGCGATCGCGGCGAGACGGAGAGAAGAGAGACGGGTCGAGCGACGTGTCTTCGAGAAGAGGGACATGAGCCCCAACGTGACGGCGCGCGTCGCTCCATCCGCTCGCGTGGATGGAAGCGACTGAGCAAGCGCGCAGCCTTGCCCGCGATGCGCACGATCCGGGGCGTCATCCTCGCAGCGCTCGCAGAGCTGCGCCCGGCGGACGCTGGCACGTGCGATTACCGTCGCACTCTCCGTCGTTCGCGCAGACCGCGTAGTCGCTCGCTCCGCAGGTCCCGCACGAGGTCGCGCCGAGCTGCGCGACGGGGAGCGTCCGCGGACACGTCGTCTGCGCTCCGAGCGCGGCCTCCGTCGTCTCGAGGCAGCACGGGGCGCCGCCGCGCGCGGCGCGCGAATCACGGCGGTGCTCCTCGAGCCCCGACGAGCACGGCTCGCCCGCCGGACCATGGCACTCCGACAGGGTCGCGCCGAAGCAGCAGACCGGGGTCCCGTCGCCGCATGACACCGTCGCGCCGCACGCGAGCCGAGCGCCCGCGTCCGCGTCGGCCGCGTGGGAGCCGGCGGACGCGTCGGCGACGTTGCACGTTCCGTTCGAGTAGCACGCCGCCCCCGCGCTCCCGGGCGACGCGCCTCCGCTCGGATCCTCCCCCGTGCAGCCGACGAACCAGAGAAGCAGCGCCCCGGCCGCGACGCGCAGCACATTCGTTCGTCGCACCCCGGGAAGACATCACGCCTGATCCCGCGCTGGACGCGGAGCCGCTGGCGCGGGCCACGCGAAATCTGGCCCGGCCATGGGGTCACGATCGGCAAGCCGCGAGAACTCCTCGGATCACGCTCCGGCATCGCGATTGCTCGGTGGACGGGCATGGCGAGCAAGAGGAAGCGCGCGTCGCGCCTGCACCAGACGCTCGTCGAGATGATCCGCGACAAGCCCCTGTTCGCCGTCGCGCTCGCCGAGGTCGGAGGCGCCACGTTCCCCGCCGGCGCGACGGCGACGAGCATCGGCGAGGCGCTCGCTCCGGTTCGCGACTTCCTCCCCGACGCTGCCATGGCCATCCACGACGCGCACGGCGCCCTCGACCGCATCGTCCTCGTCGAGGTGCAGCTCGCGCGGGACGAGCGAAAGGCGCTCACCATGCCCGTCTACCAGGCGCTCGCGCGCGCACGGCACGATGCGCCGTGCGAGGTGATGGTCGTGACCCCGGCAAGGAAGGTCGCGGCCTGGCTCGCGCACCCGATCGAGCTCGGCGGCGGCTCTCGCTTCTGCGCGCGCGTCGTCGGTCCGCAAGAGCTGCTCCGCCTTCGTGCCGCACGCGACGCGCGCGTCGACATCACGGTGGAGGTCGCGTTCCTCCAAGCGATCGCCCACGGCGAGCGCGAGCCACGCCTCGTCGCGAACGCCGGATTCGTGTTCGACGCGATGCTGCCGCTCGAGCGCGCGGCGCTATACTTCGATGTCATCCTCGACGCCTTGCCGATGTCGAAACGCCGCGCCCTGGAGAGCTTCATGGAGAAGGAACACCTGCAGCTTCAGAGCTGGTACTTCAAAAAGCTCGCGAGGAAGGCCACCGCCAAGGGCCTCGCCGAAGGACGCTCCAAGGGCCTCGCCGAGGGACGCTCCAAGGGCCTCGCCGAAGGACGCTCCAAGGGCCTCGCCGAAGGACGCTCCAAGGGCCTCGCCGAGGGACGCTCCAAGGGCCTCGCCGAGGGACGCTCCAAGGGCCTCGCCGAGGGACG
>JBDHVD010000753.1:0-2965 GCA_039809525.1 Labilithrix sp. | reverse complement strand
GGCGGTGCGCGCCGGGTACGGGTCGGCCGCGCGGCCGCTGCTCGACGCCGCGCTTGACGATCGCGACCACGCGTCGCTGTCCGTCGCGCTCTCCGCGCTCGGCGAGTCGACCGAGCCGATCGTGCGCGACGCGCGCCGGCTCCCCTCGCCCGCGCGCCTCCGCGACGCCGGCGAGGCGAGCGCGATCCTCGACGAGCTCGCCGAGATCGGGACCGATCGCGCGCGCGGCTGGGCGGAGGCCTCGCGCGCCGACGCGCTCGCGACGTGGGTGCCGGCGACCGGCGCGCCGAGCGACTGGACGAGGCTCCTCACGCGCCTCGACAAGCACGCGCGCGCGCTCCACGCGCTCGACGCGACGGGCAAGATCGCCGAGCTCGCGGTCGAGCGCTCGCGCCCGGTGCGCGTGGCCATCGTCGGCGAGTTCAACGCCGGCAAGAGCACGTTCATCAACGCGGTCATGGGCGCGGACGTCGCGCCGACGGGCGTGCTGCCCACCACCGCGACGCTGCACCACCTGCGCTACGCGCCCGATCCGTTCGCCCGCATCCAGTTCCACGAGTCGCACGAGGGAGGCAAGGAGCGCATCGTGCCCTCGGCCGAGCTGCGGAACGCGCTCGCGGCGATCGACGTCAACGACGTCAAGCGCGTCGAGATCCTGATGCCCATCGCGTCGCTCACGCGCGTCGAGATCCTCGACACGCCGGGCTTCAACGCGCCCGACGTGAGGCACACGGAGGCCGCGCGCTCGGCGTTCGAGGAGGCGGACGCGGCGATCTGGCTGCTCGACGCCGGCCAGCCGCTCAAGCAGAGCGAGCGGCGCGTGCTCGAGGAGACGAAGGCCGCGCGCCTGCCGGTGCAGATCCTGGTGAACAAGGCCGATCGCCTGAAGCCCGACGACCTCGCGCACGTGATGGCGAACGTCGATCAGTCGCTCGCGGAGACCGGGCTCGAGTCGTGGGCCAGGCCGATCGCGCTCTCCGCGCGCCTCGCCCTCCAGGGCAAGCTCGGCGACGAGGCCGCGCGCGAGAAGAGCAACTGGGACGCGGTGCAGACGCTGCTCGACGAGCAGATCGTCGGACGGAGCGACGAGCTCAAGGAGCGAGGCCTCCGGCGCCGCGCGAACAAGGTGGTCGCCGAGCTGCTCGAGCAGGCCCGGGCGACGGCGAGCGAGGAGCGCGCGGCGATGGAGACCGCCCGCGCGCAGGCCCAGGAGCTCGCGCAGCGCGCGGCCGAGCTCGACCGCGAGGCCGAGGAGTCCGCGCAGATCCTCGCGGGCGCGCTCGCCGGCGCGGCCGCCGAGTGGAAGCGCGATCTCGAGGTCGTCGTCACCGGCCGCGACCGCGCGCAGGCCGAGAGCGATCCCGTCCTCGCCCGCTACCGCGTCGAACGCGCGGTCAATCGCCTCGCCTCGCCGCTCGCCCGCGTGCTCGCCTCGCTCGCGCGCGGCGGACCGAGCGCCCCCGCCGCCGACGTCCCCGGCGCCGCACCGGCCGATCTCGGCCCGCTCGTCCGCGCGGTGGTCCGCACGTTCGCCGCCTCGGGCGGCAAGCCCGACGCGCTCGTCCCCCTCACCCGCAGCGCGGTCTCGTCGCTCGTCGAGCACCTGCTCGATCTCGCCGTCGCCCCGCCGGAGGCCGGACGCGCGGAGGGTCGGGTCGCCGAGCTCGAGGCGATCGAGCGCGCGCTCCGCTGATCGTCTATCCTTCGGTCATGAGCAAGCGCCTCATCACGACGTCGGCGGCGACGCTGCTCGTGCTCCTCTCGACGTCGTTCGCCCCGCGCGAGGCGGGGGCCGATCCGCTGCTCGACGTCGGCAAGGGCGACGTCGGCGTGCAGGCGGACAAGCTCGAGATCGACGTCGCCGCCGGCAGCGCGGTCCTCACCGGCAAGGTCGTCCTCACGAAGGGCGACATGACGGTGCAGTGCCCGCGCGTCGATCTGAAGTTCGACGCGAGCCCCCATCTCAAGTCGGCGAAGGGATCGGGCGGCGTCGTCGCCGACGTGCGCGGCGTCCACGGCGAGGCGCCCGAGGTCGAGCTCGACATGGCGAAGCAGGTCCTCGAGATGCGCGGCGGCGTGAAGCTCTCGCGCGGTCAGGGGTGGATCCAGGCCGACAAGGCGACCATCGAGCTCGCCACCGCACGCGTGACGGCGACGCAGGTGAAGGGCTCGATCCCCGTGCCCAAGCCTTGACCGTCATCGCCGGCCACAAGCTCCGCGTCGATCGCGGCGAGAAGACGATCCTCCGCGGCGTCGACGTCGCGGCGCGCGGCGGCGAGGTCGTCGGCATCCTCGGACCGTCGGGCGCGGGCAAGTCGACGCTCTTCCGCGCGCTCGTCGGCGAGGTCCCGATCGCGAGCGGCACCGTCACCCTCGACGACCAGGACGTCACGCGCGAGCCGCTCTGGGCGCGCGCCCGCCTCGGCCTGTCGTACGTGCCGCAGACGCCCAGCGTCCTCTGGGACCTGTCGGTGCGCGAGAACCTCGCCGTCTATCACCGCATCGTGACGGGCAAGGACGACGACGCGGCCGTCGCCGCGCTCGCCGAACGCGTCTCGCTCGACGAGCGCATGGACGTGCGCGCCGGCGAGCTGTCGGGCGGCGAGCGCCGCC
The DNA here is from genome assembly GCA_039809525.1 of Labilithrix sp. GTDB lineage: Bacteria > Myxococcota_A > Polyangia > Polyangiales > Polyangiaceae > Labilithrix. The sequence continues at coordinate 352 of JBDHVD010000753.1, read as the reverse complement.
GCCTCGAGCTCGCGCGCGCCATCGCCCGCCCGCCGAAGGTCCTCGTCTGCGACGAGCCCTTCTCCGGCGTCGATCCGCAGCAAGCGAGCCGGCTCGGCGACATGCTCCGTGCGCTCGCGGTCGAGGACGGCGTCGCGGTGCTCCTCGCCGACCACCACGTCGAGGAGGCCCTGCGCGTCTGCACCCGCGCGGTGCTCCTCCTCGACGGCCAGATCGCGATCGACGAGGGCGATCCCGCCTCCTTCCGCGACCACCCGCTGGTCGTCGGCCGCTACCTCGGCACGTGGCAGCGCTCGCTCCCCCCGCCCTCGCGCTGAGCCATCTCGACTCCTCGGAACGGACTGCAGATGCG
>JBDHVD010000752.1:0-2974 GCA_039809525.1 Labilithrix sp. | reverse complement strand
CGCGACTAGGCATGAATCCCCCTCGCCGCCGGTTGTCGAGCACGAGGGCCAATCTCATCCCCACGAGCACGTGGGGCCCCAAGGTGAGCCCGATGACGCAGAAGACCAATCCCTGGACGTTCGACGTGCGCGTTCGCGAGCGCAACCTCAAGGCCGGCGGCCTGACCGAGAAGGACGTCGAGAAGTACCTCTCGACGCTCCCCGACCTCGCCGACCAGGCGGAGCCGTTTGCGACGGCGCAGCCCGCGCTCGAGCAGCCGGAGATCGAGGAGCCGGCGGACGACGAGATCGACGAGGCCGACGAGGCGGAGGAGCCCGAGGCCGAGGCCGCGGTCGAGCAGCCGGCGCCGGGCGGCGACGTCCCGGGCACCTGAGAGGATGCCGTGACCGACGAGGCGCTCCCGACGATCGACTTCGCGACGTTCATCCTGTCGCTGAGTCACTCGGCGCTGATGCATCTCGGCGAGGCTCCCGATCCGGACACGAACCAGATCGCGACGAACCTCCCTCTGGCGAAGCAGAACATCGATCTCCTCGGTCTCCTCGAGGAGAAGACGAAGGGGAACCTGACGGGCGACGAGGAGCGTCTCCTTGCGCAGGTCCTCTTCGACCTTAGGATGCGCTTCGTGGAGCGCTCCAAATCGGAGCCTGCCAAGAAATAGCGCCCCGGAGAACATGCAGCCGCGCAGCACCTTCCTCTGTCTGGTCCTTCCGCTGCTCACGCTGGGAACCGGGTGCCGCAACCCGGTGGCGAAGGATGACAAAGGAAGCGCGGCGCTGCCTCCCGGGGCGGTGGCGGTCACGAGCGCCGCGCCGCTCCCTGCCGCACCCCCGACGAACCCGAGCCCCACGCCGTCGCCGGACGTGAAGATGGGGCCGCTCAGCTTCGCGCCCGTCGCGAAGCGCGCGGACGCGAGCGTCGTCACCATCTACACGGTGGGCGAGGAGGAGCCGCGCAACGGGCCGTTCGGCCGGCGCGCGAAGGGCCGCACCGCGAAGGGGCTCGGCACCGGGTTCATCGTCGAGAAGGACGGCGTCATCATCACGAACAACCACGTGATCGAGGGCGCCGACGAGATCCTGGTGCAGCTCTCGGACGAGCGGCGCTTCCCGGGAAAGGTCGCCGGGCGCGACCCGCGGACCGACATCGCGGTGGTGAAGCTCGACGGCGTGAAGGACCTCGCGACGATCCCCCTCGGCGACTCCGACGGGCTCGAGGTCGGCGACTGGGTGGTCGCGATCGGCAACCCGTTCGGGCTCTCGCACACCGTCAGCGCCGGCATCGTCAGCGCGAAGGGCCGCGGGCGCGACGACGTCCCGCTCGATCCCACGGGCTATTACGACTTCATCCAGACCGACGCCTCGATCAACCCGGGCAACTCGGGCGGGCCGCTCCTCAACCTCAAGGGCGAGGTCGTCGGCATGAACACGGCGATCCGCGGGAACGGCGCGCAGGGGATCGGGTTCGCGATCCCGATCAACATGGTCAAGCAGCTCCTGCCGCCGCTGCTCCGCGAGGGGCACGTGACGCGCAGCGCGCTCGGCGTGCGCATCCGCGACGTCCGCGATCTGACGCCGGAGGACCGCGCCTCGCTCAAGATCACGGCGGACAACCAGAACGACAAGGGCGCAGTGATCGAGTTCGTCGATCCGAGCGGACCCGCGGACCGCGCGAAGCTCGAGGTCGGCGACGTGATCGTCGGCTTCGGCGGGCAGGCGGTCGAACGCGGCTCGCTCCTCCAGTGGCTGGCGAGCACGACGGGGGTGGGCAAGACGGTGCCGATCCGCGTCGTCCGCCAGGGCAAGGCCTTCGACATCCAGGTCACCCTCGGCGAGCTCAAGGAGCCGAAGCGCACCCCGCGGCCCCGGTTGCCGCAGCCCGGCGACGACGACGATCCGTTCGGCCGCTGATTCCGCGGTGATTCCCGCGGATCGACCCGGGCAAGCGCGGCCGGCTAGCCCCGGGCGACGGCCATGTACTACCCTGGGAGCCGGGTATGTCGGCGCTGCCTCCGGAGCCCTCGAAGAGAGGGGAAGACGCCTCTGCCGACGCGGCAGACGAGCCGGTTCCGTCCTCGGACCTGGACGAGCGTTCCCCCTCCAAGGCCCCTTTGCCCTCGAAGGTGCCTCCGCCGTCTAGCACCCTGAATACACGTGTTTCCGACGCGTCCAACGCCAAGCAGGCACGGATACGCGAAGCGGAGGAAGACCGTGGGCTCATTGCAAGGGCGCAGCAAGGCGACACGGCTGCTTTCAGGCAGCTCGTCGAACGCCATCAACGCCGCGCCTTCGCGATCGCCCTCAGTCTCGTCCGCGACGAGAACGACGCCCGCGAGCTTGTGCAGGACGCATTCCTGCGTGTCTACAAAGGCCTCAATAGCTTTCAGGGTGGCTCCAGCTTCTTCACCTGGCTCTATCGGATCATCACGAACCTCAGCATCGATCTCATCCGCAAGCCGGGCCGGCAGCTCGCCGACATCGACGAATCGCGGTTCGAGACCGACGAGTCCCAAGAAGCCGAATTCCCCCTGCTCAGCCGCGTCGACGGGTCCGACCCGGTCGACGTCGTCCGCCGGCGAGAGATCGCCGGCCGCCTCCAGGCAGCGCTCGACGCGCTGCCGCCTTACCACCGCGGCGTCATCGTCATGCGAGAGATCGAAGGGCTCAGTTACGAGGAAATGGCGCAGGCCATGGGCGTCTCCAAGGGGACGATCATGAGCCGGCTGTTCCACGCCCGCCAGAAGCTGCAGAAAGCGCTCTCCGACTGCTACGAAGAGCAGATCGGGAAGGTCCCGGACTCCGGGCGCGGAGAACCCGAGAAGGAAGGTGACTCGTGAGCGCCTCCCGCCTCGAGATGGACCGCATGACGAAGCTGATGGCGTACGCCGACGGCGAGCGCGAAGGCGACGAGCGCCTCGAGGTCGAGAAGCTGATCGCGACGGACGCCGATGCCGCGCGCTTCGTGCACGAGCTC
>JBDHVD010000751.1:0-2979 GCA_039809525.1 Labilithrix sp. | reverse complement strand
AGCGGGATCGGGTTCTTCTGCCCGGGGAGGTAGACGCGATCGACGAGCGTCTCGCCCATCACGTTCTCCTTCTCCTTCGCGAGCGCGACGATCGGCAGCTCGTGGAGGCCGAGGTCGCGCGCCGCGGCGAGCGCGACCGCGAGCTGGCCCTTGCCGCCGTCGACGACGAACAGATCGGGCAGGTCCCACTCCTGCTTCGACTCGTCGGAGTCGATCGGCGGCTCCTCGCCGTCGGCCTCGGCCGCGCGCTCCTCCTGCCGCTTGAGCCCGCGACGGAAGCGGCGCGCGAGCACCTCGTACATCGCGCGGTAGTCGTCGCCGGCGAGGGCGGTGGCCTCCGGCTCGGTGAGGTCCTCGGCGCCCGCGTCCCCTCCCCCGCCCGGCGTCGGCGCGGAGTCGGTGAGCGGCCCCGACGTCGGATCGGCGCCGGTGCTCTTCACGTGGAAGGTGCGGTACCGCTTCTTGTCCGGCTCGCCGTCGAGCAGCGCGACGACCGCGCCGACAGTGTCCTTGCCGCCGAGATGCGAGATGTCGCAACACTCGATGCGGCGCGGCACGGTGGGGAGGCGGAGGCGATCCTTGAGCTGCGTGAGGCGCTCCTGCACGTCGTCGGACGCGCGGCGTTTCTCGTTGAACGCGTGGCTCGCGTTGTCGACCGCGAGGCGGAGGAGATCGACGCGATGTCCGCGCTGCGGCAGGAGGAGGCCGACCTTGTGTCCCGCGCGGTCCGAGAGCCACTCGGCGATGCCGGTCGCGGCGTCGGGGACGACGGGGACGATGATCTCGTCGGGCACCGGCGCAGCGGCGACGTCGGACTCGTCGCCCGCAACGACCGCGCCGCCATAGTGCTGCGCGAGGAACGCGGACACGACCTCCTCGTCGGGCACCTCCGCGTTCTTCACCGAGAACGTCGCGACGTCGGCGAGCTTGCCGCGGCGGATGTGGAGGAGCGCGAGCTCGACGAGATCGCCCTCGCGGTGCAGGCCGAGCACGTCGCGATCGACGTCGTCGACGCTGACGACGCGCTGCTCCTCGCGCACCTTGTCGATCGCGGCGAGCTGATCGCGGTAGACGGCGGCGAGCTCGAAGCGCATCGCGCGCGCCGCCTCGCGCATCCGCGTCTCGAGCTCGCGCGAAAGCTCGTCGTGCCGGCCGTCGAGGAACATCGCGACCGCGCGGACCTGCTCCTGGTACCACGCCGGATCGACCTCGAGCACGCACGGGGCGGGGCAGCGCTTGATCTGGTGCTGGAGGCACGGGCGCTTCCGGCTCCGCATCTCGAGATCGGTGCACGTGCGGAGCTGGAAGTGCTTGTTGACGAGGTGAAGCGTGCGACGCGCCGCGGTCGCCGAGTGGTACGGACCGAAGTAGCGCGCGCCGTCCGGCTGCGGGCGACGGACGACCCAGAGGCGCGCCCATGCGTCCTTCGGATCGAGCCGCAGCGAGATGTAGTCCTTGTCGTCCCGGAGCTTGACGTTGTAGCGGGGCCGGTGCTCCTTGATGAGGTTGTTCTCGAGGATCGCCGCCTCCTTCTCGGAGCCGGTGACGATCGTGTCGAGGTCGCCGATCGTCCGCTGGAGGATCGGGATGAAGTACCGGTTGTCGGAGCTCCCTTCCTGGAAGTAGCTGCGGACGCGGCTCCGGAGCGTCTTCGCCTTGCCGACATAGACGACGGTCCCCTTCTTGTCCTTGAAGAGGTAGACGCCCGAGCTCAGCGGCAGGGCGTCGAGCTTCTCCTGTACGACGTCGGGCAGCACCGGACCGCGTACCTTAGCGCGACGTGCCGCTCAGCGGATCCGCGTGAAGTACTCCTTCATCGCCCACTCGTGGAGCGGGAACGCGAGCCGATCGCTCGCGGCGAGGACGACCCGCTCGGCGGTCTCGTTCGTCGCGGTGAAGACCGGCAGATCGCGTGACGCGAGGCGCGGACCGACGCCGAAGAGGAGCACCGGGCCGCCCTTGCCCGTGCTGCGCACGCCGAAGTCGCGCACGAGCGCGGCGTCGATGGTGATCCCCGTCTCCTCGAAGAGCTCGCGCGCGGCCGCCGCCTGCCACGACTCGTCGGCGGCGTCGACGAAGCCGCCGGGCAGCGCGAGCTCGCCCTTCCGCGGCTCGATCCCGCGGCGGATGCCGAGCAGGCCGTCGTCCACCGGGAGGAGCAGCACGGCGACCGGCGTCGGGTTCCGGTAGGTGATCGATCCGCAGCCGGCGCAGGTCCGCGGGAACGCGAGGCCCGCGGCGAACGCGACCCCGCAGTACGAGCAGTGGCGATCCTTCTCCATCGAGCGCGAGCGTACCGTAGGATGCTCGCGCGGTGGGTGACGGGTCGATCGAGCTCGCGGGACGCGTCGTGCTCGTGGTCGGAGCGACCCGCGGCATCGGCCGCGCGCTCGCCGACGCCTGCCGGGCGCGCGGGGCCGTCGTGGCCGGCGGAGGGCGCGCGGCGTGCGACGTCACCGACGCGGGCGCGGTCGAGGCATACGTCGCGAGCGTCGTCCGGGATCACGGGGCGATCGACGTCGTGGTGTACGCCGCGGGGCTCGGCGGCGCGCGCGAGGGCTTCGCCGAGGTCATGGCGACGAACGCGGGCGGCGCGCTCCACGTCGCGCGGGCGGTGGCGACGCATGCGCGGCGCGCGCGCTTCGTCGCGATCTCGTCGGGCGTCGTCGAGGTGCCCGCCGCCGGCGCGGCCGCGTACGTGGCGAGCAAGCACGCGCTCGAGGGCCTCGTGCGCGCGCTGGCGAAGGACGCGCGCCTCGACGGGATGACGTTCACCGGCGTCCGCCTCGGCTCGTACCGGACCGACATGACGCGTGCGGTGATGCCGGAGGCGCATGCGTCGCTGCCGCCGCCGGAGGCCGCGATCGCGCCGCTGCTCGCCGCGATGCTCGCGCCGGCCGGCGAGGTGCACGGGCGCGTGACGAGCGCGAACGACGATCCGCCTCCGGCGGACGTCGCGGGCGCGAACCTGTTCGCATC
>JBDHVD010000750.1:0-3005 GCA_039809525.1 Labilithrix sp. | reverse complement strand
GAAGGCGTCGAGGTGGAGCTCGTTGGCGCTGCCCATCATCACGCAGTTCAGCGTGACGTTCTGCTGCGTGAGCGCGACCTCGCCCGTCTCGATCGAGAGCTGGAGGTACTTGAACGCATCGAGCGGACGCTTGAGGAGATCGCTGAACTCGAGGATGCCGCCCGCCGCGTCGACGAGCTCGCCCTTCGCCTCGTACAGCGTCACGGCCTGGAGCGACGCGGGCAGCGACGCGAGCGAGCGGTCCATCGTGATCTGCCGCTCGGCGGCGTCGACGCTCATCTGCGGGCCGATGGTGACGGCGCCCACGCGGTAGCGCTGCGAGACGAAGAAGCGCTCGACCTGCACGTGCTTCAGCACCTCGGTGTACGAGCCGTTGTAGCTCGACAGGAGAGCCTCGAAGACGCTCTGGCTCTTGTGCGAGAGCTCGCCGCGCATGATCCAGTCGCAGAAGCCCTCGCTCGGTGCGCCCCCGAGCTTCTCCTTCGCGAGCTTCTCGAGGAGCGCCGCGCGCTCGGCCACCGGGATGAGGAACAGCGGATGGTCGCGGACCTCGACGAGGAGCTTCGCGTCGATCTGGTCGTCGGGCAGGTGCGCGTAGGTCGCGACGCTCGAGGTCGCGTCCTTCTGGCCGAAGCCGAGGCTGCCGCGCAGGGTCTTCGACGACGGGAAGACCCAGTTGAAGCGGTAGAGCATGCCGTCGTCGAGCGTCGAGTAGTGCTCGAGCGCGCGCATGATGCACGCGACGATGGTGCTCTTCGCCGACCCGTTCGGGCCGTGCAGGAGCACGAGCCGGTTCGCCCGGCCCTCGCGGACGAAGTTCGAGATGCTGCGGTAGATCTCCTCCTGCACCTGCTCCTGGCCGATGAGCGCGTGGTGGCTCAGCGCGGGATCCCAGGGCAGATCGAACAAGCGCCAGCGGGTGAACCGGCCCCAGGGCTGCTCGACGCTGGCGGTGCCGAAGTGATCGAAGCAGTCGCGGAGATAGCGGCTCGCGTCCCGCGCGTGGCGCAGCGGATCGCTCGCGAACAGGTCGAGGTACTCCGAGAAGGACAGCACGCGACGGCCCTTCTGGAACCGCTTCTCGACGCTCTGCGCGACGCTCTCGATCTCCGCGCTGACACTCGACCGCTCGGGCATGGGTCGCAGCGTACCACTTCTCACGCGCCACAAACGGCGGCGAGGCAGGCCCCGCGGTCCTCATCGACCTGCGGCGTGCCTGCCTCGCGAGCGCGCGCGACCCCTCCGCGCGTGAGATGTTCTAGCGCGTCACTTCACCGGGACGGCGATCGGTCCCTTGCACTGGTCGCCGTTGCAGATGAACGCCTTGATCGTGCCCTCGCACTTGGCGCCCTTGAACGTCGCAGCGTGATCGTCGACCGACTTCTTCTCGCCCTTGTCCCACTTCCAGGGAGCAGCCTTGTTGGTGTGCCACGGATCCTTCGCCGTGACCTTCACGTCACCACCGGCGCAGCTCACGTTCACCAGATCTTCGTCCCCCGCTCGGGCGGTCGTGGCCGTCAACGCCACGATGGCAACCGTCGCCGCAACCAGGGAGCCCAGGACCTTCGACACGCGCATCATCCACTCTCCTTTTCTCGGACCAGAAGGGTCGCCCTCCGCTGGTCGGAGGGTCAAGGGGTTCGAAAAGTCGACCGTGCGAACCGTTCGACGGAGCACAGCCTTCCCTCTTCAAAACACCTCACGAAAAAAAACCGCTCCTCGACGCATCAACGCACGTAGAGCTCGAGATAGGGCGCGACGTCCGGCGCCGAGACGACGGGGGGAGATGCTCGTCCCCGCTCGGGCGTTCCGTTCGCGACCTCGAAGCTCGGCGCTCGCTCTGCACCGAGCGCCGTAAACGCAAACGTCGTTCCGGTGCGGCTCTCGCCCTCGGCGACGATCGCGATCCCCCGGTCCGCAGGGTCGTGCTTGCTCCAATGTCGAACGAGATCGCGGACATCCACGCGCACGAGCGACGGTCCGCCCGGCTCGACGAGGGTGGCCGGCGTCCGCACCTCGCGGATTCGCGGCTGCGAGCCCCAAGACGTGGATCGCCCCTCCCACGAATCGATGATCCGGGTGGCGTGTAGGGAAATGGGCGCAGGATCGTCGTCGACGACGGTGGCCCGCCGCAGGCAGACGTACGCCTCGACCACGTTCGCGTTCGCCGGCAGCGCGACCGAGAAGCGGAGGAAGAGCACGCCCCCGTCCTTGCCGAGAGCGAAGAGAGGAGGGAGCGCGCCATCGGACGCAGGATCGCCTCGCGTCACGAAGGCGACGTCGGTCGGCGCGATCACCCAGCGTCGCGCGCTGTCGACCGCCGGCTTCACCGTCGGCTTGTCCGGCTGGCATCGTCCGGCGACGCACGCGGTCTGCGCCGCGCACTCGCTCGTCGCCGTGCACATGCGGGGACGGGGCGCGCAGCCGATCGACGCGAGCGCCAGCGCGGTCATCGCGGCGCCGGTGATCGAAGCTGGCCGAATCACGGCGCCGAGCCTAGCATGGCGCGGGCGATGACCGAGACGCCGCCGCTCCTGCGCGTCCGCGATCTGGTGACGAGCTTCCGCACGGAGCAGGGCGTGCTCCGCGCGGTCGACGAGGTCTCGTTCGTCGTGCCCGAAGGCGCCACCCTCGGCATCGTCGGCGAGAGCGGCTCGGGCAAGAGCGTCACCGCGCTCAGCGTGCTGCGCCTCATCCCGCATCCGCAGGGGATGATCGAGCGCGGGAGCATCGAGCTCCGCGGCAAGGAGCTGCTGTCGCTCTCCGAGCGCGAGATGCAGGACGTCCGCGGCAACGCGATCTCGATGATCTTCCAGGAGCCGATGACGAGCCTGAACCCCGTCTACACCGTCGGGGCGCAGATCGTGGAGGCGGTCCGGCTGCACCAGAAGAAGTCGCGTCGCGAGGCGCGCGAGAAGGCGATCGAGATGCTGCGCCTCGTCGGCATCCCCGCCCCCGAGACGAACGTCGACGCCTACCCGCACCAGCTCTCCGGCGGCATGCGC
>JBDHVD010000749.1:0-3066 GCA_039809525.1 Labilithrix sp. | reverse complement strand
GCGCGGACTCTGTGCCGACGAGTTGAGCATCGAACGCTGATTTCGGCGCGCCAGTTCGATGCTCAACGCGCGGACTCTGTGCCGACGATCGGCGCGGCACCGGAAGCGACTCGCCGGCGAGCATCGCGCACGGCACCGGAAACGACTCGCCGACGAGCATCGCGCGCGGCACCGGAAGCGACTCGCCGACGAGCATCGCCCGCGGCACCGGAAGCGACTCGCCGACGAGCATCGCGCGCGGCACCGGAACGGAAACGACTCGCCGACGAGCACTGGCCACGGAACGCCCGACGAGCCTCGGCGGCGGCCGGCACGTGCCGCGTGCCTCGCGGCGGAGGGCCCGAGTTCGATGTCGAACGATCGGCGGTTTTCCCCGGTTCGATGGTCAACGTTCGCATCGAAGCGTGCGGAATCGTTCGGGTCGCAACATCGCGTTCGACGCTAAATCCGGAGGCCGTGCGGGGGACCACCAGGCGGAGCGCGGCTACGAGCCTCCGCGGTGGCGCCCGGCCTCAGCGACGCTGGAAGTGGAGGCGGAGCTTCTTCACGCCGACCGTCGGCTTGCCGTTCGCATCGAGCGCGGGGCGGTAGGTCTGGTTCAGCGCGCAGATGCGCGCGGCCTCGCCGAGACCGGAGCCGGGATCTTCGAGGACGTCGACCGTCTGCGCGACGCCGTCGGGGCCGACGTGGATGGCGATGAAGGCGCTCTTGTCCTCGAGCCGATCGATCGGCTGCGTGATGCTGCACCTGAACGCGTCGCCCGCGACGAGCGCGGGGACGGACCGCTGCGCGGGCGCGGCGGCGGGCTGCGCGGGCGCGCGGCCCTCGGCGACGGTGACGTGCTGGAAGCCGGACTGCCTGGCGATGTCGTGCGCCTGGAGCACGTAGGCGAACGGCGTCTGGGGATCGGCCGCGACGACGACGAGCAGATCGGGGCGCTGCTTCGCGGACGCGCGGGCGCGCTCGCCGAGCTCGCGCGGATCGGCGACGTGCGCACCTTCGATCGAGAGCGTGCCGTCGCGCGCGACCTCGATGTGGAACACGCCGGCCGAGGGCGGCGCCGCGGGAGGCGTCGCGTCGGACGGGGGCGCGGGCGCGGGCGTCACGCCCGGATACGGCGGCGGGCACTTGGGGTCCGACGCGCAGGCGGTGAGGGCGGAGAGCGCGAGGCCGAACGCGAGCCGAGAGGTCATCCGAGCAGGAGCAAGCATACGACGAGCGTCGGGAGCGTCGCGACCACCCCGACGAGGAGGAAGCGACCGACGCCGACGCCCACGCCGCTCCGGCGGAGCATCTCGAGCCAGAGGAGACCGGCGAGCGATCCCATGGGGAAGAAGCGGGGGCCGAGGTCGCCGCCGACGAGCGCCGCGAGGATGCTCGTGTGATCGCGTCCGCCGGCCTGGGTCAGCGCGAGCATGTTGAGGTTCGCCATCGGGTGGTTGTTGAGCACCGCCGATCCGAGCGCGGAGACCGCGCCGATGCGGAGCGGCGAGGCGCCCTCGTACGCGCGGGCGAGGTGATCGACGACGCCCGCATTGCGGAGGCCGAGCGAGAGGACGAGCGCGGCGGCGAGGAAGACGAGGACGTCGAAGTGCACCTCGTGACGGATCACGTCGGAGGCGCGATGACCGGCGCGCGCGGCGATCGCGAGGAGCACGCCGGCGCCGACGATCGCGACGACCCACACCGGCCCGCCGACGAGCGAGACGATCGGATACGCGCCGACCACGGCGAGAACGGCGCCGAGCGCGACCTTCTGGTGGCGGCCGAACGTCGTCTTCGCGAGGGCGCCGCGGGACGGCGCGGGCGGCGCGGCGAGCTCGCGGCGGAAGAAGAGCCGCGCGGCGACGAACGTGACGAGCGCGCCGGCGACGGCGGGCGCGAGCATCGCGCGGGCGTACTCGTTGAAGCCGATGCCCGCGACGGTCGCGACGACCATGTTCATCGGGTTCGACACCATCACCGGTGCGATGCCCGCCGAGAGGAAGACGGCGAACGCGAGCGGCACGACGAGGTGGGGCTGACGGCGACGCGCGAGATCGACGACGAGCGGCGTGAGCAGCAGCACCGCCGAGTCGTTGTTCAGGACGCCCGCGGTGAGCGCGCCGAACGCGAACACCAGCGCGAAGAGGCGGCGCGGCGATGCCCCGGCGCGCGCGAAGACGGCGTCGGCGATCCCGTCGAGCACGCCCACGCGGCGGGCGACGCCGGTCATCGTCATGATCGCGACGATGCCGAGGAGCGGCCGCCACATCGTCTCCGCCGTCCAGGCGAGATCGTCGAGACCGACCACTCCGAACGCCGCGAGCACCGCGACCCCCGTGAGGGCCGCCATCGCCGGCGTCACGCGGAAGGTGGCGCCGAGGCGCGGGCGGACGACGACGACGCCGAGGGTCACCGCCACCGTCGAGTAGGTCAGCGCCTGCACGCCGGCGATCCGTGCACGCTGCGTGCCGCACGGTTCTCTCGCATTTGATTGGAGCTCAAACGAATTTCCGGTGCCGCGTGGATCGGCGTCGATCCGGTGCCGGCGGCGTCAGGCGACGAGCTGCGCGTGACGCTTCTTCGTCCTCGAGAGCGCGCTGCTCGCGAAGACGGCGACGAGGAGCGCCCACTGCACGACGAGCCAGCCGGGCGTCGCGTCGCGGTGCAAAGACAGCGCCTTGATGGCGGTCGACAGCGAGAAGAGCCCGAGCCCGAGCGCGATCCACCCGGTCCACTTGCTCGGGATCCCGCACGCACCGTTCGCGCAGCCGACGCCGGCGTCCCCCTCGATGCGCACGAGCTCGGGGACGAGCTTCTCGCGCACGAGATCGGTGCGGCTCTTCTTCGTCACGATCTTGGCGAGGCCGTCGCACGTGAACACCACCCCGAACGCGACGAGCCATCCCCCGGGCCCGACCACCAGGGTCGCGAGGAGCGCGCCCAGCGGGTACACCACCGCGTTCGCGAGCGACACGAGGCGATCGAGCTGCCGCAGGCGCGCGAGCTCCGCCGGGTGCATCGCGATCTTCACCGGCGCACGCGTCGCCGACGGAGGCGGCGTCTGCTCGCTCTCGGGCGGGA
>JBDHVD010000748.1:0-3068 GCA_039809525.1 Labilithrix sp. | reverse complement strand
TCGCGATCGTCGAGCGCGTGGCAGGATGAAGGCATGAAGGGCCGGCTCGCGACGGTGGCGCTGATCTCGGTCGTGCTCGCGCCGTCGCTCGCGCGTGCCGACGAGGACGACGACGACGAGCCGATGATCGTCGTCGAGGCGCCCGAGCCGGCTCCCCTTCCGGCCGCGGCCGCTCCCGAGGCGCCCCCTCCGCCGGTCCGCCGTCCGTCGCGCATGGTGGACGTCAGCTACTCGTCGCAGACCCTGCTGCTCGACGGCGTGGCGGTGGCGATGTTCGTCCCCGGCGTCACGGCGAAGATCAATCCCCTGCCGGGCCTCGGCCTCCTCACGTACCTGCTCGGGCCGCCGATCGTCCACTTCACGCACGGCAACGTGGGCAAGGGCTTCGCCGACGCCGCGATCCGCACGGTGGCGCCGTTCGTCTTCGCGATGCCCGGCCTGATGGCCGCCGCCGCGCTCACGTCGAACGCGAGCCCGCGGGCGCAGAGCGATGCGCTCGATGCCGGCGGCTACACCGGCCTCGCGCTCGGATGCGCGTTCGCGATGGTCGTCGACGCGCTCGTCCTCGCGAGGGAGCGCGTGCCCGAGGAGCGCGCGTACATGCGTGACGACGCGAAGCTCCACCTGTCGCCGAACGGCGTCGCCGGCCGGTTCTGACGATGAGCGTCGCGCGATCCCTCCGCACGGCGTCACGCGAGGAGCTGCGGCGGCGCATCGTCGAGGGCCATCCGGTCGATCCGAAGGCGATCGAGGGCTGGACGTACCGCGGCACGAGCCTCGGGCTCCCGGGCTTCGTCGAGAGGCTCACGTGGAAGACGTTCCAGAAGACGTTCCATCGCGACGCGACCTCGGGGCGCCTCGTGGGGTGGAACGTGCGCCTGCATCAAGACGGGATCGACGCGCCGAGCCGTCCCATCCTGAGGGACGGAGCGCCCGTCTGCGTGTGGCACTACGAGGTGATCGCGCCGGACGGCGTCCCGATGCCGAAGGGCTTCGATCGCGGGCTGATCATCGACTACGGGCGCGCAAAGAACCCCGCGCTCGCGACGGTGCGGCTGATGAAGGATCCCCTCGTCGCCCTCGCGCCGGACGGCTGCGACGAGCTGATCGGCGTCAGCTACGCGGTCGTCGCCGGACGGTGCATCGAGACGCCGACGTACTTCACCCTCGAGCGCGAGAGCCGCACCGAGTACGTGCCGCCGGTCCGCTGACCTCGTGTTACCTTCGCCGGCGATGAGGCCTCTCGTCGTCGCGGTCCTGTCGCTGTTCGCGCTCGTCCTCGCCTTCGGCTGCGCCGAGCCGATCCAGCCGACCCTCGAGGTGGCGCCGGCGTCGGGCACGCTGATCACCGGGCGCAACAGTCAGCTGACGGTGACCCGCCGCTTCCCCGGCGGACAGGTCGACGACGTCACCCATCGCGTCACCTACTCGTCCTCGAACCGCAACGTCCTCGGCGTCACGTCGGCGGGCGTGCTGGTGCCGGGCCAGGAGGGCGGCTCGGTGATCATCCGCGTGACCGATCCGGCGAGCGACGCGTCCGCCGTCGCCTCGTTCACCGTGATCCCGCCGCGGATCGTCTCGATCGAGGTGATCCCGTCGCCGGCGCTGGTGATGGAGCCGCGCACCCAGCGGAAGTTCACCGCGCGCGCGCGCTTCAGCGACGACACCACCGACGACGTCACCACGCGCGTGCAGTGGTCGTCGTCGAACGAGGCGGCGGCGCGCGTGGGGATCACGCCGGCGGACGTCGGCGTCGTCACCGCGGTGGCCGAGGGCGACGCGATCATCGCCGCACGAGACGCCGAGACGGGCGTCGAGGGCCGCACGACGGTCTTCGTCCGCGGGAGCGGTCCGCAGCTCGTCGCGATCAGCGTCACCCCGAACCCCGCCGTGGTCCCTCTCGGCGGGACCACGCAGTTCACGGCGACGGGGATCTTCTCCGACGGCTCGACGAACGCCATCACCGGCTCCGTCCAGTGGAGCTCGAGTGACGAGACGATCCTGAAGGTGGATGCGACCGGCCTCGCGAGCGGCCTCGCCGCCGGCAGCGCGACCGTGACCGCCGCGCGCGCCGACTCGGGGATCCGCGCGTCGGCCGCGGCGAAGGTCCAGTGAAACCGCGCGCTTGATTGTGGTAGGGTCCGGCTCCGCTCGATTCCGCCGCAATTTTTGGAGGTCGCGTGAAGATTCACGAGTACCAGGGCAAGCAGATCTTCGCGAAGTACGGGGTCCCGGTCCCGAAGGGCTACCCCGCATTCACCGTCGACGAGGCCGAGGCCGCCGCGAAGCGCCTCGCGACCGAGACCGGCAATCCCCTCGTCGTCGTCAAGGCGCAGATCCACGCGGGTGGTCGCGGCAAGGGCGGCGGCGTGAAGGTCGCGAAGGGTGGAGCGGCCGAGGCGCGGCAGCTCGCCGAGAAGATCCTCGGCATGCAGCTCGTCACGCACCAGACCGGGCCCGAGGGCCAGAAGGTCCGCCGGCTGTACATCGAGCAGGGCGCGGAGATCCTCCGCGAGCTGTACCTCGGCGCGGTCATCGACCGCGATCGCCGCCGCATCGCCTTCATGGCGTCGACGGAGGGCGGCGTCGAGATCGAGAAGGTCGCCGCCGAGACGCCGGAGAAGATCCTCACCGTCCACGTCGACCCGACGGTCGGCCTCGCGGCGTACCAGTCGCGCGAGCTCGCGTTCGGTCTCGGCCTCATGGAGCACGGCAAGGAGACGGTCGCGAAGTTCGTCCGCCTCATGAGCTCGCTCTACGAGTGCTTCGTGAAGGAGGACTGCTCGCTCCTCGAGGTGAACCCGCTCGTCATCCTGAAGAACGGAGACGTCGTCGCGCTCGATTCGAAGATCAACTTCGACGACAACGCCGAGTTCCGTCACAAGAGCTGGGCCGAGCTGCACGACGAGGCCGAGGAAGACCCGATCGAGCTCGAGGCGAAGAAGGCCGGCCTCAACTACGTGTCGCTCGACGGCAACGTCGGCTGCCTCGTCAACGGCGCTGGCCTCGCCATGGCGACGATGGACATCATCAAGCACGCCGGCGAGAAGCACGGCGTCGCGCCCGCC
>JBDHVD010000747.1:0-3075 GCA_039809525.1 Labilithrix sp. | reverse complement strand
GCCAGGATCGCGGGCCTCGCCGCGCCGCGGATCAAGGAGGGCGCGGAGGCGAACCTCTGCCTGGTCGATCCCGCCCAGACCTGGACCATCGAGCCGTCGCGGCTCCGCACGAAGAGCAAGAACACGCCGTTCCTCGGCCAGACGGTGAAGGGCATGGTGCTCGCCACCGTCGTCTCGGGCAACGTGGTCTACGAAGCATGAGCAGCAACATGGATGCGACGAAAGCGGAGCGCGCGCACCTCGTCCTCGCCGACGGAACCGTCTTCCCCGGCGAGCCGTTCGGCGCGCGAGGGACCACCACGGGTGAAGCGGTCTTCACCACCACGATGACCGGCTACCAGGAGGTCCTCACCGATCCCTCGTACACCGGCCAGATCGTCACGATGACCGCGCCCGAGATCGGCAACGTCGGCGTCAACGCGCTCGACGCCGAGTCCGTCGACGGCAAGCCGCGCGTCGCGGGCTTCGTGCTCCGCGACGCGAGCCCGGTCGCCTCGAACTGGCGCTCGGAGCAGACGCTCGACGCCTACCTCGCGCAGCACGGGATCGTCGCCATCACCGGCGTCGACACGCGCAAGCTGACGCGGCACCTCCGCGACCACGGCGCCCAGAACGCCGCGATCGGCACCGAGCCGGTCGAGGCGCTCCTCCGCCGCGCGCGCGAGGCCCCCGACATGGCGGGCCTCGATCTGGTGAAGCTCGTCACGCCGCGCGAGCCCTACCCGTTCGCCGAGGGGCGCGGATCGTGGAAGACGCCGAGCGCGGTCGCGCCGGCGAAGCAGCACCACGTCGTGGCGGTCGACTTCGGCGTGAAGAAGAACATCCTCCGCTGCCTCGTCGACGCGGGGTACCGCGTGACGGTGGTGCCGGCCACGACGAGCGCGAAGGACATCCTCGCGATGTCGCCCGACGGCGTCTTCCTGTCGAACGGCCCGGGCGATCCCGCGGCCGTCGGCTACGCGGTCGAGACGGTGAAGGAGCTGCTCGGCAAGAAGCCGATCTTCGGCATCTGCCTCGGCCACCAGCTCCTCGCGCTCGCGCTCGGGGGCAAGACCTACAAGCTGAAGTTCGGTCATCGCGGCGCGAACCAGCCGGTGAAGGACCTCGCCTCGGGGCGCGTGGAGATCACCACGCAGAACCACGGCTTCTGCGTCGATCTCGCGTCGCTGCCCTCGAGCGTGGTGAGCACGCACGTGCACCTGAACGACGGCACGAGCGAGGGGCTCATGGCGAAGGACCTCCGCGCCTTCAGCGTGCAGTACCACCCGGAGGCCGCCGCCGGCCCGCACGACGCGCTCTACCTGTTCGATCGCTTCACCGCGCTGATGAACGGGGCGTAGTGGCCGAGCACCACGGCGACGATCTCGAGTGCTTCCGCCGCGCGATGGCGGAGAACGATCTCGGCCATGCGGTCCATCACCTCGCGGGTCTCGCGTCCGAGGGACGCTCGGCGCGCGTGGACGCCGCGATCGCGCAGTTCGCCGCGGCGTCCGACGCCCCGGTCGACTGGGTGCCGCTCCGCGAGAAGGTCTTCGTCGGCGAGGTCGTCGTGCGCGCCGTGCTCCTCGCGCGCGCCGGGCGGCACGTCGACGCCGTGCCGCTGCTCTTCATGGCGCAGTCGGCGCGGCCCGAGGCCGACTTCCTCGCGTGGGCCGAGGAGTGGTTCGCCGATCGCGCGTGCGTGGAGGCGCTGAGCCTCGACGACACCGTGTCGACCGCGATGCGCGTCTCGAGCCATCCCGAGCTCGCGCCGCGGATCCTCGCGCTGCTCGAGATCCTCCGGACCGCGCGCGAGCCGCACGGCCCGCTGGCGCTCACGGTGGCGCGCCTGGTGCGCACCGGCGGCGACGTCGAGCGCGCGATCGCGATCGCGGAGGAGGAGCACGGACGCGCGCCGTCGTACTTCACGAGCATCGCCCGCGCGTCCGCCCATCGCGAGCACGGCGACGTCGAGCGCGCGGTCGCGGCGTACCGCGACGCCATCGGCTTCGACCCGAGCGACCTCTCCGCGCGGCTCGACATCGGCGATCTCGCGCTCGAGACGGGCGATCTCGACGCCGCCGCGCAGGCGTATGCCGAGGTCCTCGAGCGCGAGGACAAGCACGAGTGGGCGTGGCCCTCGCAGATGTACATCGTCGCGCGCGAAGGCGACGAGGTCGGCCGCGCGGTGCTCCGCGCGCTCGCGGACGGAGGCAACGACCGCGCGCGCCAGCTCTACGGGAGGCTCGAGCCGTTCGCGATCGACCTCGAGCCGCCGTCGGCCTCGCTCGTGAACCTCGCGCTCGACGCGAGCGCGCGCGGCCTCGTCCCCACCGGCCGCGTGTCGGTGTCGGCGCTCGAGGCGCCGAGCGCCGTGGCCGTCCTGCGCGAGCTCCTCGGTCCGGACGTCGCGATCGCGTTCGGCGAGACCGCGCCTCCGGATCCGCGGCTGCCGCGCGAGGCCGTCGCGCTCCAGGTCTGGACCTACGACGGCGACGTCGCGCGTCCCGCGCTCCCCCGCCCTCGCGACGAGGTGCGCGACGCGATCGCGAAGATCGCGACGCAGCCGTGGGTGCCGGCGCGCTGGAACGAGCAGGCGCGGTCCCTCGCGCGCACGCTCCGCCCCGAGGACGCGAACGACGTGCTCGCGACGATGGTCCATCCGCCGGAGACGCCGGTCGGCGCGCCTCCGCACGTGTTCCGCTTCCACGTGCAGGTCGCCGCCGCGTCCGTCGCGTGCCGCATCGACGAGGCCTCGCCGTGGTCGGGGAGCCTCCGCGAGCGCGTGATGCACGCGCTCGTGAACGGGCCGCTCGACTGGACGACCACCGCGGCGATCGTCGCGCTCACCGAGCTCGCGACGGAGGCGCCCGATCTCGCGTCCGCGATCCGGGGCGATCTGCTCACGCCGCTCGTCGAGATCTCGCAGAGCGCCATGCACTACCAGTGCGTGATCCGCCCGCTCGTGCACTGCCTCCTGCGGTTTCCGAACACGCCGCCCGAGCTGCGCGAGGTGCTCCTGGGCCTCCGCGACGACCTCGATCGAGGCTGAGAACGCCCGGATTGTCGCGGCGTTGCCCGCGACGCTGGCGGGTG
>JBDHVD010000746.1:0-3087 GCA_039809525.1 Labilithrix sp. | reverse complement strand
CCTGTCGCCGAGCCAGTGCACCCGCCTGTTCGTCCGCCGCGAGGACGGGCGCGTCGTGTCGGAGACGCTCGTGCGCGGACCGTTCCAGGCGGGCGTCGATCCGAAGACGTACGAGCTGGTGTACGAGCCCGCGGCGATCGCGCGATGGACCGCGACGGCCGGCGGCGAGAGCTTCACCGCCGACTACGACGGTGACGGGTTCGACGAGTCGCGCCTCCGCCTCACCTTCGAGAAGGAGGCGATCCGCGAGGAGCACGCGCCCGGCAGCGACGTGGTCGTCGCGCGGACGACGGCGACGGTCGCGCCCGGCGGGGGCGTCGTCGACGTGAAGACCGAGGAGCTCGTCGACGGCGCGCTCGTGACGACGCGCAGCGTGCGCGCGCCGCTGCTCCAGGAGGCGTGCAACCCGGCGCAGAAGAAGCCGCCGCCTCCCACGCCGCCGAGCGGCGCGTTCTCCGGCAACACACGCGCGTGCACCGGGGCCGAGCTCGACGCGATCACGAAGCTGATCTCCACAGCGCTGCAGAAGGGGAGCGGGTGCCTGTACGCCGCGGGTCTCCGCGCGCAGTCCGATCAGCTGCTGCGCACGTACCTGCGGAACGAGGCCCGGTTCGACTGCACCGACGACGCGAAGCTCGAGCTCTGGGCGGCGAACGAGACCGGGTACATGCGCTTCTTCCCCGGCAAGGTCCGCCTCATCTTCTTCTCGCAGCTCTTCTCGCAGCCGCAGGCGTTCCAGGAGGGGACCGTCGGCCACGAGCTGTTCCACTTCTTCGACGTCCACGATCCGGACCTCGAGGCGGCGGCGAGCGAATCGCAGCTGCAGATGTCCGATCCGGTCTACGCGTGCGAGCAGCTCTGCTTCGGCGACAAACCCAACACCTGCCACCTCGCGGCGTGCCAGCAGAAGAAGCTCTCCACGTCGTGGAAGAACAAGCGCTGCGACGGCACCGTCAATCGCGACGACGTGTACAAGATCGAGAAGGCGCGCGGCGACGGCGTCAGCATCGCGAGCTGCACGAGCGGCCAGCAGGTCGGCGCGCTGTGCCGGAGCAAGACCAACGGCGCCGAGGTGCAGTTCTGCACCACCGAGGCCGAGTGCGCGACCGCGTGCGGCGGCTCGTGCGAGAGCAAGAGCCTCTCGTGTCTCCCCGACTGCCGCTGAGGGCGCGCGCGCTCGCCGTGGCGATCGCCGCGTCGCTGCCGGCGGCGGCACGCATCCCGCTGCGCGATCCGGCGGGCGGCCAGGCGCACACCGCGCTCGCGCAGGAGCTCGTCGCGTGCGCGGCCGCGGCCGTCGCGGTGTCCGTGTCGCGGGGGTGGCCGCGCGATCGCGTGACGAAGCTCGCCGCGCTGCTCGTCGTGCTCGAGATCGCGTCGGCGGCGGTCGCGCCGAACCCGTGGGCCGGCCTGCGCGCGTCGGGTCTGCTCCTCGCGGGCGTCGCCGTGCTGGGCGCCGCGCGGACGAGCGGGCCGAGCGCGGCGCCGCTCGCGCTCGTGCTCGCGGTCGCGGCGAGCGTGATCGGCGAGGCGCTCGGCGTGCTCGTGGGATGGTCGCGGACCGGCCATGCGCCGGGCGGCCTCCTGGGCGAACGCAACGCCGCGTCCGAGCTCCTCGTGTGCGCGATGCCCTGGGTCGTCGCGAGGATCGTGCGACCGGCCGATCGGCGGCTCCGCGCGATCGCGTGCGCGACGCTCGCCCTCGCGACCGCCGCCGTGATCCTCACACGGACGCGGAGCGCGTGGCTCGCGCTCGCGGCGCTGGCCGCGCTCGGGCTGTGGCTCGCGTGGAGGACCGCCGACGACGTCCTCCGCTCGCGCGCGGCGACGGCGGTGGCGGCGGTGGCCGCCGGCGTCCTCTTCGTCGCGCTCGCCCCCCAGCGCCTGGCGTGGAGCTCGGCGCATCCCTACCGCGAGACCCTGGCGCATCTCGTCGATCCGTCCTCCCCGAGCGGCGCGGGACGACTCGTGCAATATGCAAACACCTGGAAGATGGCGCTGGCCCATCCGCTGCTCGGCGTCGGTCCGGGCGCCTGGGCGGACCGGTACGGCGCGTTCGCGGGATCGGCGCCGGGCAACCGTCTGCCGAACGGCGACGTCCTCGGCTTCGTCGCCGAGCGCGGCTTCGCCGCGGCGCTGGTGGCGCTCGCCCTCGCGGTCACGATCGCCCGCGGTCGCGACGCCGATCGCTGGATCCGCCGCGCGACGCTGCTCGCGGTCCTCGTCGTGGGCTCGCTCGACGCGGTGATGCAGCTCGGGCCGCACCTGCTCCTCGTCGCGTGGATCCTCGGCACGAGCATGCCGGCGCCCGAGCCGCGGCGCACCTGGCCGTCGTTCGCGCTCGCGGCGCCGGTGACGGTGGCCGCCGGGCTCGCGGCGTGCCGGGTCGCGGCGTTCGTGTGCTTCGTGCGCGCGAGCGGCTTCGACGATCTCGAGCGCGCCGCCGCGCTCGATCCGGGCAACGTGCGCCTCCGCCTCGCGGTCGCCGAGAGCTGGCTCGAAGCGGGGCGGCCCGATCGCGCGCGGCCGCACCTCGATGCGGTCGATCGCTTCCGCGGTCAGTCCGCGCCGCGCAGCATGCGGTCGAGCTCCGCCTTGCTCGAGACGCCGAGCTTCTCGTACAGGTTCGCGAGGTGACGGCGCACCGTCGCCGGCGCGATGTGGAGCCGGTCGCCGATCTCGCGGTGCGAGTCTCCGAGCGCGAACGCCTCGGCGATCTCGCGCTCGCGGTCGGTGAGCGCGTCGGCCGCGACGCGCCGGCGGACGTGAACGAGGCGCACGTCGTCCGCGGCGTCGACGCGGACCACCACGCGCCGCCCCACGAAGCGGCCCATCGCGCGCAGCGGCTCGGGCAGGAGCGGCCCGTTCCACGACGGCCACTCCGAGCGCAGCACCTCGACGAGGCCCGGCTCCGCCTCGAGGACGAGGCCGGTCGCGCTGGCGATCGCCGCGATCTGACCGTGACCGACGCCCAGGCGAGCGAGCGTGCGGAGCTCGCCGATGCGCGCGTTGCGGCTGGCCGCGAAGAGATGCGGCGAGACGAGCTCGGTGGTGACGCGCTCTTCTTCCGAGAACGCCGCCTTCGAC
>JBDHVD010000745.1:0-3088 GCA_039809525.1 Labilithrix sp. | reverse complement strand
CGCCGCCCCCGGGCACCGCGGTGGTGCGCCTCCGCGGCACGTTCTGTCTGCCCGCGCTGCCGGCCGATCCGTCCGACACGGGACCGTGAGGACGATCACGCGCGCAGCACGAGCATCGAGGCGTCCGCGCGGCACCGCGCCGGGGCCGCCGTCGATCATCACGCGGAACCGTCCCGACACCACGAGCACGCCCGCCGGGGCGTAGCGCGGCGAGGCCGTCGCGCCGACGCCGAGGAGCGTGAACGTCAGGGAGCTCACGGCGACGTGCACCGTAAGGCGTGTGCGGGCGTCAGGAAACGCGCGATCGCGAAGGCCCCCACGTGAATCCGCACGGATAGGTCGTGGTACGTGCCTTGCGTACGGGCGGCACGCGTCATGGGCGCCCAGCGCTTTCTTGCGGCCATGTCATTCGCGCTGCTCGCTCAGGCGTCGTGCGCCCGATCGATCGACGACGAATACCAGGAGCCGGTGCTCATCGCGCCGGACGCCGGCATCCGCGTGCTCAACGTCTGCGTGCAGACCGAGTGCCCCGCGCCGTTCGCGACGTGTCCGGGCGTCGCGGCGCCGTGCAGCGTCGATCTCCGGAGCGACGTCGAGCACTGCGGCGCGTGCGACACGCCCTGCCCGGAGCGGACGTCGTCGGCGCACGGCTCCTCTCTGTGCAGCGAGGGCCAGTGCCGGATCGCGTGCGACGAGATGCATGCAGACTGCAACGGCGCGGCGGCCGACGGATGCGAGACCTCCACCGGCGACGATCCGAAGAACTGCGGCGCGTGCGGGAATGCGTGCAAGGACGGCGTCCTCTGCTGGAAGGGCGCGTGCGGCTGCCCGAGCGGCTTCACCCAGTGCGGGAACGACTGCAAGCGCCTCGACTCCGACGGCGACAACTGCGGGGCGTGCGGCTCGCGGTGCCGCGCACCGAGCGATCCGGCCGATCCGCGATGGGTCTGCGGGCCGAAGGTCATGCCCGGCCACACCGACTGGACGTGCGCGACCGGCGCCTGCGAGCTGCTCTGCTCGCCCGGGTGGGGCGACTGCAACCAGGACTTCTGCGGCGACGGCTGCGAGATCGATCTCCGCTTCGACGACGCGAACTGCGGCGCGTGCGGGAACGCATGCGCGCCCGGGCAGTCCTGCAACTTCGGCACGTGCGCGTGCCCGCCCGGCCTCACGCTCTGCCGCGGCGAGTGCGTCGACATCGAGAAGGACCCGCGCAACTGCGGTCTCTGCGGACACAAGTGCTCGGGCCCCGCCGCGACCCGGCCGGGGCAGGTCTCCGGCGGCAGCCCCACCTGCGAAGGCGGCGAGTGCGGCTACGTCTGCTACCCGGGCTTCGCCGACTGCGACGGCAAGGAGTCCAACGGCTGCGAGGCCAGGCTCGCGAGCGATCAGAACAACTGCGGGACGTGCGGCAACGCCTGCGACGTCGCCGCGGGCCAGCCGTGCGTCGGCGGCACCTGCCTGACGAAGGCCTGCGAGCGAGGTCCTCTCCGATGAAGCGCGCGCGGTTCGAGCTCCTCCTCTCGTCGTCGCTCCTCCTCCTCGCCTGCGCGAAGGACGGCGGCGAGCGCACGTTCGACGAGCCGGCGGCCGACGCCGCGCCGCCCGCGCCGGCGAGCTCCGGCACGTTCGGCGACGCGAGCGCCGGGCCGCCTCCGCTCGGCGGCGAGTGCGCGGAGGAGACGAAGCAGATCTACGTGCTCGGCACGGACAAGTCGCTCTACCGCTTCTACCCCGAGAAGCTGGAGTTCGTGCGCATCGGCACCGTGGCGTGCCCCTCGGCGGCGGGCACGTTCTCGATGGCCATCGACCGCTGGGGCACCGCGTGGATCGAGTACACCGACGGCCGCCTCTTCGCCGTCGATACGAGCGACGCGTCGTGCAAGCCCACCGCGTTCCAGCCGGGGCAAACGGGCTTCGCGACGTTCGGCATGGGCTTCGCCAAGGACGACGAGAACGGCACCGGCGAGACGCTGTACGCCGCCGGCGCCGGGCTCGCCGCGCTCGACACGAAGACGTTCGAGCTGAAGTTCCTCGGCTCGCTCACGTACGGGCGCACCGAGCTCACCGGGATGGGCACGTCGCTCTACGCCTTCGCCGTCGGCTCGGGCGTGATCGCCGGTCTGAACAAGACCACCGCCGCGACCGAGGTCACGTATCGATCGTCGGCGGTCGAGCCGTCCGCCGCGTTCGCCTTCGCGCAGTGGGGCGGCGACTTCTGGCTGTTCACCGGCTCGTCGACGTCGAAGGTCACGCGCTACTCGCCGGCCACCGACGAGTCGACCGTGGCGGTGGCGAACACGGGGATGCTCATCGTGGGCGCAGGCTCGTCGACCTGCGCGCCCACGAAGCGCCCGAACTGATCAGCCGAAGAAGACCGCGCAGAGGATCGTGGCGAGGACCGATCCGGCGACGGCGATCGCGATCGCGAAGGCGATCGCATTCGTCGTCCGGCGCGCGACCTCGTGCGCCTGGTGGATCTGGGTGACCACGTGCTCGAGCTGCGCGCCGACCGGCGGCGTCGCCATCGTCCACGGCGTCATCGCCGCCGCGAGGTTGTCCTGCATCACGCGCTGCACGAGCGCGGCATGTTCGACGGCGCGGGCGTGATGCGGGAACGCCGTCCGGCAGTACGGGCAGTCGGTCCCGCGCATCTGCGCGACGGAGAGCCGAGCCCCGCAACCGCCGCAGGTGAACACCGGCTGGCTCATGCGCGCTGCACCGCGCCGGAGGGCACCCACTGCTGCGCGCCGTTCGAGAACTGCACGAGCGTCTGCTGCGGCGCGGTCGAGAGCACGCGCGCCGGATACCGCTGCTGGTCCTGCGGATGCGTGACGATCACGTTCGTGCCCGGCGTCACGCCGCCCGAGAGGAAGGCGCCCACCTGCGCGAAGCCGAACCCGAGCGGGTTCTGCATGATCGCCGCCTGCGCCTGCATGGCCTGCTGGTAGGCGGGGTTCGCCATCGCCGCCTGCATCGGATTCGCGGGCGGCATCTGCGCGGGCGCGGCGGGGACGTCACCGGCGATGCGCTTCACCTCGATCGCGCGCGGCTCGCCGCCGGCGCGGAGGCGCGCCTCCTCGCGGGA
>JBDHVD010000744.1:0-3094 GCA_039809525.1 Labilithrix sp. | reverse complement strand
TCCTCCGCACCCGCCGGAGCCGCCGCCGGGCGACCCGTTCGCGCCGCCGCCGCCGCCGCCCTGACCCGGGTTGCCGATCGGTCCGCGCTGCGCGCTCGCCTCGGTGTTCCACGACGTCGCCATGAGCACGCCCGGGCGCGTCGCGCCGGTCGCCCCCGCGCGCGCCTCGCCGTTCGCGCCCGCGGTGCCCGGGAAGCACATGGTGTTGCTCGCGCCGGAGTTGGACGAACCGATCTTCGGCTTCGCGCTGCCCGAGGTCGCGATCGCGCCCTGCGCCGTCGCGCCGGCGCCCGCGCTCGAGAACGTGTCGCCGTCGAGGCACTTGCCGCAGTCGGGCGCGGGGCCCCCGGCCATGCCGGTGTAGCCGTTCGCCGTCGCGGCGACGCCGCTCCAGTTCTGCGTGCCCGGCGCGGCGTCGAGGCCCGCCTGCGCCGGACCCGCCACGACGTCGAGGCCGTGGAGCAAGATGTCCTGCGCGCCGGTGACGAACATGGCGATCGCCGACGAGCCCTTCTTGTTCGGCTCGGACGACGCCTGCACCGCGACGTCGCGCACCGACGCTCCGCCGACGGCGGCGATCGCGAGCGCGATGCCGCTCGGCGGCGCGATCCTGGGCTTGCCGCCCGGCCCCTTGAAATCGCAGGCGACGCCGCCGATGAGGGTCGCGGGGATGCGCTCGATCGAGACCTGCTCCTCGTACGTGCCCTCGCAGACGTAGACGCGCTTCTTCGCGTCGGTCGTCTTCTCGAGCGCCGTGCGGATGCTCGGGTACGGATGCGCGATGCTGCCGTCCGCGCCGTTCGGGTCGGCGGTCTTCGACACGAACAGCGCGCTCTTGTCGTCGAGGCACTCCGTCGCGAGCGGCGTCTCCACGCACGGATCGCGCGGCGCCACCACGATGCCGTCGGGGCCCGCGTCGGCCGGCGCGGCCGACGTCCCGCTCGCGGGCTCGCAGGTGCCCTTCGCGCAGAGATCGTCCGCGGTCGCCGGGCAGCCGGCGATGGCGACGAGCGCGAGGAGCGTGAATCCGAGAGAGAGGCGCTTCAACGTCGTTCTCCTTCAGAAGGTCCCGCCGAGGTGGAGCATCCCCCCGCTCGCGGTCGGTGAGACGATCACGCGCGAGCCGGTCTTCTTCGACGAGGAGGGCCACACGAAGTACGTCACCGCCGCCGCCGCGAGCAGCACGCCGCCGCTCACGTAGCCGACGGTCGCGATCGTCCCCTTCGTGCTCACGTCGCTCCGCTTCTCGTCGAGCGTCTGGCACTCGGGCGAGGTGGTGACGACGCAGACGCCCTGCTTGCGGAGCGCGTCCTCGTCGTCCTTCGCGCTCTGCGACGCCAGGCCGAAGCCGACGCCCACGCCGAGCGCGGCGAGGCCCGCGGCGCCGATCACCGCGGGCAGCACGATCAGCCCGCTGCCGCCGCGCTCCTCCTCGGCCGGCGGCGTGACGATCACCGTGGAGCCGCCGCCGGGCGCGGCCTCGAACTCGATCTTCGCCTTCGTCGTCGCGCCGGCGCCGCACTCGACGGTGATGCTCTTGATGCGCCCCTCGAGCGTCGCCTCGATCACGTGGCGGCCCGGCTGCACCGGCACCGGCTCGCGCACCGCATCGGGCGCCGGCTTGCCGTCGACGGTGACGCGCGCGTTCGGCGGGACGTCGAGATCGATCTGCCCGAGCTTGCGCGCGAGGGCGCTCACGTTCTCCTGCGCCTTGTTGCGATGGCCCTCGGTGACCTTCGGATCGGGCGGTGTCTTGAGGAACTCGCGGAAGTGCTCGAACGCCTCGATGTCGTGGCCCGTCAGCTGCTCGGAGCGTGCGAGGTTGTAGAGCACCGCGGCGCTCTTGTAGACCGCCCACGCCTGCTGGAACTTCAGGCGGGCGGCCTCGTGGTTGCCCGCGTCGGCGAAGTCGAGGCCCTCCTTGAAGCGCGCTTGCGCCTCGGTGAGCGCGGCGTCGGTCTGCGCATGCGCGGGCGGCGCCGCGGCGAGCGCGGCACCGGCGAGAACGAAGGCGAAGAAGAGCGAACGGCGCATCGGGGTCCTCAGAGGTCGCGGATGAAGTCGTCGCGCGGCGCAGTCTTGATCGTCGCCGCCGCTCCTGTCGATGCGGACGTGACCGCAGGCGTCGCGGGCGCGGGCCTCACGGTCTTCGCCGCGGACGGCGGCGCCGCGACGATCACCGTCGGCGTCGTCGTCTCGGGGCCCTCGTCTGGCTGCGCGGTCTCGATCGGCGCCGGCGAGCCCGACGTGATCGTCGTCGCGGAGCTCGGCACCATCGTCGGGACCGTGCGCGCCTGCGGGGGATCCGGCGTCGCGAGGATCGCGACGATCGCGCCGAACAGCACCATGCCGACGACGGCGGCCACCCAGACGACCACCGCGCGCAGGCTCCGCGTGCGCGGGAGGACGAGCGTGGCGCGCTCCTCGACCGGCGCCTCCACGCGTCGCGACGACGGCGGCGCCGCCGCCGGCACGCGCGCGCTCTCGTCCTTGTTCGCCTTGCTCGCGTAGTAGTCGACGAAATCGCGCGGCGCGGCCCGCCGCTGCGGCGTGCGCCCGGGACGATCGAAGCCCGAGAGGAGCTCCTCGGTCTCCTTCTTCTCCTGCTCGTGCATCGCCTCGAGGACGTGGACGGGCGGGATGTCTCCGGGCGGATCGCGTTCGTCCTTCGCCATGCGCGGGCGAAAGGTTAACCCACCGACCCCGCCTGGGCCGCGTTTTGGTCCGCTTATCGAAGCGCGTGCCGGGTGAGGGTCACGGCCCTCCACGCATGAAGTCGTCGCGCGGCTGCGGCTGCGGCTTCGGTGCCGCGGTCACGGTCGCGGTCACCGTGACGGCCGGCGTCGTCGTCGTCGTCGCCCGCGGCGGAGCGTGCGGGCGCGGAGCCGGCTTCGCGACGGACGCGGAGCCGCTCGCGAGGGGCGGAGGCTCCGGCGCGGCGGGCCCCGGCGGCGGGAGCGGCGACGGCGCGGGCGGCGGAGGAGAGGCGTTCGCGTTCGCGTTCGTGGCCGGCGGCGGGGGCTCGGGGGCGGGCGCGCGCTTCGCGAGGACGACCATCAGCGCGGCGGCGAGGCCGAGGCCGGCGATGGCGAAC
>JBDHVD010000743.1:0-3097 GCA_039809525.1 Labilithrix sp. | reverse complement strand
CGTCGCACGCGCGAGAGGAGGGCCACGGCCTCGTCGTCGCCGAGCGCCTCGAGGCGGTGCGAGACGATGTACGCGTCGCCCGGCGGCAGCGTGTCCTGGGAGAGGACGAGCTCGCACCGCTGCGCGACGCGGGCGGCGGAGAGCACGGACTTCGCGCGTTCGAGATCGGCCGCCTTGCCGACGAAGACTCCGTCGGACCGTGCGGACTTCTGCAGGACGGCCGCGAGGAGCGCGGGATCGCCGCTCTCGACGTCGACGTAGGTCTCGGAGCGCGAGAACGCCGCCGCGTAATCGGCGAGCGCCACGCGGTGTGCCGCGACGACGTGCGCGCGGTCGAGCACGTCGAGATCGACGCCCGCGGCGCTCCGCGTGCCGCCCCGGAGGATCGCCTCGAGGCCGTCCCATCGCTCGACGTACCGGCGCGCGCCGCGCACCGCCGCGTCGCCGGCGAAGCTCTCGGCATGATCGCGGACGAGCATCTGCCCGATCTCGGTGAGCTCGAGCGATCCGTCGCCGTCGGCCCGGACGAGGCCGGCGCATCCGCAGAAGGCCAGGACGCGCGCGAGCGAGGCCGCGTCGGTCCCCGTGTCGGCGGCGATCTCCTCGACGCGGCTCCGCCGCCCGTCGAGCCGATCGAACACGCCGAGCCTGACGAGCACGGGGATGCAGTGCGCGTTGGCGATCGCGATCTTGAGCGCGCTGACGACGGCTCCGGGCGGTGGCTTGGGGATGGGAGGTGCCATCGGCGAAGCGTACGGCGGTCACGGCCGTCACGGAGCGTCGGACCGCTTCTTCGCCGCCACGGCGGGATGATAGAACGGTGGAGGACACGTGCCCCAGGACCCCGAGCTGCTACGGCGCCTCTTGCGCGCGAAGGATCGCATGGACGCCGCCTCGCACGAGGAGTGGCCCGTCCGGCGGCTCGCGCGCGTGAGCGGCGTCTCGGAGGCTCACTTCGCGCGGTCCTTCAAGGAGGCGTTCGGCGTCCCGCCGCACCGTTATCTCCTCACGCGGCGCATCGAGCGTGCGACGGCGCTGCTCCGCGACACCGATCTCGAGATCACCGAGATCGCCTTCCAGACCGGGTGGAGCAGCCTGGGCACGTTCGGGCGCACGTTCCGCGACGTGACGGGTGAGAGCCCGGGCGAGCTCCGCGCGCGGCTCAAGGCCGAACGGCACGAGCTCGAGCGCGTGCCCGTGTGCATCGTGAGCGCGGCGCACCGCCCCGACCTCACCATCGCAGTTTCGGAGAAGCGACGCCGGACGGCGGACGGTAAGAAGGAGGCCGAGGACAAGGAGGTCCCATGACCCAGGGTATCCAGGTGGTTGGTCTGTACGTTCGCGATCACGACGAGGCGCTCGACTTCTACGTCGAGAAGCTCGGCTTCCGCGTCCACACCAACGTGAAGAACGGCGACTACCGCTGGCTGACGGTGCAGCACCCGGACCAGCCGTCGTTCCAGCTCGGGCTGTTCAAGCCGGGCCCGCCGACCCACGACGCGGCCACCGCGCAGGCGCTGAACGAGGCGGTGGCGAAGGGCGCGATGCCGCCGCTCGTGCTCGAGGTCGACGACTGCCGCGCCGCGTACGAGCGCTTGCGCGAACGCGGCGTCGAGTTCACGCAGGAGCCCGTCGAGCGCTTCGGAACCGTGGACGCCGGCTTCCGCGATCCGTCGGGGAACGGCTGGAAGATGATCCAGACGCGCAAGGGGGCCCATTGAGCGGCAACGGCATGGTCCGACAGGTCCACCGCGTCGTGTCCATGGCCTTCACCGTGGCGGCGATCGTCAACATCGTCGCCGTGGTGAAGGGCTCGCCGGCCGCCTGGCTCGGGATCCTGGCGGTGGTCCCGCTCATCCCGCTGATCCTGACCGGCGTCTACCTGTTCGCCCTGCCGTACGCCGCGAAGTGGCGCGGCGAGCGCCGCACGGCGTGAGGCGATCGTTCACCCGAGCAGGGTCTGCGCGGCGATCGCCGCTCCGTCGCGGCGCACGTCGGGCGCGAGGGCTCTCGCGCGCGCGGCCACGTCGGACGAGAGCGCGTGCGCGAGCGCGCCCGAGAGGGACGCGGCCGTGATCGCGCCGGGCGCGTGCGCGCGCCCGATGCCGAGGTCCTCGACGCGCTTCGCCCAGTAGTGCTGATCGTACATCTGCGGGACGACGACCTGGGGAGCGCCGCAGAGCGCGGCGGCGGTCGTCGTGCCGGCGCCGCCGTGATGCACGACGGCGGCGACGCGCGGGAACAGCGCCTGCTGGTTGACCTCGCCGATCGTCAGGCAATCGGAGCCCGCCTCCGCGACGGCGAGGTCGGCCCATCCGCGCGCGACGATCGCCCGGCGACCGGCGGCGCGGGCGGCGTCGATCATCGCGCGCGCGAGGTCCTCCTGCGCCGCGCGCATGCTGCCGAAGCCGAAGTACACCGGCGGCTCGCCCGCATCGAGGAAGCGCACGAGCTCCGGCGTGAGCGCGCGATCGTCGGTCAGGATCCACGCGGGCGTCTGGAGCACGGTCGCGTCGTCGGGATCCGGCCAGGGGCCGAGCGTCGGATCGGAGGCGAGCCACGGTCGATCGGTGAAGACGTGCGCGCGGACGTCGTCGACGGGAGCGAGCCCGAGCGATGCACGATGCGCGTTCAGGGTCGCGCCGAACAGATCGTGGAAGCGCCGCGCGTCGGACGCGGTGGGCGCGAGGGGCGTCGCATGGATCGGCGAGGGAAGGACGGTCGGGCAGAACGCGACGAACTCGTAACGGATGCCCATCCGCTCGGCGATCGAGCGCGCGGCGATCTGCAGGGCCGTCGCTCCGACGATCACGTCGCATCCGCGCGCGGCTCTCGTCAGCGTCTCGAACTGCACGGCGACGGACTCGATCGCGAGCGCGCGCATGCGCTCGGGCGCCGGTGGGCTCATGGTGCGGAGCTCGGGACCGATGGGCGTGACGGTGAAGTCCAGGTCCGCGATCCAGGGCTCGAAGTCCGGCGGGACGCAGAGGTGGACGTCCGCGCCGAGCGCTCGCAGCTCGGTCGCGAGCGCGACGAGGGGCTGGACGTCACCGCGGGATCCGATCGTCGACAAGAGGATGCGCATGCGTGATCTCCT
>JBDHVD010000742.1:0-3099 GCA_039809525.1 Labilithrix sp. | reverse complement strand
AAGGCGAGCGACGTCGATCTCGAGCGCGCCGCGGCGATCACCGGCATCGCGGAGCTCCGGCTGCTGCCCAAGGGGACGCGCGCGACCGTCGACGTCGACGTGACCTCCGACGGCTCGCGCGCCGACGGGCACGCCGACATCGCGGTGAAGAGCGAGCAGGGCCTCGAGGCGGAGACGCATCTCGCCTTCGCCGGACGGCACGTGACCGGCCGCGGCCGCGCATCCGTCGCGGGGCTCGGGTTCGTCGAGGTCCCGAACGCCGAGCTCGATCTCCCCGGCGCCCCCGACGCGCGCTCCTTCGCGCGCGCCACCGGCACGATCGACCTGCGCGGCGCGGTCGATCTCTCGCAGGTCGGCGGCGCGATCGCCGGTCCTCGCGTGCAGGAGACGAGCGGCATCGCGGTCATCGAGGGCCGGATCGAGCGCGGCGATGCAGAGGCGATGCCCGCGGTGCGCGCGACGGTGACCACGCGCAACCTCGAGGTCACGCTCGCCGCGCCGGAGGGCGTCGCGCCGCGCGTGCTCCGCGGCGTCGAGGCATCGGCGCACGTCGCGTACGACGGTCGGACCGACGACGCGGAGATCGCGCTGTTCGCGTGGGACGCGCACGGCGTGCTCGCCAGCGGCAACGCGAAGGCCCGCCTCCCGCTGGCCAAGCTCGCGAAGGCGGACCGGAACGCGGCGGTCGACGCGATCGTCCATGCGCCGCTCGCCGGCGTCTTCGACGTCCCGGCGCGGAAGCTCGAAGAGCTCCCTGCCGTGCTCTTCCCGACGGGTCTCGCGGGGACCGTGTGGGGGCGCGGTACGATCGAAGGCACGCTCGCGACGCCCGACGTTCGCTTCGGCGGACGCGCGCTCGCGCTGCGCGAGAAGCGCGCGCGGCGGCGCGCGCAGTACGAGCCGATCGACGGCGGCTTCGAGGGGCGCTGGAACGGCGAGCATGCCGTCGCCGTGCTCTCCGCGGACGAGCGCGACGTCCCGCCCTCGCGCCCCGGCGTGGTCGGCGCGCTCGACGAAGCGCAGGGACGCGGCGATCGGCCGTCGGCCCGCGTGCGGGCGATGGTGCTCGGACGGATCCGCGCCGAGGACGTGCTCGCGGCGCGTCCCGGCCGCCCGCCGCAGTGGTCGGCCTCGGCGGAGATCGACGTCGAGCACCTCGAGCTCGCGCCCATCCCGCTCCCGACCCGCATGCGCGGCGCGCTCACCGGCCGAGCGAAGCTGAACGACCTCGGCGGCACGCCGTCGATCGAGGCCCACGCCCACGTCGATCGGTTCGCCGTCTCCGGCGCGCGGGTCGAGGCGGTCGATGCGTCGCTCGGCGCACGCGACGGCTCGCTCTTCGCGTCGGCGCGATCGACCGAGCGCGGGGCGAGCACGCTCGAGGTGACGGTCGCGTCGCGCGCGTTCCGCTGGAAGGGCGTGGTCCCGGGCTGGGACGCGAACGAGCTCACGCGCGTCGACTACGTCGCCTCCGGCCTCCGCCTCGCGCTCCTCCGACCGTTCGCACGCCAGGCGATCGCCGATCTCGACGGACGGCTCGACGGCCGCGGCAGCGCGATGTTCGACGCGAGCTCGCAGACGTTCGAGGGCGGTCTCGCGCTCTCGGAAGGACGCGTCTACGTCCGATCGCTCGGCGAGGACGTCACCGACGTGAAGGGCATCGCGCGGTTCGAACGGAGCGGCATCTTCCGCATCGACGACGCCACCGGCCGCGTCGATCAGGGCGAGTTCCGCGCGTCGGCGACCGGACGCATGAAGGGGCTGTCGTTCGTCGGTGCGAACGTGACGATCATCGTGCCGTCGAAGAACGGCATCCCGCTCAGCTCGGAAGGCGTGAGCTACGCCGAGGCGACCGGCGAGGTGCGCCTCGAGGCGCGCATGACCGACGACCGCAAGGCGCTCCTCGTCACCGTCGACGTCCCGCGCGCGGAG
Organism: Labilithrix sp.; assembly: GCA_039809525.1. Taxonomy (GTDB): domain Bacteria; phylum Myxococcota_A; class Polyangia; order Polyangiales; family Polyangiaceae; genus Labilithrix. Next base: position 1,167 of record JBDHVD010000742.1, on the reverse strand, counting down.
CTCGATCTTCCGCAGCGGGAGGCGCCGAAGCTCCAGCCGCTCGCCCCGGACAAGGCGATCGAGCTCGGGATCCGCCGCCCGAACGGCCACCTCGATCCGATCCTCGAGGGCCCGCGACGCCGGCGGGCGACGACGACGACCGAGGAGTCGATCACCACGCGCTTCACCGTCGTCCTCGGCGATCAGGTGACCCTCGAGGGCCAGGGCCTGAACGTGCAGCTCGGCGGCCGCACCATCGTCGACGTCGCCGAAGAGGTGAAGGTCACCGGGCGCATCGAGCTGCGCGGCGGCTCGATCGAGGTGCACGGCCGGCGCTTCACCGTCGATCGCGGATCGGTGACGTTCTCCGAGGGCGAGGACCCGTCGAACCCGACGGTGGTGGCCGCCGCCTACTGGGACGCGCCCGATCGCACGCGCATCTGGGTCGAGTTCGCCGGTCCGCTCAAGTCGGGCACGCTCACGCTCCGATCCGAGCCGGCGTACTCGAAGAACGAGATCCTCTCGATCCTCCTCTTCGGCCGCCCCGATCCCAACATGGCGGCGGCCGGTCAGAAGCCGACCGAGGCCGGGCAGGCCACCGCGATCGGCACCGGCTTCGTCGCGACCGACGTGAACCGCGCGCTCGCCGAGCTCGACGAGGACCTGCAGGTCGAGACCGATACGCTCAGCGGCAACCGCACGCGCACGAAGGTCGGCTACCGCGTCGCGCGGAACCTCCGCTTGCAGGTCGGCTACGCCCCGGGCCAGAGCTACCGCGAGCCCGACACGACGTTCGCGTTCCTCGACTGGCAGTTCCTGCCGAAGTGGTCGCTGCTCGCGACGCAGGGCAACCGCGGCACGTCGATCCTCGACGTGCTCTTCCAGCACCGTTATTGAGCGCGCGCGACAGCTACTGGAGATAGATGCGCATCGCGGCGTTGCCGTGGCACGCGGGCGCGTTGCACCCGGCGCCGCTGTCGCCGGCGACGGTGCCGACCATCACCGCCTTCTTCGTGCCGTCGCGCACGCCGACGCGGCTGTTCGCGGGCGGACGTGCGCCCTCGTACCAGAAGTTGCCGTTGTCGTCGGTGTACGTCATGCCGATCGTGGCGCCGTCCGGCCCGGTGACACGGACCTCGGCGTTCTTCACCGTGGTGCCGCCCGTCGCCGCCGCGTACACGGTGCCGG
>JBDHVD010000741.1:0-3132 GCA_039809525.1 Labilithrix sp. | reverse complement strand
CGCCTTCATCATGGGCGTCGTCCCGTTGATGCGCGCGGTCGGCGCGGGGGCCGAGATGCGCCGCGCGATGGGCATCGCCGTCTTCGCCGGGATGCTCGGCGTGACCCTGTTCGGACTCGTCCTCACCCCGGTCTTCTACGTCGTGGTGCGGACGCTGGCGTCCCGCCGCCGGGCTCCCGCGATCGAGCAGGTGTAATCGGCGGCGCGGTCGTGCGTCCTCGGGCCATGCTCCGAATGCACGCCGCCCTGCGGGCCACCCTGTTCGCCGCCCTCCTCCTCGCCTGTCGCGAAGAAGCGCCGGCGCCGTCGTCGTCCACCGCAGCGACGGCGACGGCGAAACGCTCGACGCTCACGCGCGTCGCCTCGGCGAGCCTCGTGTGCATGGTCAACGATCGCTTCATGGGCGCGGAGCAGATCCCGGTGAACGTCGACGGGAAGACCTATTACGGCTGCTGCGCCGCCTGCAAAGACAAGCTCCAGACCAGCGCCGCGGCCCGGACCGCCGCCGATCCGGTGACCGGCGCGTCCGTCGACAAGGCCGCGGCGGTGATCGCCAAGACCGACAGCGGCAAGGTCCTCTACTTCGAGAGCGAGCAGTCGCTCGCGCGCTGGGTCGCGCCCGAATGAGCTTGCCGCGACGGTCGCGCTGCTCTCGGGCCCGGCCCGTGGTGGGCTGAAATCACCCAACTGAGTGGATTCGGGGCAGGCGCCTTCGCGCGCCCGGCGAACCGCGTCGCGATCGCGTCGCCGCGCGCCCGCACCGGTTGGGTGGAAAGAACCCGAGTGGGGCATTCTTGCGGCTCCGGATCCCACGAAGCACGCGCGGAGGGCTGGCACGCGAGCTGCTGACCGTCGCGCATGGCCGACGGAGCAGCCCACGACCGAACCCCTCGAATCCTCGTCGCGGAGGATGACGACGAGATGCGCCGCGTGCTCGTCGACACGCTGCGCGGAGAGGGATACGAGGTGTACGAGGTGTCCGACGGCGGCGCCCTCCTCGTGGAGCTCGCGCGCAATCATCGCTTCCACTACAACGCGGTCGATCTCGTCGTGTCCGACGTGCGGATGCCTCTGTGCTCCGGCCTCCAGGCGCTCGAGACGCTCCGCGGGACGAGCGCACGGACGCGCTTCTTGCTGCTGACCGCGTTCGGCGACGAGGACATGCATGCGCGTGCGACGGCCCTCGGAGCCATGCTCCTCGACAAGCCGTTCTCGACGCGGAAGCTCCGCAACACGGTCGCGGATCTGCTGGCCAGCGGGCCGCACGCGCGCTGATCGCCGCTCGCCACGGGCTTCGAGCTCGCGCATGCTGTCGTACGCATGAAGATCGTGCCGAAGCTGACGACGGTGCTCGTCGCCGGGATGTGCGTCGTCCTCGGGATCAACGGGTACCTGCGCGTGCACCGCGAGACGGCGTCGTTCCAGGAGGAGCGCGCCCGGCGTCACCGGCGCGCGGCGGCGACGATCAGCGCGGCGATGACGAACGCCTTCCAGATGCAGGGCGAGGAGGCGGCGGTCTCGACGATGGACGCGATCGCGTCCGGCTACCCGACCATCCAGGCGCGCTGGATCCGCGGCGCCGGCGGGTCGACCTCGCCGGACCCGCGGACCACCATCGATCGGAGCCACGCACCACCGACGTGGTCGACCTACGTCCCCGTGCTCGTCGACGGCAAGGCGCGCGGAGAGGTCGTGCTGATCGAGGAGACCGATGCCGACGAGGAGCGCGCACGCGGCGTGATCTCGGAGACGGTGAAGACGGCGGCCGTGCTCGCCCTCTTGAGCGCGGCGATCGCGTTCTTCATCGGTCACTGGGTCGTCGGCAAGCCCGTTCGTTCGCTCGCCGAGAAGGCGCGCCGGATCGGGCGCGGCGACTTCGACGAGCCGCTGCGGCTCCGTTCCTCCGACGAGCTCGCCGAGCTCGCGAACGAGATGAACGCGATGAGCGAGCGTCTCGTGACGACGCTGGAGCAGCTCCGTCATGCCGATCGCCTCGTCACCGTCGGAAAGCTCGCGTCGGGCGTCGCCCACGAGCTCGGCACGCCGCTGAACGTGGTCACCGCGCGCGCGGAGATGATCGTCTCGTCGCCGAACGCCAGCGACGAGAGCCGCGAGTACGCGCTGGCGATCCGGCGCGCGGCCGAGCGGATGACCGGGATCATCTCGCAGCTCCTCCAGTTCGCGCGCCGCAAGACGGTGGCGCGCGCGCGCCACGACGTCGGCGTTCTGGTGCGCGACGCGGTCGACCTCCTGCGGCCGCTCGCGCGCAAGCGTCAGGTCCGCGTCGATCTCGAGGCGGACGCCGCCCCGGCGCTCGTCGATGCCGGTCAGCTGCAGCAGGTGGTCACGAATCTGGTGATGAACGCGATCCACGCGTCGAGAGAGGCCAGCCGCATCCTCGTGAAGGTGGAGCGCCGTCGGGAGGCGCCGCCCGCGGACATCGGGGGCTCCGAGCGGGACGTGGTCTGCATCGCCGTCGAGGACGAGGGGAGCGGCATCGGGGACGAGGACCTGCCGCGCATCTTCGAGCCGTTCTTCACGACCAAGGAGGTCGGCGACGGGACGGGCCTCGGCCTCGCGGTGACGCACGGCATCGTCCGCGAGCATCACGGATGGATTGTCGCGACGAGCAAGGTCGGCGTAGGGTCGAAGTTCCGGGTGCTCGTGCCCACGGAAGCCACCGAATGAACCGCATCCTCCTGGTCGACGACGACGAAGCGCTCTGCGAGACGCTCGAGATCGATCTCGTGCGCCGCGGCCACGCCGTGACGAGCTGCGGGAACGCCGCGGCCGCGCTCGATGCTATGCGGGAGTCGGACTTCGACGTGGTCGTGACCGACCTGAACATGCGCGAGGTCGACGGCATCGAGCTCTGCAAGCGGATCCTGCAGACGCGCGACGACGTCCCGATCATCGTCCTCACGGCCTTCGGCAGCTTCGAGACGGCGGTGGAGGCGATGCGCGCGGGCGCCTACGACTTCCTCAGCAAGCCGATCCAGCTCGAGGTCCTCGCGCTCGCCATCCAGCGCGCCGCCGATCACCGGCGCCTCCGCGGCGAGCTCCGGCGTCTCCAGAGCGCGGGCTCGTCCGCGCCGTCGATCGAGGGGATCGTGGCGACGAGCCCGAACATGA
>JBDHVD010000740.1:0-3132 GCA_039809525.1 Labilithrix sp. | reverse complement strand
ACCACGAACGCCGCCCCGCCGGCCGCGCCGAGCACGAGCAGCGCGAGCGCCACGAACAGCGCCGTGCGCGTCCGCCGGTTCGGCGCCGCGGGCGTGGCGGTGCCGATCGTTCCCGCGGTGACGACCGGCATCTCCGCGATCGTGGCCGCGGTCGCCGCCGCGAGCATCTCCCGCGCGGACATCGGCCCGGGGAACGTCGGCGCCGATCCGTCGACCGCCGCCGGACGTCCGTCGAGCGCCGCCCGGAGCGCGGCCCGCATCGCACGCGCCGATTCGAAGCGCTCGGCGGGCAGCTTCGCCATCGCCTTCAGGCACACGGCCTCGAGCCCGCGATGCACGCCCGGGTGCACGACGTGCGGAGGCACCGCGTGCTCGGTGACGTGCTTGACCACGATCGCGAGCGGCGTGTCGCCGGTGAAGGGCGTGCGTCCGGTGAGGAGCTGATAGAGGATGACGCCCATCCCGTAGAGATCGGCGCGCGCATCGAGCTTCTCGCCCTTCGCCTGCTCGGGCGACATGTACTCGGGCGTCCCGACGACGAGCCCGGTCGTGCTGAGCTTCGGCGCGTCGGTGCGCGAAGACTTCGGCGCATCGTCGCTCTCCACCAGCTTGGCGATGCCGAAGTCGCAGACCTTCACCACGTCCGCGTCACGGCCCTCGTCGTCCTTGCCCCGGAGCACCATGATGTTCTCGGGCTTCAGGTCGCGATGGATGACCCCCATGTCGTGCGCGACGGCGATCGCGGCGAGCGCCTGCGAGAGGATGTCGACGATGCGCTCGTTCGAGAGCGGCCCGTCCTCCTTCAGCACGCGGAAGAGGTCGCGGCCCTCGAGGTACTCCATCGCGATGTAGAGGATGCCGTCGGGCTCCTCGCCGAAGTCGATGACCCGCATCGAGTTCGGGTGATCGAGGCGGCTCGCGGCCTTCGCCTCGCGATGGAAGCGCTGCGCGAAGGAGGGATCGGTCGCGACCGAGCGATGCATCACCTTGACCGCGACGCTCTTCTCGAGCGCGGTCTGCTGCGCGCGATACACGGCCCCCATCGCTCCGCCGCCGAGGAACTCCTCGATGAGGAACTTGCCGGCGACGGTGCGGCCGATGAGAGCGGGGTCCTCGCCGCCTTCGCTCATCCTTCCAGTATACAGGAGCGATGCCTCTCGCCCGAGCCCGCCGCTCGATCGATCGACTCCGTGCCATCGCCGACGGCTCGCTGAAGGTGAGCGCACCTCGTCTGACGCTCGATGCCGCAACCGCGCGCGAGCTGTTCGCGTGCCAGCTCGACTGTCGCGTGACCGACGTCGAGGCGCACGAGCTCCGCGCGCGCAACGAGGGCTACTACACGATCTGCAGCGCCGGCCACGAGGGGAACGTGGCGCTCGGCCATCTCACGCACCCGACCGATCCCGCGCTGCTCCACTACCGGAGCGGCGCGCTGTTCCTCGCCCGCGCGCGCAAGGGCGACGGCCCGGGCGCCGGCGTGTACGAGCTGCTCCTCTCGCTCGCGGCCTCGGCCGAGGATCCGATCGCGGGCGGACGCCACAAGGTGTTCGGCAGCGTGCGGTGGGGGATCCCTCCGCAGACGAGCACCATCGCCTCGCATCTGCCGAAGGCCGTGGGCATGGCCGTCGCCATCGGTCGCGCGAAGAAGCTCGGCGTCGGTCCGGGCCCGCGATCGGTCGCGACCACGCCCTCGTCGATCGTGGTGTGCACGTTCGGCGACGCGTCGCTCAACCACTCGACGGCGCAGGGCGCGATCAACGCGGCCTCTTGGGCGGCCTTCCAGCGCGTGCCGGTGCCGCTGCTCCTCGTCTGCGAGGACAACGGCATCGGCGTGTCGGTGCGCACCCCCGACGGCTGGGTCGAGGCGCGCATGCGTGCGATGCCCGGCATCACGTACGTCGCCGCCGACGGCCGCGACCTCTCGCAGTCGTACGAGGCCACGCGCCACGCGGTCGACGTCTGCCGCCGCACGCGCGGCCCCGTGTTCCTGCACCTGCGCTGCGAGCGCGTCTGGGGTCATGCCGGCAGCGACGCCGACGGCGAGTACCGCAGCGCCGAGGAGATCGCGCGCGCCGAGGACGCCGATCCGGTGCTCCTGTCGGCGGCCTCGCTCCTCCAGGCCGGCGCGATCACCGGCGCCGAGCTGACCCGCATGATCGACGGCGCGCTCGAGACGGTGCGCTCGCTCTCACGCCGCGCCGCCTCGCAGCCGAAGCTCCGCACGCGCGAGGAGGTGATGGCGCCGATCGCGCCGTCGCGTCCCGACGCCGTCGCGCGCGAGGCGCGCCGCACCGGCTATGCCCCGCCGCCGGCCGACGCGGACAAACCGAAGACGCTCGCGCACGCGATCCGCGCCGGCCTCGCCGATCTGATGCGCAAGCACCCCGAGGCGATCGTCTTCGGCGAGGACGTCGCGGAGAAGGGCGGCGTCTACGGCGTCACCGTCGGCCTGTGGAAGACGTTCGGCGCAGGTCGCGTGTTCAACACGCTCCTCGACGAGCAGACCATCCTCGGCATGGCGATCGGCGCGGGGCAGGTCGGGCTCCTCCCGATCCCGGAGATCCAATACCTCGCCTACCTCCACAACGCGGAGGACCAGCTGCGCGGCGAGGCGGCGACCCTCTCCTTCTTCTCGCGCGCGCAGCTCGACAACCCGATGGTCGTGCGCATCGCGGGGCTCGGCTACCAGAAGGGCTTCGGCGGGCACTTCCACAACGACGACAGCCTCGCGGTGCTCCGCGATCTGCCCGGGGTGATCGTCGCCGTGCCCTCGCGCGGCGACGACGCGGTGAAGATGCTCCGGACGCTCGTGGCGGCGGCGCGCATCGACGGCCGCGTCTCGGCGTTCGTCGAGCCGATCGCGCTCTACCACACGAAGGACCTCTTCCCCGGCGACGGCGGATGGACGTTCCCCTTCCCCGCCCCGGGCGAGGCGATCGACGTCGGCGAGGTCGGCGTCTACGCGCCCGACGCGCGTGACCTCGCGATCCTCACCTACGGCAACGGCGTGCCCATGTCCCTCCGCGCGGCACGCGTGCTCGAAGCGAAGGGCGTCCGCGCGCGCGTGATCGATCTGCGCTGGATCGCGCCGCTGCCCGAGGACGCCATCCGCGCCCACGCCCGCGAGTGCGC
>JBDHVD010000739.1:0-3142 GCA_039809525.1 Labilithrix sp. | reverse complement strand
GCCGGCGTCGCGTCCGCGGCGCGCCTGGCGGCGAAGCCGGCCGATCCGCGCACGGCGCTCCGCGGTCGGCTCGGCACCGACAAGCGCCTCGCGTTCTCCTCGGCGTTCGCGCTCGAGGAGCTGCTCGCCGGCGGCCGCGCGCTCGATCTCGGGATCGCCGGCGTGCTCCTCGCCGCGACCTGCGGCGCGCTCCGCAGCGAGCTCGGCCCGCGGGCTTCGCGCGATCCGCGGCTCGTGATCCACGCGCTCCTCCCGGTCAACGTCCCGCGGGAGACGCCGCATGCGCTCGGCAACCGTTACGGCTCGATCCTCGTGCCGCTCGCGGTCGGCGAGCCCGGGCTCGACGCGCGCGTCGGCCGCGTGCGCGACGATCTCCGCCGGCTCCGGACGCACGCCGCGGTCAACGCGGGCGCGCGCATCGCCGCCGCCGCCGGGGTCGCGACGGCGACGGTCGAGCGCCTCGGCGTCGCGTTCTACTCGCGCAAGGCGAGCGTGATGGTCTCCAACGTGCGCGGTCCGTCCCGGCGCCTGCACCTCGCGGGCGTCCCCGTGCGCGACGTGGTGGTGTGGGCGCCCTGTCCCGGCAGCGTCGCGCTCGGGATCACGCTGATGAGCTATGCGGGCCGCGTGCGGCTCGGCGTCTCCGCGGACGCCGCCGTCGTCGGCGACCCCCGGCGGATCGTGCGCGCGCTCGAGCTCGAGACGGCGGCGCTCTCCTCTTTCGCCGCGTCGATTCGTGGGCATACTGGACATTCGTGAGACCCGTCTTCCTCCCCGCCGCGGAACGGCTCGGCCGCCTCGCGCTGACGCGCGCCGGCGTGTCGACGCGCCTCGTGCGGACCCCGCTCGGGAGGGTGCACGCGTACGACGCGAAGGGCTCGGGCGATCTCCCGACCACCATCCTCCTCCACGGGCTCGGCTCGGCGGCGACGCCTTTCGCGCCCGTGCTCGCGCGGCTCCAGCGCCACGTCCGCCGGGTCGTCGCGCCCGACTATCCGGGCCACGGCTTCAGCGAGCTCGAGCTCGACGAGCGCGCCGCGCCGCGGCTCACGCCCGAGGCGCTCTTCGACTCGGTCTCGCACGCGCTCGACGAGCTCGCGCCCGAGCCCGCCGTCGTCGTCGGCAACTCGCTCGGCGGCGCGGTCGCGCTGCACTACGCGCTCACGCGTCCCGAGCGCGTGCGCGCGGTCGTCCTCCTCTCGCCCGCGGGCGCGCATGCGACCGACGAGGAGTGGCACGAGCTGAGGCGCGCGTTCGACGTCACGACGCGTTCGTCCGCGCGCGCCTTCGTCGATCGCATCTACCACCGCCCGCCGTGGTTCCTCTCGCTGCTCGCGCACGAGTTCCCGGCGACGCTCGCGCGGAAGCCGATCCGCGATCTGCTCGAGACGGCGAGCAACGAGCACGCGCCCGCGCCCGAGGCGCTGCGTGCGCTGCCGATGCCGGTGCTGCTCGTCTGGGGCAAGTCCGAGCGCCTCTTGCCCGAGACGCACCTGCGCTGGTTCGAGCAGCACCTCCCCGCGCACGCGGTGATCGAGCGACCCGAGGGCTTCGGTCACTGCCCGCACTTCGACGCGCCGGGCGCGGTCACCCGGCGCATCGTCTCGTTCATCCGCGAGGCCGATCAGTTGCAGAGATCGGCGGCCGTCGGATAACCGCACTTCCCGCCGAAGCACGTCGACACCACCGCGCACTCGTCGGCCTTCGTGCAGGCGCCGCCCACGGGCACCTCGGGCACGCACGTGCCGGCTCCGTTCGCGCCGTAATCGCAGCGTCCGCCGGCGGCGCACATGACGAGCGACTCGCCGACGAACCCGCACGCCTCGCCGAGCGCGACGAGCGGGATCGGCGCGCACGTCTTCGAGGTCGCGTCGCACCACAGGCCCTTGCCCGAGTTGCAGCGCGGCGCGGTGTTGCCCGTGTTGTCGCAGGCCTCTCCGAGATCGGCCTCGACCGCGGCCGGCGGCTTCGGCTTCGCGGCGATGCACGTGCCGCACGACGAGGTGCTCGCGCTGCATTCGCCGGTGGCGCACTGCTCGTCGAACGCGCACTCCGCGCCGAGCGCGAGTCCGCCCTTGAACACGCACGCGGGAGGCGGCGTGCCCCCGAAGGCCGCGTCGCAGGTCGCCGTGACGAACGCCTGCCCGCACGCGCCGAGCGCGGTCTGCGTCCAGCCGGTCGACGGCGCACCGATGCGCGCCTTGCACATGCTCGCGTAGCGCTCGGCGCAGGCGGCGCCCAGCATCTTGCCGGCGATGTGATTGCACGCGGTCAGCTTCTGACAGACCGTCGTGCCGAACGCATCGCAGTCGGCGGGCGTCGCGGGCGGACCGACGACCGGGTTGCCGCTCGAGCCGCTGGAGCTGCCCGAGCTACCCGAGCTGCTCGATCCACCCGAGGACGAAGACGAAGAGGAGGACGACGATGACGACGACGGCGGCTGCGTCGGCTGGGTGCTCGCCGCGGTGCCCGATCTGCCACCCGAGCTCGATGCGGGATCGGGGACGGCGTCCGACGATCCGGAGCATGCGGCAGCGAGCGCCGCGAGGGACGTGACGACGGCGAAGCAAGCGAAGGAGGTCTTCATGGCGGCGCGCGCCTTGCATTCGTCGTGCCTCCACGAATTTTCGTCATCTACGCATGCAGCGAGAACACGCGTGCACAGATCGCGCGTACCCGCATGATCGCGATGTCGCTTCCCGAGGACGCGTGCCCGCACCGTCGCTCGTCGTCCGTTCGCTCGTGGTCACGCCGCTCGCCATCGCTCCATTCGCCGTCGCGCCATCGTTCCATTCGCCGTCGCGGCATCGCCCATTCGCCGTCGCGCCATCGTTCCATTCGCCGTCGCGGCATCGCTCCATTCGCCGTCGCGGCATCGCTCCATTCGCACGCGACGGAGGGGGGGGCGGGGTGCCCGTCCACGACCCCCCGAGTTCGATGCTCAACCGAGAGAATAGACGCGAAGGATTCCGCCCTCTTGCGCACGAACGTTGACCATCGAACCGGCATTTCACCCCGACCGTTGAGCATCGAACCGGCCCCGCGCGCGGCGCGCCGCGCCGATCGTTGAGCATCGAACCGGCCGCGCGCGCCGCGAGCCGCGCCGATGGTTGAGCATCGAACCGGCCGCGCGCGCCGCGAG
>JBDHVD010000738.1:0-3143 GCA_039809525.1 Labilithrix sp. | reverse complement strand
AGATCGCCCTCGTAGAGCGGCGGCATGAACTCCGAGCCGAGCCGAGAGAAGGGAATGGCGGTGGCCCCCATGAGGAGGAGGGCGGCGGCGATGACGAGCCAGCGGAACCGGAGCACGCCGCGGAGCAGCGGTCGGTACGCGGCGATGGCGAGGCGATTCAGCGGGTTGCTCGCCTCCGGGCGAATGCGTCCGCGGAGGAACGTGACCATCAGCGCCGGCACCAGCGTCACCGCGAAGATCGAGGCGAAGGCCATCGAGAACGTCTTCGCGAGCGCGAGCGGCCGGAAGAGCCGCCCCTCTTCGCCCTGGAGCGTGAACACCGGCAAGAAGGCGATCGTCAGGACGAGGAGCGCGCCGAACATCGAGGGGCCGAGGGCGCGTGCCGACGCGAGGACGACGTCGATGCGCGGACGAGGCGAGCCCTCGCGCTCCGCCGCTTCGATCTCCTTGTGCGCGTTCTCCACGAGCACGCACGCCGAGTCGACCATGTCGCCGAGCGCGAGGATCACGCCGGCGAGCGACATGATGTTGATCGTGAGGCCGAGGTAGTAGAACGCGATGAACGTGGCGGCGGTGGCGATCGGGAGCGTGATCGCCGCCACCAGCGCCGAACGAAGGGGGAAGAGGAACAGGCCGATGACGAGGACGATGATCGCGAGGATCGTGACCACGTTCTCGAGCAGCGTGTGCACGGATTCCTGGATGAGCTGGCTACGGTCGTAGACCGGCACGACCTTCACGCCGGGCGGCATGGCGGGCGCCACCTCGGCGAGCTTCGCCTTCACCCGCTCGATCACGTCGAGCGCGTTCTCGCCGTAGCGCATCACGACGATCCCGCCGACGACCTCGCCTCGGCCGTCCAGCTCCACGAGGCCGCGCCGGATGTTGCCGCCGATCGTCACGTCGGCGACGTCGCGGAGCCGGATCGGCGTCCCGGCCGCGTCGGTGGCGACGACCGCCAGCGCGAGGTCATCCATGCCGGTGACGTAGCCGCGACCTCGCAGGGCGTACTCGTGCTGCGCCATCTCGAGGACGCGACCGCCGACTTCGGTGTTGCTCCCGCGCACCGCCGACGCGATCTGGCCGACGCTCACGCCGCGGGCCTTCATGCGGTCCGGATCGACTTGGATCTGGTACTCCTTCTCGAAGCCGCCGACGCTCGCGACCTCGGCGACGCCCGCCACTCCTTGCAGCCAGTAGCGGAGCTGCCAGTCCTGGATGCTCCGGAGCTCGTGGAGATCGTGCTTGCCGGTCTCGTCGACGAGCGCGTACTGGAAGACCCAGCCGACGCTCGTCGCGTCGGGGCCGATCTGCGGCGTCACTCCGGGAGGCAGCTTGTTCTGGATCTTGGCGAGCTGCTCGATCGCGCGCGAACGTGCCCAGTAGATGTCCGTGCCGTCCTCGAAGATGACGTACACGAACGACATGCCGAACATCGTGAAGCCGCGGACGTTCTTCACGTGCGGTGCGCCGAGGAAGCTCGTCGCGATCGGGTAGGTGACCTGGTCCTCGATCAGCGTGGGGCTCCGGCCCATCCACTCGGTCGCGACGATCACCTGCGTGTCCGAGAGATCGGGCAACGCGTCGAGCTGGGACTTCTTCGCGCTCCACACGCCCCAGAGCGTGAGCGCAGCGGCCGCGAGGAAGATGAAGAAGCGCCTGCGGCCGGAGAAGTCGATCACGCGGCCGAGGAGGCCGCCCGTCTTCTCGGCGTCAGTGCCCGGCATGGCCGCCTCCGCCACCGGCGGCCGCGCGGAGCCGCGTCTCGGAGTCGAGGAGGAACTGCGCCCCGGTCGCGACGACGTCATCGGTCGAGAGCCCCTCGTCGATCCGATAGAAGTGGTCGACGAGCGGTCCGAGCTTCACCTCGCGAGGCACGACGTGCGTGCCCTCGTGGACGACGAACACGATCGATCGCGTGCCCGTCCGGATGACGGCGCTCTCCGGCACGGCGAGACCGCGCCCGAGCGGGAGATCCATCGTCACGGTCGCGAACGCGCCGGGGCGGAGCAGGCGCTTGTCGTTCGCGAGCTCGAAGCGGACCTTCAGCGTTCGTGTCGCTTCGTCGATGGTCGGCGGGATGAACGCGACCTTCGCCTCGAGCGGCCCTCCGTGGCCCTCCACGTCCAGGCGTGCCGTCTGGCCGATGCGAATGGCGGCGACGTCGGACTCGTAGACGTCGGCGAGGAGCCACACGCGCGAGAGATCGGAGATCGTGTAGAGCTCGCCCGACGGATCGACGAACATCCCGTCGAGCACCTGCTTGGCGACGACGGTGCCGTCGCGCGGCGCGAGGAGCGGGAACGTCCGTCGTGGCTCGCGCGAGGTCTCGAGGCGCTCGATCTCCCCCTTCGGGACGTCCCACAGCGCGAGGCGGCGTCGCGCGGCGGCGACGAGCTCCTCGCGCGCGCGGCGCTCCTGGTCGGCGAATTCGCCGCGCGGGAGCGAGTCGGTGCGCTCACGCGCGAGGAGCGAGAGGAACTCGATCTCCGCCGCGTAGACCTCCTGGCTGTAGATGCCGCAGAGCGGCTGGCCCGCGGTGACGCGTTGGCCAATGAAGCTCACGCGGATGCCGTCCACCCAACCGCGCACCTTCGAATGGACGTGCGCGGTGCGCGTCTCGTCGACGCCGACGAGGCCGGTGGTCCGCAGGTGGCGCAAGAACTCGCGCTCTTCGACGCGCGTCGTCGTGAGCCCGACGGTCTTCGCCGCCCCCGGCTCGAGCGTCACGGGCGCATAGCCTTCCGGCGCCGTCACGTGCCCTTCGTGCGCGCTGGTCGTCGTCGCATGGCCCGCGTGCGTCTCCGGCTGCGAGCGGCTGCAGGACGCGCCGAGCGCGAGCGCGAGGACCAGCGCCGCCGCACGGCCGCACGGGGTCATGGCGCACCTGCGATCGATCCGCCGAGCGCGCGTTCGAGCTGGGCGATCGCGATCTCGCGGCGGACCTCCGCCTCGGCGAGCGCCAGCTCCGCCTGCTGCAGGCTTCGTCGCGCATCGAGGACGCCGACGATGTCGGTCGCTCCGGTGCCGAAGCCCGCGAGCGATGCCTGGAAGCTGTCGCGGGCACGCGGAAGGGCCACGCCCGAGACGAGCTCGACCTGCCTCGTGGCGGTCTCGACGCCGATGATCGCGTCCGTGACCTC
>JBDHVD010000737.1:0-3176 GCA_039809525.1 Labilithrix sp. | reverse complement strand
CCGGGCTCGGCGCGTGCGGAGGCGACGACGACGGCGGAGGCGGGACGTCCTCCTCGAGCGGCGGCTCGTCGAGCGGAGGCACGAGCGACGCTGGAGCGGGCGACGTTGCCGTCTCCGACGGCGGCCCCGACGGACCGACCGGACCGGTGGTGCCCGGCGCGGATCCGGCCTTCGGCGACGGCGGCCTCGCGACGCTGAACTCCGCGAGCTCGCTGCAGGCGTGGACCGCGGTCGTGCGTCAGTCCGACGGTGACCTCGTCGTCGCAGGCTCGACCCAGGAAGAGATCGTCGTTGCGCGCGTGAAGCCGAACGGTACGTTCGACGCGACGTTCGGGGCGGGTGGGTTCGTGCGCATGCCCTGGGGAGCGCCGAACGGTGGGCCGCAGCCGAATGCCGCGAGCGTCGCGCTCCAGGCCGACGGCAAGATCCTCGTGGCGGCGAGCCTCGTCGACTACGCGTCCAAGCCTCAGGCGATCGTCGCGCGTCTCGAGAAGAACGGGACGTTCGACGCGACGTTCGGCAGCGCCGGTCGTGTGCTCGTCGCGCCTCAGCGCACGACGCACGCCTTCTCCATTGCCCTGCAGTCGTCGGGGAAGATCGTCCTCGGCGGAGCGACGCTCCTCGAGCGCCTCCTGGCCAATGGAGCGCCGGATCCGTCTTTCAACGGCACCGGCATCGTCCAGCCCGGAGGAATGGGGGCGGCGACGGCGCTCGCGATCCTCGGCGACGATCGCATCCTCGTCGGCGATACGTCTCCGCGCGTATGGCGGTTCAGCGCCGACGGCGCGCTCGACACGGTGGGGTTCGCGTCGCCGAACGGCTACGTCGTGGTGCCGAGCACCGGCAGCTACAACGGCGTTCGCTCGATCGCGGCCCAGCCCGACGGCGCGATCGTGTTCGGCGGCGACATCGCCGAGAGCGGCGGCGGGAGCACACCGCGCTTCACCGTCGGCCGGATCACGACGAGCGGCGTGCTCGACGCGACGTTCAACGGCACCGGTCTCGTGCGCGACGCGAGCTCGAACGCCGCCCTCTCGACCGGCGCGTACGCGGTCGGGATCGCGGGCGACGGGAGGATCGTCGCTTCGGGCGTCGCAGGCGCGGGCGGGACCAAGTACGCGAGCACGGCGCGGCTCACGTCGACGGGAGCGTTCGACGCCACGTTCGGCGATCAGGGCTATGGTCCGCCGCTCGGCGGCACGAGGAACATCGGCCTGCCGAGCCTCGCGGCCTTCGGCGGCGTGCTCGAGCCGTCGGGCGCGATGGTCAGCGTCGGACAGATCCAGAACGCGGGCTCGTTCGATCTCGGGATCGGACGCACCAGGGCTGCGGGGGTCGCGGATCCGGCGTTCGGGACGAACGGTGTCGTGAGCCGTGCCGTCGGCGGCGCCTTCGATCGGGCGCAGGCGCTCGTCCTCCAGTCCGACGGCAAGGTGATCGTCGGCAACGACCACGCGCAGGTGATCCGCCTCGACGCGAGCGGCGCCGAGGATCCCTCGTTCGGCTCCGGCGGAGTCGCGAGCACGGCGTTCGGCTTCGCTGCGATCTCGTCGCTCGCCGTGCAAGCGAGCGGGAAGATCCTCGTGGGCGGTTCGAAGAACCTCTCGCCGTCCGGATTCGCGATCGGCAGGCTCGATCCCAGCGGCGCTCCCGATCCCGGATTCGGGAGCGGAGGCAAGGCCGGCGGGGCGATCGTCGCCGGGCAGAGCGCGGCGAGCACGTGCTTCACCGTCGCGCCGAGCGGCGCGATCGTCGTGGCGGGACAGACCCTCACGCCCGCCGCGAAGCTCGAGGCCGCGGTCATGCGCCTGTCGGCGGACGGAATGCTTGACGCGACGTTCGGAACCGGCGGCGCGGCAGCGAGCGCGTTCGGCGACTTCGGTGGCGTCCTCGAGATGACGCACGTGGCGGTGCAGAGCGACGCGAAGGTGCTCGTGCTCGGCTACGCCGGGATCCCGTCGTCCGCCTTCGTCGCTCGCTTCGACGCGCAGGGCAGCATCGACACCACGTTCGGATCGAGCGGACGCGCGGCCGTCGCCCCCGGCGTCTCGTATGCGCTCGCCCTCGACGGGGTCGGTCGTGCGCTCGTCCTCTCCGGAACCAAGACCGGGAGCCTCGAGCTCCGTCGCTTCACGGCCGGAGGACAGCTCGACGGCGCGTTCGCAACGGGCGGCGTCGCGTCGGTGGAGATCGGCAAGACGTCGTACGGGCTCGGCAAGGTCGCCGCGGCGCTCGTCGTGCAGAGCGACGGCAAGATCCTCGTCGGCGCGGCCACCTCCGACGACGGGCTCCTCGAGCGGGCTGCCCTCTTCCGCTTCGGTGCGGACGGCGTCCTCGACGCGAGCTACGGCACGACGGGCAAGAAGACGCTCGCGATCGGGGCGGGCGGCAGCGCCGTGCATGCGCTCGTGATCGACGCCGCGGGCAGGCTCGTCGTCGCCGGACGCGTGTGGACCGAGAGCGGCGCCTCGGACACCGCCGTGCTTCGCCTCCTCGCTCCCTGAGGGCCGCGCGGAATTCGTCGTTTCCGGTCTCGGTCTCAGTAGTGGCCCTTCGTCTTCCGCGCGGCGTCGCGCTCGCGATCGCGCGTGCGATCGCGGCCCTTCTTGTCACGGACCCGCGCGCGCTTCGACGCGTCCTCGTCGCCCTTGATCGAGGCGAGCGGCCAGAGCGTGTGCTCGATTCGCGCGAGCTTCGCCGCGACGACCGCCGACACGACCTCCTCGGCGGACTTGTAGCAGGCGCTCGACTCGTCGAGCGGCACGCGCCCGTCGAGGTTCACGAGGATGCCGTCGCGCCGGTACTGCTCGTCGACCTTGCGCTGATCGAGCGTGCGCACCGCCTCGCCGCGCGACAGGCGGCGGCCGGCGCCGTGGTTGACGGAGTAGCCGCTCTTCGCCGCGCCCGCTTCGGGCATGAGCACGTAGCTGTAGTCGCGGTTCGAGCCGGGGATGAGCACCGGGTGCCCCGTCGCCTCCCACCGCGTGCCGGCGAGCGTGGGATGACCCGCGGGGAACGCGCGCGTCGCGCCCTTGCGATGCACCCAGACCTCGCCGAAGTCGGGATGCTCCTCGGCCTGCACGAGGTTGTGGCTGATCTCGTAGACGAGCTCGAGGTCCTCCTTGAACACCTTCCGGAACGCCTCGGCGATCTGCTCGTAGATGACGAGGCGGTTC
>JBDHVD010000736.1:0-3182 GCA_039809525.1 Labilithrix sp. | reverse complement strand
ACGATCCAGGCGCAGATCCTCGAGCTGCTCGCGAAGCTGAAGGCGCAGCTCGGGATGGGTGTCATCCTCATCACCCATGACCTCGGGGTGGTCGCCGAGGTCGCCTCGCACGTCATCGTCATGTACGCCGGGCGCGTCGTCGAGCGCGCGCCGGTGAAGCGCCTGTTCTCGCATCCCCGGCATCCGTACACGCGGGGGCTGCTCCGCAGCCTGCCGTCGTTCGACAAGGCGGTCGTCGCCGAGCCGGTCACCCCGGAGAAAGAGGGTGAGGCCGCGCACGCGAAGCCCAGGCGCGCGCGCCTCCCGGTCATCGAGGGGCTCGTGCCCGATCTGCTGGCGCTGCCCCCGGGATGCCGCTTCGCCGATCGCTGTCCGATGGTGGTCGAGGAGTGCAAGAAGGCCGAGCCGGACCTGGTCCCGGTCGCGGCCGAGGGCGACCACGAAGAGCACCTCGCGCGCTGCATCCGGGCGAACGAGGTCTGAAGCGAAGTACGCTTACGCTAGAGTCGGGGGAGATGGCCGAGACCGAGACCGACAAGATGTCCGCGCGGATGAAGACGTCGGACGCCCCCGCCGGCGTCCCGCGTCCGCGCACGCTCGTCGCGACCGAACGGCTCGGCAAGTACTTCCCCGTGGGCAGCGGCTGGTTCGCCCGCGACCAGAAGCTCCTCCGCGCGGTCGACGGCGTGTCCATCCGCGTGCGTCGCGGCGAGACGCTCGGCCTCGTCGGCGAGAGCGGTTGCGGCAAGAGCACGCTCGGCCGGCTCATCCTTCGTCTCGTCGAGCCGACCTTCGGGCGCGTGGTCTACGACGGTCGCGACATCCTCCCGCTTCCGCCGGCCGACATGCGTCCGCTCCGGCGCAAGATGCAGATCATCTTCCAGGACCCGTACTCGAGCCTGAACCCGCGCATGACGGTGCGCGACATCGTCGGAGAGGCGATCGAGATCCACAAGCTCGCCGCCTCGAAGAAGGATCAGGAGGAGATGGTCGCGGGCCTGCTCCGCAAGGTCGGCCTCCGTCCCGACGTGATGGGGCGCTACCCGCACGAGTTCTCCGGCGGACAGCGCCAGCGCATCGGCATCGCGCGCGCGCTCGCGGTGCAGCCCGAGTTCATCGTGTGCGACGAGCCGATCAGCGCGCTCGACGTCTCCATCCAGGCGCAGATCGTCAACCTGCTGATGGACCTGCAGGACGAGCTCGGCGTCGCGTTCATGTTCATCTCGCACGACCTCCGCGTCGTCCGGCACATCAGCCATCGCGTGGCCGTCATGTACCTCGGCAAGATCGCCGAGCAGGGCACCACCGAGCAGGTCTACACCGCGCCGCTCCATCCCTACACGCGCGCGCTGCTCGGCGCGGTGCCCACGCCCGATCCGGACAAGAAGCGGCTCCGCATCGTGCTCGAGGGCGACATGCCGAGCGCGATCGATCCGCCCGAGGGATGCCCGTTCCACCCCCGCTGCCCCCGCATGCTGAAGGGGACGTGCGACAAGGAGATGCCGATGCTCGCCGAGCAGACGCCGGGCACCGGACACAAGGTCGCGTGCTGGAACCCCCACGTGGAAGGGTGAGCCTTGGCGGACAACCCTCGGTCCATCGGTCGCTACGAGGTCGAGCGCATGCTCGGTCAAGGCGGCATGGGGCGCGTCTACCTCGCGCGGGACAAGGTGCTCGGCCGCCGCGTCGCGATCAAGACGCTGCGCGACGACCTCGCGCTGCCGCCGCGCGTCCGCGACGAGCTCGTCGAGCGCATGCGCCACGAGGCACAGGCCGCCGCCGCGGTGAGCCATCCGAACATCGTCATCCTCCACGACATGGGCGAGGACGAGCACGTCGGGCTCTATCTCGTCTTCGAGTACGTGCCGGGCATCGACACCGACGGCGAGCCGCAGTCGCTGCGCGACCGCCTCAAGCGCGGGCCGCTCGCGCTGACCGAGGTGGCGAAGCTCGCGCGCGAGCTCGGCTCCGCGCTCTCGTTCGCGCACGAGGCGGGCGTCATCCATCGCGACGTGAAGCCGGAGAACATCCTGTTCTCGCGCACCGGCGCGAAGATCGCCGACTTCGGCATCGCCCGCATCCCCGACTCCACGCTCACGCGGGCGAACACCGTGCTCGGCACGCCGGCGTACACCGCGCCCGAGGCGCTGTCGAAGGGCGACTTCGGGCCCGCGTCGGATCAATTCTCGCTGGCGGCGTCGCTCTACGAGGCGATCACCGCGGCACGCGCCTTCGGCGGCGAGGACGCGATCACCACCGCCGGGCGCGTGTCGAACGACGCGCCCGCGCCCATCCACGAGTCGATCGCGAGCGAGACGGTGCTCAAGAACCTGGAGGCCGCGCTCCATCGCGGGCTCGCGAAGGATCCGAAGGAGCGCTTCGCGTCGTGCACCGAGCTCGGCGAGGCGGTCGGGCGCGCGCTCGATCCGCCGCTCCTCCCCGAGGTGCTCGAGGTCGAGCGGACTCCCCTCTCCTCCCGGATGGTGATCATCACGGAGCGGACGTCGCTGACGCCGCCGCCGGGCACCGGCAGCGAGACGCCGCTGCGCCCTTCGATCATGATCCGGCAGCGGACGCATCGCGCGCAGAACATCGTCGCGGCGATCGCGCTGCTCGTCATCGTCGTCCTCGTGCTGCTCGGGCGTCGCTCGAACGAGCAGGCGAAGCTGGAGGCGGCGAAGGACGCCGGGGGCGCCCCGTCGGTCGCGCCGAGCGCGATGCCCCGCCCTCCGTCGAAGCCGAAGGCGCACCCGAGCGCAGCGCCGGCCGCGACCTCGCCCTCCGCGTCCGACGGAGCGAGCGAGCCCGCGCCCGCGCCCGCGCCCGCGTCGGACGAGTAGATCGGTCTGCCGTTTTGGCAGGCGGACGGCGGGCGCGTGCCGGTTCGTCCGTCCGCCCCTGCCCCGACGAGCGCGAAGCGCGCGACATCGCGCGGACGAGGCGGCGGCCCGCATCCTGCACGAGCGCGCGGACATGGGCTGGCGCTCCGTCCTCGCATCCTTCGCTCTCGTGCTCGTCCCCTCGGCGGCGCAGGCGCAGACGATCACCGTGCCGAACGAGCGCTCGCTCCCGCGCCTCGACGCGAGCGGCGCCCAGGTGCAGAAGCGCCCGCTCACCCAGAACCCCGAAGGGGTGAACCGCCAGGACTGCCTCGACGATCAGCGCATTCGCTTCACCGTCCA
>JBDHVD010000735.1:0-3190 GCA_039809525.1 Labilithrix sp. | reverse complement strand
AGCCGCTCGCGTGCGAGTCGTCGACCATCACCATCGCCTGGTACTTCTCGGCCAGGTCGCAGATGCGGTCGAGCTTCGCGAGGTAGCCGTCCATCGAGAAGACGCCGTCGGTCGCGATCATGCGCAGGCGCTTGCCCTGCGTCTTCTTCAGCGCGTCCTCGAGCGCGTTGAGGTCGCCGTTCGGGTAGCGGTGACGCTCCGCCTTGCAGAGGCGGATGCCGTCGATGATCGACGCGTGGTTCAGCGCGTCGGAGATGATCGCGTCCTCCTCGCCGAGCAGCGTCTCGAACAGGCCGCCGTTCGCATCGAAGCACGACGAGTAGAGGATGGTGTCCTCGGTCCCGAAGAACTCGCTGATCTTGCGCTCCAGGTCCTTGTGGAGGTCCTGCGTCCCGCAGATGAAGCGCACCGAGCTCATGCCGAACCCGTGCGAGTCGAGCGCCGCGTGCGCCGCCGCGATCACCTTCGGATGCGAGGACAGCCCGAGGTAGTTGTTCGCGCAGAAGTTGATGACGTTGAGCCGCTGCTCGCCCGTCCCGACGCCGATCTCGGCCGCCTGCGGGGTGGTGATGATGCGCTCCTCCTTGTAGAGCCCTGCATCACGGATTTCGCGGAGCGTACCTTCGTAGATTTCCTTCGCGCGACCGAACATGCGGGCTCTCTTAGCCAACCGTGGATCGCGCGTCCACCGGCCGTCGACCGGCCGTCGACAGCGCTTATGGAAGTGCCCGGGACCAGGTGCCGCGAAAGCCGCAGGATCGGCTCCTCGGCCCTCCCCGGCCCGGGCGGTCCATGGATTGCATCCTACATCGATGTGGACTACAGCCATCGCGCAATCACCGCGCTTACCCGGAGAACTTCGATGACCTCGTTCGATGTACAAGCCCTCGCCGCCCACGTGATCCGTCATCTCGCCGCCGAGCAGTCGCGCGGACGGGCGGTCCACCTCGACGAGCTGGCCGACGCGATCGGGGTCCGCCGCGTGGACGTTCGCCACGTCGTGTCGCGGCTGCACGCCGAGGGGCACGTCGACGCGAAGCGCATGAAGCTCACGATGACCGGCCTCGCGCTCGCCGTCTCGATGAAGGACTGCAAGCTCCGCGAGGTGCGTCGCAAGTCCGGCACCCTCGCGCGCGTCACCGCCCGCGTCGCGTAGCACGCCCTCCGGCAGAGCTACGCCGCCGCGCGTCGGCTCGATTTTCTGCCGCCCGCACGCAAGTCGTCCCGAAAACGGACGACCTCTCCGTGGTAGGTTGCGCCGCGATGAGCAAGCCCGTCGTCCTCGTCACCGGCGCCAACGGAGAGATCGGCCGCACCCTCCTTCAACGTCTGCACACCGAAGGGCGCTACCGCGTCGTCACCGTCGATCTGACGCCGCTCCCCGAGCGCTATCGCGGCTTCTGCCTCGAGACCTACGCGGGCAACATCATGGACCGCTACCTGCTCGATCAGATCGCGGCCCACCACGAGATCGAGGTCGTGTTCCACCTCGCCGCCCTCCTCTCGACGCGGGGCGAGCGCGATCCCGAGCTCGCGCACCAGGTCAACGTCGAGGGCACGCTCCACCTCCTGCGCATGGCGCAGAACCAGTCGGGGCGCCTCGGACGTCCCGTCCGCTTCCTCTTCCCGAGCTCGATCGCCGTCTACGGCCTGCCCTCCGTCGAGGAGAAGACGAAGGCCGGCGCGGTGAAGGAGCAGGAGTGGAACGTCCCCATCACGATGTACGGCTGCAACAAGCTGTATTGCGAGCACCTCGGCCGCTACTTCACGAGCTACTTCCGCCAGCTCGGCGCGCTGGCGACGGCCGCGCGCCTCGACTTCCGCTCGATCCGCTTCCCCGGCCTCATCTCCGCCGAGACGGTCCCCACCGGCGGCACGAGCGACTTCGGTCCCGAGATGCTCCACGCCGCCGCGCAGGGGCAGCCGTACCACTGCTTCGTCGGCCCGGAGGCGAAGATCCCCTTCATGGCGATGCCCGACGCGGTCACCTCGCTCCTCCACCTGCTCGAGGCCGATCGCGCGAAGCTCTCGTCCACGGTCTACAACGTCAGCGCGTTCAGCGTGAGCGCCTCCGAGATCGCCACGCGCGTGCAGAAGGCCTTCCCCGGCGCGAAGATCTCGTTCGAGCCCGACGCCGTGCGCTCGAAGATCGTCGACTCGTGGCCCGAGGACATCGACGACACGCTCGCGCGCCGCGACTGGGGCTGGAAGCCGGCGTACGACTTCGATCGCGCGTTCGAGGAGTACCTCCTGCCTACGATCCGTCGACGTTACGCTTGATGCGCCACAAGCCTTCGCTCTGCTCGGCGAGCTTTCTCAGTGCTTCGCGTAGCGCTCTCGTCTCGGCTTCGTCGAGGCCCGCGACGAGCACGTCGCCGACCTGACGCAGGATCCCGACGCCCCCCGACGCTTCGTTCGCGCCGCGGCCGTTGATCGACAGCGGACGAATCCGTCCTCGCCTCGGTGCGCGAACGACCTGATCCTTCGCGACGAGGGCATCGATCACCTGCGTCACGCGACCTGGGCTCCAGCCGAGCGCTCGCGCGAGCTCGCGCCCCGTCTTGTTCTGCCCGATACGCAGCAGCGCGCGGAGGAGCAGCACCTCGTGGGCGACGAACTCGTCGGACGCGCACGACTCCTCGAACGCGAGCCGCGATCGATGGGCAACCAACATGATGAGCTCGAGGATGTCGACACAGACGGGAACGGCCATGCGTCTCGCATGAGCAGGACGCGTACCGAAACGGCGGGCTCGTGTTTTTCGAGCGATCGCGCTCGTGACCCTATGGCCCGGCCGATTTCGGGGTGGCCCCGGCCATCGCCACCTCGCGCGGGGGGCCGGGTGGTGCCCCGCGCAGGTCCCTCGGTTGAGCGCGCAACTCATGATGCGCGGGCGAATGATTCCAGGCACTTGCGGGGGAACGTTGCCTGCTAAACGCAGAAATTCCCCGGATCGTTGAGCGTCGAACGATCGCTCGGCGCGTCGTCGGGACGGTGGGCCTGCCCGCCGACGGCGTGACCGCACGCGCATCGTCTCGCGCGCGAGCATCGTCTCGGCGGGCATCGTCTCGCGCGCGGGCATCGTCTCGCGCGCGGACATCATCTCGTGCGCGGACATCATCTCGTGCGCGGACATCATCTCGTGCGCGCATCATCTCGTGCGCGCATCATCTCGTGCGCGGGCATCATC
>JBDHVD010000734.1:0-3191 GCA_039809525.1 Labilithrix sp. | reverse complement strand
TATAATTTTCGAGCACGCGATAAAGCGTCCAGCCCTTCGGGTGCCAGAAGACGCTGCCGGCGGCCTCGTCCTGGAACCTGTAGGATGCAACCAGCGCGAGCGACGCGATCGTCGTCGCGAGGACCGGCGCGGCGGCGTCGAACGCGCGCGCGAACAGGGAAGGGAGCGCCTCGCGACGCACGCCGAGCAGCGCGAGGTAGAGGACGAGCGGCACGAGGCGCCCGTCGACGAAGCCGAACCAGCCGACCGCGTGCGGGAGCGCGAGGAACAGCGCCCCGACCGCGAGCGCGCACGCGTAGAGGGCGCGCGCGTGGCGGATCGCGGGCGGCGCCGCTGGGCCGCCGCCGAGCGTGCGCACGGTGAACGCCGTCGCGCCGGCGGCGAACACCCAGAGGACGACGGCGACCGCGAAGTCGATCCCCGTGCGCGTCATCAGCGTCGGCGTGACGAGGAGGCCGAGCTTGTCGGCGAGGTCGTGGAACAGCGGCACGAGCGGAGGCACCACCGGGACGGAGCCCGGCGGGGTGGTCGCTCCGCGCTCGATCCAGGCGACCCACCCGGCGACGGCGAGCGCCGGGACGAGCGCGCGCAGGCGGAGGAGCCGCGCCCACCGGCGGCCCGTGGCGATGCACGAGACGCCCGCGCACAGGAGGAAGAGGACGAACGCGTGGCCGTGCGCGACGAACATCAGCGGCGCGAACGCGGCGAGGACGAGCTCGCGTCGCCGCACGTCGGAGGCGCCGTCGTCGGCGGCGACGAGCAGCTCGAGCCACAGCGTGAGCCCGACGAGCATCACGGCGACGCCGAGCAGGTAGCTCGCGAACCCGAGGAGCGTCATCAGTCCGAACGCGAGGGCGATGCCGATGAAGCCGTACGCCGGTGAGCGATCCGCGAAGAGGCGACGGCGGGCGAAGAGCAGCGCGAGCGGCGTCGCGATCACCGGCAGCGTGCCGAGCATCCGCACCGCCGAGATCGGCCCCATCACGCGCGTGAACGTCTCGCCGAGGAAGCGGAAGAGCGAGTACGGGCCGATGTGCGGCGCGAGCACGTAGAAGCGCTGGTCGAACGGCGACGTGGCGTAGCGGTGGCGCATCGCGATCAGGCCGGCGTGCGCGGGCAGGTCCTGGAAGGGGAGCGCGTCGAACGCCCAGAACACGAGCACCGCGACGACGGAGACCGCGCCGAGGCCGAGCCAGGCCGCACGCGACCGCGCGACGCGCGACGGCGCGGCCGCGGCGAGGGCGTCCCGGTCGAGCGCCGGGGTCGCCGGAGGCGTGACATGCGTCGTCATGGCCCTCGCGGCTTATGACGCGACTTCGCGTGCGGCGCTAGTGTGCGTGCCATTCACATGCGGAACGGCGCCCAAGCGCCGGAGAT
Organism: Labilithrix sp.; assembly: GCA_039809525.1. GTDB lineage: Bacteria > Myxococcota_A > Polyangia > Polyangiales > Polyangiaceae > Labilithrix. The sequence goes on along the minus strand of JBDHVD010000734.1, from coordinate 1,814 downwards.
CGCGGCGAAAGGCGCTCAGTGCGCGGCCGTCGCCACGATCCGCCCGTCGGCGACGACGACCGCCCCGTCGACGAGCACGCTCGAGCGCGCCTGGCATGCGGCGAAGCTCGTGCGCGCGTTCCAGCCCGCGCCGGTGAGCTTCGACATCGGATCGCCGATGACGAGGTGGAGGCCGGGGCGATGCTGGTCGACGATCGCGTCTCCGACCGGCTCGACGATGCCGCCGTTGACCCCGATGATCACGAGGCCGATGCGCTCCGAGTTCGGCGCGACCTTGAGCATGGTCTCGATGTCACGCACGAGCTGCGGGTTCTTCGGACAGCTGACCTCGGTCACGCGCGCGCCCGAGATGGTGAGCACCACGGGATCGCGCAAGAGGCCCTCGCGCACGCCGAAGAACTCGCCCAGGCTCGCGCTCGCCACGAACGTGCCGTCGACCTCCTCGGGCGTCGCCACGATCGATCCGGTGGGGAAGGGCGAGTGCTCGCCCGGCCCGACGATGCCGGTGCGCGAGACCCAGTGATGGGCCTTGCCCGTGCGCACGACGAGCTTGGTGCCGTCGGGGCTCTCGACGGCGATCTCGCGGGCCACCTCGAGCCGTCGCTCGAACGCGCGCGCGGTCTCGGCGATCGTGCCGTGATCGGTCGCGAGCCCCGTCGCGAACGCGAGCGGCGAGATCCCCGGCATGTGCGCGTGGCGGATGCGGCACGCGCCGACGACGTGGAGGAGCTGGTCGCGCATCGACGTCTCGGCGTGAGGCGCCGACGCGACGAACGCGCTCGCCTGGGCCGAGAGCATCGCGCGGCGCACAGCATCGGGCAGGACCTTGTGCGGCCGCTCCCCCGAGTGGTTCGTCGAGTAGCTGCGGAGCAGGTCGATGCGGAGCGACGCGGCCTCGGCGCCCTGGGCGCGCGCGGCGGCCTCGAGCGCCGCCAGCAGCGGCTGGGATTCGAGGTCGCCGACGGCGACGAAGCGTTCCCCGGCGGCCACGCGCAGCGCGGTCTTCACGAGGATGGTGGCCGCGCGCGTGAGGTCTTCCTCCCCGATCTGTCGCATGTCCGAAGGGCGTCATCCTAGCCGCAAGTCTCGGCCCGTGGGAAGTTGGCCGCAGGCGCGATCTCCCGCGACGATCGGCCCGTTGCCGCGCGGTTTCGACGATTCGCTCCACGGTTCGGTCCAGGCGGTCTGGGACGTCGTCCACCACACGCGCCTGCCTCCGTGGACCTCGTGGACGGCCTCCTGGGCGCGCACCGCGATCCGCTATCTCGCCCAGCACAGCGGGATCCCGGCGCTCCTCGTGGCGGCGGTGCTCCTGGTCGTCGGCTGGCGCCTCGTGCGCAAGACGTTCCGTTTCGCCGTCGAGGTCGCGCTCGTGACCGCGGCGCTCCTCGCCGCGACGCAGCTCGGCTGGATCCGGTGGTAGAGTCCGCGCGCATGAAGCTGGAAGACCTCAAGATCATCGTGTCCGGCGGCGCCCAGGGAATGGGCCGTCACTTCGCGCAGCGCCTCGCCGAGGCCGGGGCCCAGGTCGCCATCGGCGACGTCAACGAGGTGGGGCTCGCCGAGACGGTCGAGGGCGCCAAGGGCGCGAAGGGCAAGGTCCACGCGCGGCGGCTCGACGTGTCGAACGAGGCGGACGTCGCCTCCTTCGTCGAATGGGCCCACGGCGCGATGGGCGGCCTCAACGCGCTCATCAACAACGCCGGCATCCTCCGCGACGGCCTGCTCGTGAAGAAGGACCGCGAGACCGGCGCCGTGAAGACGCTCACCAAGGAGCAGTGGGACGCGGTCATCGGCGTCAACCTGACCGGCGC
>JBDHVD010000733.1:0-3192 GCA_039809525.1 Labilithrix sp. | reverse complement strand
CGTCGGTGCCCTCCTCGACCACCGGCGCCTCGTTCACCCCGCCGCGTGCCGCGTCCTCTTCCAGCCGGCCGACGAAGGCGCGGAACGAGGTCACGTTGCCCGCCTCGAACCGCCGCGCCATGTCGAGCACGCGGAGGATGTTGCCGAGCGCCTGCTCGCCCGCGGGCCAGATGGCGACGCCCGCGTGCGCGCGCGTGGTCTCGAGCAGGCGCGCGATGGTGTCGGCGATCGGATGGCGGTTGCGCGCGACGTGGAGCTTCGCGAGCACCTCGAGCGCCTCGGCGACCGGCCGCGTGAGCTCGGTGAGCTTCGCCTCGTCGCGCTTCCGCAGCGGGTGGAGGTGGCGCTGCACGTGCTTGAACGCGAGGAGCGCGTCGTCGGTGAGCGCGAAGAACGGACCATGCAGCGTCGCGTAGACGCTGAGCGTGTCGTCCGGCCATTCGATCGCCGACAGCGCGCTGCGGAGCGCGATGACCTCCTCGCGCTCGTGGAAGCTCTTGCCGCCGACGAGCACGTGCGCGATGCGCCGCGACTCGAGCGCGCGCACGTACGGGCGCGTGACGTCGTTGCCGAAGCTCTGGAGCCGCTTGAAGAGCAGGCACACGTGCTTCGACTCGATCGCCACGGGCGTCTCGGAGCCGCGCTCGGTCACCTTCCATCCGCTGTGGTTCACGAGCCAGTCGACGTACGCACCGACCGCGTCGGGCAGCGACTCCTCGATCTTCCACTGGACGATCTTCGCGTAGCCGGGCTTGTCCGAGTAGGGGCGCGGCACCGGCAGGGCGACGACCGTCGGCCGGCCCACCGGATCGGGGCGGAACGGCGCGAGCGCGACGTAGTCGGCCTGCGTGCGCGGCTCGTTCGTCGCCTTCTCTCCACCCTTCATGAGGGGCTCGAAGGCCGCGTTCACGAACGCCTGGAGCGACGGCGCGCTCCGGAACGAGGTCTGGAGCGGGAGGACGCTCGCGCCGTCGGCCTCGAGCCGACGCTTGATCCCTTCGTAGAGCGACACGTCGGCGCGGCGGAAGCGGTAGATCGACTGCTTCGGATCGCCGACCAGGAACAGCTTGCCCGGCACGACGCGCGCGTTCGCCGGATCGGTCACCGCCGCGTCGTCACTGGCCAGCAGAAGAAGGATGTCGGCCTGGAGCGGATCGGTGTCCTGGAACTCGTCGACGAGGAGGCGCCCGAACCGCCGCTGCAGCTCGGCGCGCACCGCGTCGTTCGTCATCAGCAGATCGCGGGTGACGAGGAGCAGATCGAGGAAGTCGAGCTTCCCCGCGCTCCGCTTCAGGTCCTCGTACGCCCGCACCACGCCCTGCAGCTCGACGAACAGCTTCGCCGCGAGGTCGGCGTCCGCGGTGTCGAGCACCGCGTCGAGCTCGCGCTTCACGTCCGCGCGGACGTCGAGCACCTGCTGGCGCGTGAGGTTGTCCGGCTTGCTGAACCAGGTGCCGCTGCCCTTCCAGTTCCACCAGCGCGCCTTCTGCACCGCGCGGAGCTGCGCCTCGATCGCGTCGTGATCGCGCTGGCCCGTCGTGTCCTCGCGACGATCGATCTCGAAGACCACCCGCTCGATCTCGCGGAGCGACTTGGTCAGCCAGTTGTCCGCGAAGCCCTTCGGCGCCCACTCGGCGAGCCCGCGGAAGCGCGTGACCAGCCGATCGATCTCCGCCTCGCGCTGGAAGTCGGGCTTCTCGTACGGCGTGGGGAAGTCGCGCTGCTCGAGCAGCGTGCGCCCCGCGCGGCGGAGCGCGGTGCGCGGCCCGTCCTGATCCCGCTCGCGCGTCGCGCGCCGGAGCACGCGCGAGACGCCGGGGACCTCCTTCGCCGGCCTCTGGAGCGTCTCCTGGAACCAGCGCGTGAAGGCCTCGTCGTAGAGGCGATCGGTCTCGTCCTCCGCCGCGACCTCGAACAGCGGATCGACCTTCGCCTCGACGGGGCGCTCGCGCAAAAGATCGGCGCAGAATGCATGGATCGTCCCGATGCGCGCCGCCTCGAGCTGCTCGAGCGCGTGATCGAGGCGTGCGCGCTCGTCCTCGGGCAGCGCCTTGTCGCGCCGCGCCTTCTCGATCTCGGTGCGGAGGCGGAGCTTCATCTCGCCCGCCGCCTTCTCGGTGAACGTCACCGCGACGAGATCGCCGGAGCCGCTCGCGAGCGTCGCCTTGCCCGTGCGGAGCAGCGCGAGCACCCGGTCGACGAGCGCGGTGGTCTTGCCCGTGCCGGCCGCCGCCTCGACGACGAGCGTCGCCTCGAGGTCCTTCGCGATCCGATCGCGCGCCGCCTGATCGACGAGCTGCTTCGTGCCGCTCACTTCCTCCTCCTCAGCTCGACGAGCGCCTTCAGCGGTCCCTGCGGCTTGCGCTTGGTGCGGATCTCCTCGTACGGACCGCAGACCGTGCGGAAGTCGCAGTAGGTGCAGGCGCTGTAGCCCTTGCCCTCGCGGTTCGGCGCGGCGGGGAGGAAGCCCCGGCCGACGGCCTCGCCGATGGTCTTCGCGACCGCGGTCGCCGCCTCGCGCGCGCGGTCGTCGAGCGGGATGAACACGGACTCGAACCCGCCCGCCGTCGTGCAGTAGTAGAGGCGGCCGCCCTCGATCCGCGTGCCCGGGAACATGCTCTCGAGCGCGAGGGCGTAGAGCACCGGCTGCAGGATCTCGCCGCCGCCGATGACGGTGTCGTCCTTCTTCGCGCGCACCTTGCCCGTCTTCGAGTCGGTGGCGCGGAGCCGCCCGTCGGAGGTCTTCTCCACCAGGTCGATCGAGCCGCGCAGCTTCAGCCCGATCTCGAGCTCGGCCGGTTCCTTGCGGCTCTGCGCGTCCTGCGCGCGCACGTCGGGGAGGCCGAAGGACAGCTCGAAGTGCGCGGGCACCCAGCCGGGCTCGTCGGTCATGCGCCGCAGCCACTCGCGGAGATCCGCGGCGATGCCCGCCATCGCGTCGTCCCACACGCGCTCGATCGCGGGGTTGAGCGCGTCCTTGAACTTCGCCGACACGTCGCGCATGACGTCGTCGAGCGCGTTCCGCGCGGCGTCGAGGTTCTCCGGCGTGACCGGAAGCATCTTCTCGTCGCGGAGCTTCGTGAGCAGCGCGTACTGCACCTCGTGCACGAGCGAGCCGCGCGTGAGCGGATCGAGGTCCTCGATCGGCTCGGGCTCCTCGCGCGGCGCGAGCCGGTGCACCGCCGAGAGGAG
>JBDHVD010000732.1:0-3198 GCA_039809525.1 Labilithrix sp. | reverse complement strand
GCGAACCGGAGCGTCTCCGCGATCACGAGCGAGCCGCCGACGTGCGTCGTCAGCTGGTGCCCGATCACCTGCGAGCGCACGTCGCCGTTCTTGTCGTAGATGGCGAGCGGCCGGTACTGGTAGTCGCCGACCACGCCGAAGGCGGGACGCGCCATCCCACGGAAGTCGAGCGACTCCATCACGAACCAGTGCGAGCCGCGCTCGGACGGCTCGAACCGGTTCACCGCGAAGCCGGCGTTCTGGGCCTCGGCGTTCGCGGAGGCGAGGAGGAGAGTGGAGAACAGACCAAGACAGGCAAGCCCGCGCGCGATCTTCATCGACCTCGTTCCTGATGGCTCGGACGTCAACGACCGAACTGCACTGAGCGACGACTGACCGTCCCATGATCGAAACCACGGACGGGGAATCCCACGGCATGATCATACAGACTCGCGGCGCCCGCGATCACGAAGAGTGGATCGAGCTTCCGCGCGTGCGCGGGGTGCGCCTGCCGCGCATGCGGCGCCTTCGCACGCCACGCGAGCAGCGCCTCCATCTCCGCGTCGGCGAGCGCATTGGCCACCCACGCATCGAACGCGCGCGCGCCGTCGTCCACCGGGACCTCCCCTTCGATCGCGGTGTCGCCGTCGGTGATCGCGCCGCTGCCCATCAGGAGATAGCCCCGCTCCGCGAGGACGCCGATCCGCCGGCCCAGCCCGTAGAGCCTGCGCGGCGACGCCCCGAGGACGAGCGAGAGCTGCAACACCGGTATATCCGCATCGGGATACATGTGCAAGAGCGGACACCAGACGCCGTGATCGCGCCCGCGGCCCTCCGCGCGGGCGATCGGGGCCAGCGCATGAAGCTCGTAGGCGAGCTCCGGCGCGCCCGGCGCGGGATAGCGCAGCGCGGCTAGCTCCGGCGGGAAGCGCTCCGCGTCGTCGTCGTGGAGCGTCGCCGGCCGGGCGGCCGTCGATCCGCGCGTCGGCACGGCCTCGTGCCACGCCGCGCCGATCGCCAGGATCCCGCGCGGCCGCGGCAGCGAACGTGCCCACGCCGCGAGCTCCGCTCCCCACGCACGATCGAGCGCGAGCCCGGGCGTGCCGTACGAGACGAAGATCGGCGGGACCTTCACCGCCGGCGCGGACGGCGGAGCGCGATGACGCCGCCCATCGGCTGCGGCTCGGGATCGAGCGGAGGCAGCGCCTGCACGAGCCGCTCGATGCGGGGCAGCGACTCGTGCGCCGCCCGCTCCGCGCGCAGCTCGTCGAACGGCCCGTCGAACACCACGCAGAGCAGGTAGATGCCGGAGAACGACAGCGCGAGGTAGAACTCCTTGTCGCGCTCGACGTGCCGGAGGTGCCGCCCCTTGTGGAGCCCGTCGAGCGCGGGCAGTCCGCGCATCGCGGCGATCGCGCGGCGCGTGAGCTCGGGCTCGGAGCCGGTGAAGACCCCGTCCTCGTCGTGCTCGTCGGGCGCGAGCGGCAGAGGCGACGACTCCGCCGGAGCCGCGACGACGTCCTGCAGCGGCCCCGACTCGTCGTCGACCCGCGAGGCGAGCTCGCGATCGGACACGTCGCGAAGGAGGAGATCGCTCCGCGGCCGCGGCTTCGCCGGGACCGACGCGCTCCCCCACACCACGGGCGAGTCGGCGTCGATCACCACCACGTCCCGCGCGCGGGCTCGAAGCGCCAGCGCGCGCAGCTCTTCGTGGAGCGACGAGGCGACCGGCGGCCGCGCGCGCGTCTTCTCCGACGGCGGCGCGGCGAGGGCATCGGCGAACGTCGCGGTCAGCATCGCGAGCCGGCGCTCGAGGGCCTCCCGATCCTTCGGCGCATCGTTGAAGCTCGCGACGACGTGCCGGCCGTCGGCCAGCCGCGTGACCAGCACGTTCGGGGCCTCCGGGGCGGTCTCGGGCGGGGCGAGCAGACGGACGTCGTCGGCGCCGAGCTCTCGCTTGGCAAGGGTGACGAAGCGCTCGAAGGCGGGGGTGTCCTCGGACATCGGGCGGAACCCGTGCTTTTACCATGGGATGCCCTCGCCGCGCCGGGCGATCTGCCCTATCTCTTCCTCTATCTCGTTCGCTTGGGGTCCGCCCGCATGGAAAAGAAGGTCATCCCGACGACCCGTCTCGGTCGCATGGCGCGTCTCGCCGCGCTCGGCGTGAAGACGGGGGCGGGCATGGTCCTCGGCCGCTCCGACGAGGCCGCCGCCGACCAGGCCGCGGCCGTCCTCGGCAACCTCCGCGGCCTCGCGGCGAAGGTCGGGCAGATGGCGAGCTACGTCGACGGGCTGGTCCCGGAGGACAAGCGCGACGCGTTCGAAACGTCGCTCAAGGTGCTGCGGGCCCAGGCGCCGCGCTCGAGCTCCGAGGCCATCCGCGCGGCGGTCGAGCAAGAGCTCGGCGCGCCGCTCGATCGTCTCTTCGAGGAGTGGCACGACGAGCCGATCGCGAGCGCCTCGATCGGCCAGGTCCATCGCGCCCGTCACCAGGGGATGGAGGTCGCGGTCAAGGTCCAGCACCCCGGCATCGAGAAGGCGGTCGAGAGCGACCTCGCGAGCGCCTCCGTGCTCGAGGGGCTCGGCGCGATCGTCGGCGCGCGCCGCTTCGACACCAAGGCGCACCTCGCGATCCTCAAGGAGCGCTTCCGCGAGGAGCTCGACTACGCGCTCGAGGGCGAGCGCCTCCAGGCGTTCGCGCGCATGCACGAGGGCGATCCCACGATCCGCATCCCGCGCCTCGTCGCCGAGCGCACGGGCGAGACCGTGCTCACCACCGAGATGATGCACGGCCGGCCGCTCGAGGACGCCGCGCGCGAGGACGAAGCGACCCGCCGCGCGTACGCCGAGACGCTCTGGCGCTTCGTCTTCAAGGGCAACCTCGTGGGCGGGATGTTCAACGCCGATCCGCATCCGGGTAACTACCTCTTCCAGGACGGCGGGCGCATCGCGTTCCTCGACTACGGATGCGTGCAGGTCATCCCGGAGCACCGCCGGCCACCGGCACGTGCGCTCCACCGCGCGGCGGTGGAGAAGGACGAGAAGGAGTTCGCGCGCTGCGTGTCGCTCCTCCTCGACGCGCGGCCCGGCGAGATGGAGCGCCTCGCGCGCCGCTACTCGCGGCTCTGCTTCGAGCCCCTGTTCACGTCGCCCTTCAAGATCACCCGCGCGTACGCCGCGTCGCTCGTCGACGCGATGAAGGCGCAGGCGCTCGCGGCG
>JBDHVD010000731.1:0-3200 GCA_039809525.1 Labilithrix sp. | reverse complement strand
TCGGCGGCGCGCACCCGCCGATCACGACGAGCATCGCGAGCGCCGGCGTCCACCGCTCAGCGCGGCGCATCCCCGTCGTCTCCGTGCTGCTGCATCCGCCCGAGCTCCTGATCGGCCGCGAGCGTCGGCTCGAGGAGCATCACCAGGTAGTGGTCCTGGTTCATCTGCTTCAGCTTCGCGAGCTCGCGCAGCGCCGCGCGCGGCGTCGTCCCCATGAGCACCAGCGCGGCCTGCGCCCTCACGAAGTGCGGATACCTCGCGAGGCACTCGCGCATCAGCGTCGCGCCCCGGTCGGGCCGGCGGAAGCGCTCGAGCTGCTCCATCGCGCGGAGGTAGCAGAGCGCCGGCGTCCCGCGCTCCTGCGCTTCGGCGGCCGAGAGCGCGGCCTCGAACTCGGGCCACTCGCCCCGCAGGCGGTGGTACTCGGCCACGAGCGTCGACGTGCGGACGTCCGACGGCGCCTCCTTGCGCAACCGACGGATCACCTCCGCGCCGCGGGCGATGTGGGCCGGGGCGACCGCGCCGAGCGCATCGGCGATCGCGTTCCCCTCCTCCACCACGCGGATCAGCTGCGCGAGCATCCGATCGCGATCGGAGACCGGCTCGCCCCGGTCGCTCGCGAGGCTCGCGCGCGCGACGCGCAGATCGCCGGAGACCCACGCCGCCTGCATCGCCAGCACCTGCGAGGCGACCAGCTGGGACTCGCCGAGGAGCAGCTCGAGCGTCGCCTCGCTCACGCGGCCCTCGACCGAATCGAGCGTGCGCGCGAACGCCGCCGCCTTGCCGAACAGGTAGATGGTGTCGTGCCGGAGGATCGCGCGGAGGTCCTCGATCGACTTCGGGTCGCGCAGCGCCTCGTCCTCGGGCGACAGGCGGATGCGCGCGGCGAGCTCGTCGACCGTCTTCTGCGCGTCCTTCGTGCGGAGCGCGGAGCTGCCCTGCACCGAGAAGCACGGCGCGGACGTCGCCGGCGGCGCGGGCGAAAGCGCACCGCACGCCACGAGACCGATCACCGGGAGCACGGCGAGGACGGATGGGCGCGCCATGCCGAGACGAGAGCCCGTTCGACGGCGCCGGTCAAGCCGTGTACCTTCGTCGGTGAATGCAGTGTCTCGAGTGTGGTGGGCCGTTCGAGTACGCGCAGGGCGGCACGTGCGCCCGCTGCATGCGCTGCCTCTCGATGTTCCAGGTGCAGGGCGGTCAGCTCACGCCGATCGTGGTCGAGGCGCCCGGGGGCGGATGGAACCCGCAGTTCAACGCGATCTTCGCGCAGAACCTCGGCTTCGGTCCGCCGCCTCCCGGCGCGCAGCCGATGCCGCCGCGTCACCAGCGGGCGCAGCACGAGGCGATGGCGGGGCGCTTCGATCTCGGCGGCGGACATCAGCTGCAGGTGAAGATCGACGGGCGCACGCCCGAGGGCTACCTGAAGCACAAGGCGTCGAGCATGATCTGGGGCTGGGTCATCGGCGCGGTGATCCTCGGCTTCATCCTCCTCACGTTCGCCGGCGTCGGCATCTACGCCTACCTCCAGGCGAAGAGCGGCGCAGTGGCGTCGAGCGCGACCGCGAGCGGGACGGCGGCGTCGTGGGACGGGAGCTCGACGTTCGAGTGCAAGGGCAACGACGTCGTCACCCTCACGGGCGTGACCGCGAACGTGAGCGGCACGGCGATCCGCGCGAGCGGAAACTGCCAGCTCTCGCTCGTCGGCGTGAAGATCACCGCGCCGGTCGGCATCGAGGCGAGCGCGAACGCGAAGGTCTCGATGACGGGCGGGAGCATCACCGCATCGACCAACTCCGTCGTCGCCTCCGCCGCGTCGAGCGTCACGCTCGTCGGGACGCAGGTGAGCGGCAAGTCGAAGAAGAGCGGCGCGGCGAAGATCGTCGGCGCGCCCTGACGCGCCGCACACCAGAGGGGCGCGCCCTGACGCGCCGCACGTGAGTCACTCGGTGCCGAGGCAGACCTCGACCCAGACCTGCGTGATCCGGAGCGCCGCCGCGTCCTGCCCGTTCGCGACGGAGAGGTCGACGTCGACGTCGTTGACGCGCTCCTCCGTCCACGCGCTCGCCGACGCGTCGTGCGGGGGCACGTACGTCGGGAACGGATGAGCGCCGAGCGGAAACTGCACGATGCCGTAGCCGCTCCCGACCGTCGCCGCGGTCTGCGAGTAGAGCCCGTCGAAGGAACGGAAGTGGTACGCGAGCACGAGCGACGGGCCCGCCACGCCTTCGGCGGCGGCGGTCCGTGCGCGCGCGCGGATGACCACGCTCTCGATCTTCCGGCCGGCCGGGAGCGTGAAGAGCTGCGGTCCGATCCGGAGCGACAGAGGCGCCGCGCCCGCGCCGCTCACGTACGTCGCGTCGCCGTCGCCCTCGCCCCGCTCGCGCACCGCATCGAGGATCGCCGTGCCGCCGGGGAACGTCGCCCACGTCCCCTTCGCGTCGACGAGCGACTTCGGACGCAAGAGCACGACGTCGCTCCCGGCCGCGCAAGCCGTGAGGAGGCAGACGCCGTCGTCGCAGACGGCGTTCGACGGACATCCGCCGCTGCACGACGCGGCGGCGTCCGATCCGGCTCCGGCGTCGCTGCCGGTCGACCCCGCGTCGTCCGCCGGCGCGACCGCGTCACGGGCGCCCGCGTCGATCGCCTGGGGGACGTCCTCGCCGGAGAAGGAGCCGCACGCGGCGGCGAGCGTGACTCCGAGCGCGAGGACGCGACGCACCACTCGAGCATGATAGCAGCGCGAGCGCGCCGCGCGTCACTCGGCGCCGAACCGCTGCCACGAGGGCTTGCTCGCGCCGCCGAACGGCTTGCCGTCGTTCTCGGGATCGTTCGCGCGGACCAGATCGACGCACCCGTCGCCGTCGAGGTCCATCGTGAGCCACTGGCCGTAGAGCGCGTTGACCCGGTTGAACGTCGCGTCGGGCACGCTCCACTGCGACGGCGACGCGGCGAAGCCCGACGCGCCGCCCTTGAAGAACTGCCAGTACGGCTTGCTCCCGCCGAACGGCTTGCCGTCGTTCTCGGGATCGTTCGCGCGCACCAGATCGAGCTTCCCGTCACCGTCGAGGTCCATCGTCAGCCACTGGCCGTAGAGCGCGTTGACCCGGTTGAACGTCGCGTCGGGCACGCTCCACTGGGACGGCGACGCGGCGAAGCGAGCTCCCTCGCCCTTGAAGAACTGCCAGTACGGCTTGCCC
>JBDHVD010000730.1:0-3210 GCA_039809525.1 Labilithrix sp. | reverse complement strand
TCGGGAGCGGGGCGCCGGCCGTGAAGCTCGGCGCCTCCATCGCTACCGTCGACTCGTTTCCGCCCTCGTCGTCGTCGAGATTCGGCAGCTCGTCGTCTTCGCCGCTACCGGCCATCGGCGTTCATCCTATCTCAATCCGAGTCTCCGCCGCAGCCTTCGCGCACTTTGTCGGGAGACGTCGACGCGCTTGCCGGTCGACAGGCACGCCACGTACCCGCCCGAATCCACGGATTCCAGGCGATCCACGTGGTCGAGGTTGACGATCGCGCGGCGATGGACCCGCTCGAACGGCCCCTGCGGCAGCTTGCTCTCGAGGTCCTGGAGGGTGTCGTCGGTCAGGATCGTGCGCGCCGCCGTGTGGACGGTGACGAGCGCGCCGTCGAAGGTCGCGTGGGTCACGTCCGCCGGGCTGACGAGCGCCGCGCCGCCGTGCGTCGCGATCGCGAGCTTCTCGAGCTTCCGCGCCGGAGCGCCGGCGTCGCCCGCCGCGCCCCCGTGGCCGTGATCGAGGAACTGGCGGGCGCGGTCGAGCGCCTTCGCGAGCCGCGCGTCGTCGATCGGCTTGAGCACGTAGTCGACGGCGCCGACGTCGAACGCCTTCACCGCATGCTCGGGGTGCGCGGTGAGGAACACGACGTAGGGGCGATCCTCCGGCATCTGCATCACCGTCTCGAGCCCGCTCAGCCCCGGCATGTTGATGTCGAGCAGCGCGACGTCGACCTCTTCTTCGCCGAGGCGCGCGAGCACCTCCTCGCCGCTCTCGCACTCGATCGTCTTCTCCACGTCGGGCAGCTCGCCGAGGAGGCGGAGCACGCGCTTGCGCGCCATGAGCTCGTCGTCGCAGATCAGGACGCGCAGCGGGATCGACGCCATCGTGATCAGGGTAACGCGCGAGCGGGTCGTCCCACCACTACGCCTTCGGCGAGCGGTCGGAAGGCGCGGTCGGGAGGACGACGACGGCGGTGCAGCGGTCCTCGCCCTCGGCGCGGATCGCGAACGAGGCCCGATCGCCGTAGGCGAGCGCGAGGCGCTTCTTCACGATCGGCAGCCCGCTGCCGCCCTCGCGCGGGCCGGTGAAGCGGCCGGGGTTCGAGAGCGTGATGGTGAGGCCCGCGGAGCCGGAGGCGATCGCGAAGCGCACGGCGCCGCGGCTGCGCGCGAGCGGCCCGTGCTTCATCGCGTTCTCGGCGATCGGCAGGAGCACCATCGGCGGCACGTCGACGTCGGGCAGCGGATCGGGCACGTCGCGCTCGTACGTGAAGACGGAAGGGTCGCGGATGGCGTGCAGGGTGAAGAGCGCGTCGACGAGCTCGACCTCCTTCGCGAGGGGCCACGTCGCCGTGTGGATCGCGCCCATCATCGTGCGGAGCATCGACGAGAGCTGCACGATCGCCTTCTCCGCGACCGCGCCGTCCTCGCGGCACCACTCGGCGATCGCGTTGAGCGTGTTGAAGAGGAAGTGCGGATCGAGGTGGCTCTTCAGCGCGAGCAGCTGCGCGTGCTCCGCCTCCCGCGCGAGCGCCTCGGCCCGCGCGCGCTCGCGGCGGAGGTGCTCCTCGAGATCGATGTCGCGCGCGAGGCCCCAGCCTCCGACCCAGAAGAGCGCGACGCACACCGCGAGGCTCGGACGCGTGGTGAGGAACGTCTGCCGCGCGCCGAGCAGCTCGGTCAGCCCGCGACCGATGCCGAGGACGAGCGCGGCCCCGACGAACGCGTAGAGCGCCGCGCGGAGCACGGCCGGTCCGCGCTGCTCGCGATCCATGGGGAAGAGCGCCCTCCACAGCGAAGGGCCGACGAGGAGGAAGCTCCCGCACATGAGGAGCGCGATCGGGACGGCGTACGCGTCGCGGCTGTATGCGTCCTGGATGATGGTGAGCGGGACGACGACGAGCGCGATCGGGATCGCGCGGCGCGGGGCGAGGAGGCCGCGCACCGTCGAGCGAAGCACGCCGTCCCCTTCTCCGAGGGTCTTCGTCCGCTGACCTACCGCGAGCTCCGACTGCACGACGCCCGCAGCAACGATAGAGGAAGCGCGCGCGGCCCGGCAGCGCGATCGCCGCGAGCGGTCTCGTCCTGCCGTGCAGCGGCTCGACCCCGGGGGCGTCCGGCGTGCCGGTCTGGGTGACCCCGCACGGCCGTGCTACCTCTCGACGCGTGAAGCGGAGAGCCGCCAGCATCGCCGCGCTCCTCGCCGTGCTCCCGGGCCTCGCCGGCCTCCCCGGCACAGCGGCCGCCGCCGAGTCCCGGACGTCGTCGCTGTCGTGGCTGCGCATGCCCGGCGCGGACGCGTGCATCGCCACGCAGCCGCTCGCACGCGCGGTCGAGGAGCGCCTCGGGCGCGAGGTCTTCGTCTCCGCGGCGCAGGCGGATCTGTCGGTCGAGGGGCGCATCGAGAAGGGACGCACGGGCGGATGGCACGCGGTCATCACCATGCGTGATCCGAACGGGACGCTGCTCGGGACACGCGAGCTCGATCGCCCCGACGCGTCGTGCGCGGCGATGAGCGAGCCGCTCGCGCTCGTCATCGCGGTGATGATCGATCCCGACGCCGCGATGCGGCCGAAGCCGGCGCCGCCGACGGCCGAGGCGCCGCCGCCTGCGCTCCCCGCACCGGCACCGCCTCCGGTCGCGCCCATCGCGAAGGACGAGCCGCCGATGCGCGATGCGCCCGCGCCGCCTCCGCCCAGGAAGCGCGAGCCCTGGCGGTTCGAGGGCGGCGGCGACGCGCAGATGATCGCGGGGCTCGCGCCGGAGACCGCGTGGGGCGCGGGGGTGAACGGCATCCTCTATCCGCCCGGCGTACCGCTCGGCTTCCGCGGATTCGCGAGCCTGTTCCTGCCGACGCGCACCGACGTGAACGGCACGCGGGTCGACTTCGACATGCTGCTCTTCGGCGGGAGCCTGTGCCCCACCCTGCGGAGGCGCGTGAACCTGATGGGCTGCCTCGGCGGGCACCTCGGCCTGCTCCGCCCGCGTCCGCAGGGCTCGGCCGGCGCCGCCCTCCCCGACGACCTCGTCCCGATCTGGAACGCCTCCGCCGAGGTCCGGGTGAGCATCCCGATCACCGCGCCGATCGCCATGGGCGCCGGCGTGGGCGGGGCGCTGCCCATCCTCCGCCCGAAATATGCCGGGACATGGGAGAGCTCGGTCGTGGCGCTGACCGCGGATGTCGCGCTCGGCTTCTTCTTCCCCTGATATTCATAATGCGAG
>JBDHVD010000729.1:0-3239 GCA_039809525.1 Labilithrix sp. | reverse complement strand
GTCCTCCTCTCCGACCGCGCTCGCCCACCTCGCCATGAGCTGGTAGTGGCGCTTCGAGCCGAGGCGCTCGATCGCGACGAAGCGCTCCGGCTCCGCTTCGATCGCGGCACGGATCGCATCGTCCTCCTCGAGCACTTCGCCGTATTCGAGCGCAGCTTGGAGCGAGAGATGGTGCACGACCTCGCCCTTCTCGACGTCGAGGTACGCGATCATCGGATCGTCCGGCGCGGACGACATCGCCGCGAGGACGTCGTTCATCCTCACCTCGAGCCGTCGCAGGGGCTTCTTCGTCATTCCGTTCTCTCGCTTCGGGTGCTCGTGCCCGCGGACCGTGCACGTCGGGAGGGCGGCGCGGGCGCGGCGCGCGGGCCGGTCTCGATCAACGCGAACAGCTCGCGTGTCGAGAGGCGCCCGGCGACGTCGCCGCCGCTCAGGATCGCCTCGGCGAGCTCGCGCTTGTCGTCGTGGAGCGAGAGGACGGTCTCCTCGATCGTGCCGCGGGTCACGAAGCGGACGATGGTGACGGGCTTGTCCTGCCCGATGCGATGGGCGCGATCGCTCGCCTGATCCTCGGACGCGGGGTTCCACCACGGATCGAGGTGGAGCACGTAGTCGGCCGCGGTGAGGTTCAGACCCACGCCGCCGGCCTTGAGCGAGATGAGGAACATGTCGGCCTCGCCCGCCTGGAAGCGGCGCACCCGATCGGCGCGTGCCTCGGCGGCGGTCGAGCCGTCGAGCTCGAAGAACGTCACGCCTCGCTCGCGGAGCGCCTGGGCGACGATCGCGAGGTGACTCGTGAACTGGCTGAAGACGAGCGCCTTGTGCCCCGCCTCGCGCAGCTCGTCGATCATCGCGAGCACCGCCTCGAGCTTCGCCGAGGTGCCGGGGGCATCGGGGTTGCGCAGGCGCGGATGGCACGCGAGCTGGCGCAGCCGCGTGAGCGCCGCCAGCACCGCGAACCGCCCCTCGTCGCCCGGCGCGCGGTCGCTCGACGTGCGCGCGAGCGACGCCACGGCATGCGCGCGCTCGGCCTCGTAGAGCGCGTGCTCCTCGGGGGTGGGGTCGACCAGCCGCACGATCTCGGTGCGCGGCGGGAGCTCGGGCGAGACCTCGCGCTTGGTCCGTCGCAACAGGTACGGCCGCACCATCGCGGCGAGGGCGTCGCGCCGTGCGGGATCGCGGTCGCGATCGATCGGCAGCGAGAAGCGCGCGCGGAAGTCCTCCCACGAGCCGAAGAGGCCCGGCACGATGGTCCGGAAGATGCTCCAGAGATCGCCGGTGTGGTTCTCGACCGGGGTGCCGGTGAGCGCGATGCGGAAGCTCGCCTGCACCTCGCGCGAGGCCGCCGCGCGCTTCGACAGGCCGTTCTTGATCGCCTGCGCCTCGTCGAAGATCGCGGTCGCGAAGGCGATCGCGCCGAGATCGTCCGCGTCGCGAACGAGGATGTCGTAGCTCGTGACGAGCACGTGCCCCGGTCCGATCCACTCGAGCCGATCGGTCCGGCCCGCGCCGCGGTACTCGACGACGTCGAGCTCCGGGGTGAAGCGCGCGGCCTCGGCGATCCAGTTCGCGCACACGGAGGTGGGCGCGACGACGAGCGCGGGCCCGTCGTCCTTCCGCGCCTGCAGCACCGCGAGCGACTGGAGCGTCTTGCCGAGGCCCATGTCGTCGGCGAGGCATGCGCCCGCCTGGCACGCGGCGAGGCGCATGAGCCACTTGTAGCCCTCGAGCTGGTAGGACCGCAGCTCGGCGCGCACCCCGCGCGGCGGCTCGGGCTCGCTGGCCTTCGCGCGCCGGATGCGCTCGCGAAGGGTGGTCCACTCGCGCGCGGCGACGATCTGCGCGCCCTCGTCGTCGACGAGCTCGCTCACCGTGCCGACCGCGGGCGCATGGACCGCGATGCCGCCGCCGCCGCGCACGCGCTGGGCGACGTCGTCGAGGCGCGCGAGGCGCTTCCGGAGCTCGCGCTCGATCGCGACGAGCCGCCCGCCCTCGAGGCGCACGAACCTCCGCTCCGCGCGGACCGCGTCGAGGAGGGCGAGGAGCGGCACCTTCTCTCCGTCGATCTCGACGCCGCCGCTGAGGCCGAACCAGTCCTTCTTCCGATCGATGTTCAGGCGGAGCGCGCGCGTGCCCGCGGTGCCGACGACGCGGAGCTGCTCGTCCTTCTCCCACTCGACGATCACCTCGTCGCCGAGCTCGCGCAGCGTCGCGACGAGATCGCAGGCGCGATCGACGTCGTCGATCGCGAGATCGAACGGCCCCTTGCGCGCCGCGCCCGCGAGGGGCAGCCGCGCGAGGACCTGCTCGGCGCGCGACTCCTCGCCGTCGAGATCGCGCACGGCAGAGACGCGCTTTCCGTCGGCGCGTGCCGCGAAGGCGTGAACCGGCGGGGTCCCCGGCAGGAACACCGGCCCGCCCTCGATGGGCCGCGCCCGAACGGCGGCGAAGAGCGTCCCGTCGGTGAGCGCGAGCCGCACGAGCGGACGCGGATCGGCCGGGACGGGCTCGCCGCGGGCCTGCTCGGGCAGCTGGAGATCGACGGCGAGATCGGGCGTCGCCGCGAGTCGCGCGACGAATGCATCGAGCCCCTCGGCCGGCAGCGGCGTGTCGTGCTCGGCGAGGGCGGCGAGGAGCGCGAGCGTCGTCCGATCGAGCGGCGCGAAGTGGAACGTGCTCGCAGCGCGATCGTGCAGGCAGAGCAGGCCGTGCGCCTGGCGCGCGAGGACGTCCGCGGGCGCGAGCGACGCCGATCCCATCACCACCTCGAACACGAAGCCCGCGTCGGTCGCGACGACGCGCAGCACGGGCCTCACGCCCTTCACCCGCACGGGCACCTTGTCCGGGCCGGCGACGACGCGCGGGTGATCGGCGAGCAGCTCGAGCGCGCGGACGCGGATCCGGGCGTAGCGGTCGCTCTCGTAGACCGCGCGGTCGAGGAGCATCGCGATCTCGATCACCTCGCGCTCGTTCGACGTGAGGCTCGGGTTCGCGAGCGCGAGGCCGGGCTCGATCTGTTTTCCGGCGGAGTAGCCTCCGCTCTTCTTCGGCTTCTGGACGAGGATCGACAGCACACCCTCGCCCCGCGCATCGTCCGCGCGCTCGTCGACGCGGAACGCGATGCGATCGCCGCCGTCCGACGGCGCATCGAGGCGGCGCGTTCCCTGGCGTGCGAGGTTGCTCTCGAACGCCTCGAGCGTATGGAGCCATGCAGGCGTGGCGCGCCAGGCGAGCACCTG
>JBDHVD010000728.1:0-3242 GCA_039809525.1 Labilithrix sp. | reverse complement strand
CCGCGAGTTCATCCCCTCGTGCGACAAGGGCTTCCGCGACGCCATCAAGAAGGGCACGCTCATCGGCTTCCCGGTCGTCGGCGTCCGGGCCGGCATCAACGACGGCGCGGCGCACGCGGTCGACTCGTCCGAAATGGCGTTCAAGACCGCCGCGCTCATGGGCTTCCGCGAAGCGTACGAGAAGGCGGGTCCGACCATCCTCGAGCCGATCATGAAGGTCGAGATCGACGTGCCGCCGGAGTTCCAGGGCTCCGTCGTCGGACAGGTCAACCAGCGTCGCGGCGTCATCCTCGAGACGATCGCGGGTGACACCGTCACCGTGCGCGCCGAGGTGCCGCTCAACACGATGTTCGGCTACTCGACGGACCTCCGCTCGGCGACGCAGGGCAAGGGCCAGTACACGATGGAGTTCTCGCGCTACGCCGTCGTCCCGAAGCAGGAGCAGGACGACATGATCAAGAAGTACCGCGAGAAGCTCGCCGCCGAGGCGAAGAAGTAAGCCGCGGGCTCCTCCGGCCCGACGGACGCGAGGTCAGCCTTCGAACGGGGCTGGCCTCGCGACGGACGAGGCGAGGCGAGGCGAGGCGAGGCGAGAGCGCGACCGCGACCAGGGGCCGGAGCCGAGCTATCCCACAAGGATCCCTTGACTTCGACGGGAGCGCTGGTAGAAAGCGCGCCTACCCTCGGAAACTTTTCGAAGGACGCCACATCGAGATGCAGGATCTTACATAAGGATCGGGTTACTCCAGCGAGCCCCTCCGTCCACGCCGCACGCGGCGCGACAGGACGAGGCTCTCGAAGCTGAAGCAGTACCCCGACACCCTCTCTGGGCAGCCCGGTCCAGCGACGCGTCTTCGGCGTCGATGGATGAAACCGGGACCCGCTGAAAAGGCAGCGGGACGGCCAGAGAGGGTTTCGTGCATTCAGGGCTCGACGCCCGCCTTTCTGGACCTCGCAAAGACACCGGAGAAACCAAGTGGCCCGCGAATATTCGCTCGAGAAGACGCGCAACATCGGAATCATGGCCCACATCGACGCGGGCAAGACGACGACGTCCGAGCGCGTCCTCTACTACACGGGCGTGAACTACAAGATCGGCGAGGTCCACGAGGGCGCCGCGACGATGGACTACATGGTCCAGGAGCAGGAGCGCGGCATCACGATCACGTCGGCGGCGACCAACTGCTTCTGGCAGCCGGCCGAGGGCCCGCACGCAGGCGTCCGCCACCGCATCAACCTCATCGACACGCCAGGCCACGTCGACTTCACGATCGAGGTCGAGCGCTCGCTGCGCGTGCTCGACGGCGCGGTGGCGGTCCTCGACGGCGGCAACGGCGTCGAGCCCCAGACCGAGACCGTCTGGCGCCAGGCCGACAAGTTCCGCGTCCCGCGCATCGTCTACGTCAACAAGATGGACAAGACGGGCGCCGACTTCGAGATGAACGTCAACTCGATCAAGGACCGCCTCGGCGTCGTCCCCGTCCCGATCCAGTGGCCGGTCGGTGAGGAAGACCAGTTCAAGGGAATGGTCGACCTGATCACGATGAAGGCGGCGATCTTCGACGAGGAGTCGAAGGGCCAGAAGTACACGTGGCAGGAGATCCCCGCGGACATCAAGGCCAAGTGCGAGTCCTACCGCGAGAAGATGATCGAGGCCTGCGCCGACGTCGACGACGCCATCATGGAAAAGTACATGGATGGCAAGTCGGACCAGATCACGGAGAACGAGATCATCGCCGCGCTCCGCAAGGGCTGCACGAGCTTCAAGTTCTTCCCGGTCGTCTGCGGGTCGTCGTTCAAGAACAAGGGCGTCCAGCTGCTGCTGAACGCCGTCGTCAACTACCTGCCGTCGCCGCTCGACATCCCGCCGGTCAAGGGTGAGAACCCGGACAAGAAGGACGTCTTCGAGGAGCGCAAGGCGGACGACAGCGAGCCGTTCTCGGCGTACGCGTTCAAGATCATCAACGACCCGCACGGCAACCTGACGTTCTTCCGCGTCTACTCGGGCAAGATCACCTCGGGCACGATGGTGCTCAACTCGACCCGCGGGAAGCGCGAGCGCATCGGCCGCATCCTCCGCATGCACGCGAACAAGCGCGAGGAGCTGACCGAGGCCGATGCCGGCAACATCTACGCGGCGGTCGGCCTGAAGGACACGCGCACGGGCGACACGCTCTGCAGCGAGGACAAGCCGATCGTCCTCGAGCGCATGGTCTTCCCCGAGCCGGTCATCTCGATCGCCGTCGAGCCGAAGACCAAGGTGGACGTCGAGAAGCTGGGCGTCGCGCTCCAGAAGCTCGCGGCCGAGGACCCGTCGTTCCGCGTCCACACGGACGAGGAGTCGGGCCAGACGATCATCAGCGGCATGGGCGAGCTCCACCTCGACATCATCTGCGACCGCCTCAAGCGCGAGTTCAAGGTGGAGTCGAACGTCGGCAAGCCCGAGGTCGCGTACCGCGAGGCGATCGGGAAAAAGACGCACTGCGAGTACAAGTACGCGAAGCAGTCCGGTGGTCGCGGCCAGTACGGCCACGTCATCATGGACATCGAGCCGGGCGAGCGCGGCGCGGGCTTCGTGTTCGAGAACGCCATCGTCGGCGGCTCGATCCCGAAGGAGTTCATCCCCGCGATCGAGAAGGGCATCCGCGAGGCGATGCAGCGCGGCGTCCTCGCCGGCTACCCGCTCGTCGACATGAAGGCGACGCTCACGGACGGCAGCTACCACGACGTGGACTCGAGCGCCGCGGCGTTCGAAATCGCCGCGTCGCTGTGCTTCCAGGACGGCGCGAAGCGCGCCGGGCTCCACCTGCTCGAGCCGATCATGAAGAACGAGGTCGTCGTCCCCGAGCAGTACATGGGCGACGTCATCGGCGACATCAACTCGCGCCGCGGCAAGATCCTCGGCATGAGCCAGCGCGGCAACGCGCAGGTGATCGACTCCGAGGTGCCGCTCGCGTCGATGTTCGGCTACGTGACCGACCTCCGCTCGCTCACCCAGGGCCGCGCGACGTCGTCGCTCCACTTCTCGCACTACGCGCCGGTCCCTGCTGCCGTCCAGGAAGAGGTCGTCGCGAAGGTCAAGGGCGGCGCCAAGTAAGCGGCGCCTCTGTTTCATCCCCCGCGAGTACGCGGGGCCACGAGTCACGCACCTAGAGAGAGAGAACAATGGCCAAGGAAAAGTTCCAGCGCACCAAGCCCCACGTGAACGTCGGCACGATCGGTCACATCGACCACGGCAAGAC
>JBDHVD010000727.1:0-3290 GCA_039809525.1 Labilithrix sp. | reverse complement strand
GAGCACCGGCCGGCGGTTGGCGATGTCCGCTTCGAAGCGCGGCGTGCCGCTCGCATCGGTGCCGGCGTAGAACGTCCACGCGGCGCGGTTCTGCACGTCGCCCTTCGGCACGCGCGCGAGCCACAGCTTCGTCGGCGACGGCACGCGGGTGGAGAAGCGCCAGTTCTGATCGAGGCCGTAGACGTAGGCGTAGCCGTCGATCGCGTGCGCGTTGTCCTTGCCGAAGTCGAGGAACATCAGCGTCGTCATGACGTGCTGCGAGAACATCGGCGTCGTGCGGTTCGAGCTCCACGTCTTGCCGTGATCGCGCGACGCGACGATGGTCGCCGCGGGCGCGTCCATGAAATCGAGCTCGAGGTCCTGCACCGCGAGGTAGATCGCGCCGTCGGCGCAGAACATCCCCGTCGGCTTGCGGTTGTAGCGGCCGCCTGCGGTCCAGATGCGGGCGACCTGATCGCCGCGCGCGAGGATCGTCCCCGCGAGGCTCGGCGGCATGCCGGTGACGCGGCTGACGGCGATGTCCGCGAACGTCGCGCCGTAGCCCTTGCCGTCGCCGTTCGCGGTGTAGAGCGCGTCGTCGTCCGACCAGCACGACGGCCAGAGATCGCCGTCGCTCCCCGGCGCGCGGTACGTCTCGGCGTCCTCGATGTACGCGGTGCCGAAGAACGGCGCGTCGATCGCGACCGCGCCGCCCTCGGAGGCGGCGCCGGCGCCCGAGGTCGTCCCGCCGTCGGTGGTCGCGGTCGCTCCGGGCTCGGCCGCGGGCGCGCGAACGCCGGGAGCGTCGTCGGCCGCGCCGTCGTCCGAAGCCGAGCCGCACGCGGCGATGGACGACAACAACAACAAGAAGAAGAGGAGGGCGAGGCCGCGGGAGCTCATGCGCGCGCGCCGCACGTGCACGCGTCAGGCCGCGCTCGCGTTCGCCGAACTTCGACCTAGATTCTCGGTTTCACTCGCATCCGCATGTCTCCCGGCCGGAGACAGTCGAGGCCGCGAAGCCGCAGGCGTCATGGACACTCAAGGTTGAGTGACGACTGGGCTGGCGCAATGCGTCAAAGCTCGTATATATAACGACGTCCGATGCCGCATCTCCGCCCTGATCTCGAGGACCTCGCGACGCGCGGTCTCTACGACGCCCGGCACGAGCACGACGCCTGCGGCCTCGGCTTCGTCGTCGATCTGAAGAACGGCGCCTCGCACCGCGTCGTCGAGATGGGCCTCGAGATCCTGAAGCGGCTCGCCCATCGCGGCGCCGCGGGCGCGGATCCGACCACCGGCGACGGCGCCGGCATCCTCGTCCAGATCCCGCACCGCTACTTCGAGCGCGTCCTCTACCGCGAGGGCAAGGAGATCCCCCCGCAGGGCGACTACGGCGTCGCGAGCTGCTTCCTCTCGCGCGACCCCGCGAAGCAGCAGCTCCAGATGAAGACCATCGCGGACATCGCGCGCTACCACAACCAGAAGGTGGTGGGCTGGCGCGACGTGCCGGTGAGCACGCGTGCCGTCGGCGCCCTCGGCCGCCGGTCGATGCCGGTGATGAAGCAGCTCTTCATCGCGCGTATCGCCGAGGCGAAGGCGTTCGAGCGCACGCTCTTCATGATCCGCAAGCGCGCGGGCAAGGTCTGCAGCGAGAAGGGCTGGGGCGACGACTTCTACGTCGCGAGCTGCTCGTCGAAGACCATCGTCTACAAGGGCCTGATGCTGCCCGAGCGGGTGGCGGACCTGTATCCCGATCTCGCCGCCGACGACTTCGAGAGCCAGCTCGCGCTCGTCCACTCGCGCTTCTCGACGAACACGTTCCCCACGTGGGAGCGCGCGCACCCGTACCGCCGCATCGCGCACAACGGCGAGATCAACACGCTGCGCGGCAACCAGAACTGGATGCGCGCCCGCGAGGCGCTGCTCGCGAGCAAGCACTTCGAGGAGCACCTCCAGGACTTCAAGCCGATCATCCGCCCCGACGGCTCCGACTCCGCCTCGCTCGACAACGTCGTCGACTTCCTCGTCGCCGGCGGACGCTCGCTCCCCCACGTCATGATGATGCTCGTGCCCGAGGCATGGGCCACGCAGACGGACATGCCCGAGGACAAGCGGGCGTTCTACGAGTACCACGCGTCGCTCGTCGAGCCGTGGGACGGCCCCGCGGCCCTCGCGTTCACCGACGGCGAGGTGATCGGCGCCACGCTCGATCGCAACGGCCTCCGCCCGGCGAAGTACGTGGTCACCAAGAGCGGCCTCGTCGTCATGGCGAGCGAGCTCGGCGTGCTCTCGATCGATCCGGCCGACGTCGTCGAGAAGGGGCGCCTCCAGCCCGGCAAGATGTTCCTCGTCGATACGAAGAAGAAGCGCATCGTCTCCGACGAGGAGCTGAAGCGCGACATCGCGGAGGCGCAGCCCTACGGCGACTGGCTGAAGAAGAACAAGATCGATCTCTCGGCGCTCCCCGACGTCTCCGCGCTCTACTCGATGGATCACGTCGAGCGCGCGCGCCTCTGGCGGGCGTTCGGCTACTCGCGCGAGGACCTCCGCGTCCTGCTCGCGCCCATGGCGAAGAACGGCGAGGAGCCGGTCGGCAGCATGGGCACCGACACGCCGATCGCGCCGCTCTCCGACAAGCCGGTGACGCTGTTCCGCTACTTCAAGCAGCAGTTCGCGCAGGTCACGAACCCGCCGATCGATCCGATCCGCGAGGACCTCGTGATGAGCCTCGTCTCCTGCGTGGGCGGCGAGGGCAACCTGCTCGAAGAGTCGCCGGGCCAGTGCCGTCTCCTCGAGCTGCCGCACCCGATCCTCACGAACGGCGATCTCGCGAAGCTCCAGCGCAACGCGATGCCCGACTTCCGCTGCGCGACCCTCGAGGCGACGTTCGCGCGCGCCGGCGACCCCGAAGCGGCGCTCCGCGAGGCGCTCGACGATCTCTGCGCGCGCGCGTCGCGCGCCGTCGACGAGGGCTACAGCCTGATCGTCGTCAGCGACCGCGGCGCGTCCGCCGGGCGCGTGCCCATCCCGAGCCTCCTCGCCGTCGGCGCGGTGCACCACCACCTGATCCGCGAGGAGAAGCGCGTGCGCGTCGGTCTCGTCGCCGAGACGGGCGACGCGCGCGAGGTCGCCGACGTCGCGCTCCTCATCGGCTACGGCGCCGGTGCGGTGAACCCGTACCTCGCGTTCGAGACCATCGCCGAGCTGACGGAAGAGAATGTCACCGTCGCGACCAAGAACTACGTCAAGGCGCTGAAGAAGGGCCTGCTCAAGGTGATGAGCAAGATGGGCATCAGCACCATCGCCAGCTA
>JBDHVD010000726.1:0-3300 GCA_039809525.1 Labilithrix sp. | reverse complement strand
CGCGTGGCTGACGGAGCACGCGTTCGCCCGCCGGCCCCGGACGGCGCGAGCGAGCGCGCCCTCCTCGTCTCGCGCGCGGGGATCGTCGGCGCGGGCACGCTGCTCTCGCGCGTGCTCGGCCTCGCCCGCGACATGACCATCGCGGCGCTGTTCGACCGGACGCAGACCGACGCGTTCTGGGTGGCGTTCACGATGCCGAACGCGCTCCGGCAGCTCCTCGCCGAGGGCGCGGTGTCGAGCGCGGTGGTGCCGATCCTCACGGGCAAGCTCGCGACCGAGGGAGAGGACGCGGCCCGCGCGTTCTTCGCCCGGGCGCGCGCGGTGTCGCTCCTCGCGCTCGCGATCGTCACCGTGCTCGGCGTCGCCTGCGCCGAACCGCTGACCGAGGCGTTCGCCGCGGGGTTCCACGTGCAGCCGGGGAAGTTCGAGCGCACGACCGCGCTGACGCGCGTCGTCTTCCCCTACGTGTTCTTCATGGGCACGGCGGCGATGGGCATGGCCGCGCTCAACGCGAAGCGCCGCTTCGCCGTCGCGGCATTCGCGCCCGGCCTCCTCAACGTGGGCATCGTCGCCGGCGCCGTCGTGCTGCGCGAGCCGCTCGCGGTGCGCGGGATCGACGGCGCGATCGCGCTCGGCGCCGGGGTGCTCGCCGGCGGCGTCCTCCAGGTCGTCGCGCAGCTCCCGGCGCTGCGCGCGCTCGGCTACCTCGGGCGGCCGATCCTCGATCTCCGCGACCCGGGCGTGCGCGAGATGCTCCGGCGGATCGTCCCGATGACGTTCGGCATCGGCATCTACTACGTCGACCTGGTGGTCTCGCGCCGCTTCCTCTCGGGGCTCGGCGAAGGCGCCCAGAGCTGGTTCGCGTGGGCGATGCGCATCTGCGACTTCCCGCAGGGCATCTTCGTGATGGCGATCTCGACCGCCGCGCTGCCGTCGCTCTCGGCGCTCGCGGCCACCGGCGATCGCCGCGAGCTCGCGCGGACGTACGCGCACGGCATGCGGCTGTCGATGTTCGTCGCCCTGCCGGCGAGCGTCGCGCTCGTCGTACTCGGTGAGCCGATCGTCGTCCTCCTCTTCCAGCGCGGCGCGTTCGACGGCGTGGCGGCGCACGAGACGGCGCGCGCGCTCGTCTGGCAGGGCGGCGCGATCTTCACCATCGCGGCGGTGAGGCAGCTCGTGCCGACGCTCTACGCGCTCGGCGACACGCGCTCGCCGGTGGTCGTGAGCGCGCTCGACAGCGTCGCGTTCGTCGCGATGGCGATCGGTCTCCGCGGCCCGTTCGGTCACGTCGGCGTGAGCATGGCGATCGGCGGCTCGACGCTGGTGCAGATGGTGCTCCTCCTGCTGGTGCTGCGGCGGCGGCTCGGCACGATCTGCGCGCGCGAGATCGGGCGCGCGAGCGCGGCGATCCTCGCCGCGTCCGGCGTCGCAGCGATCGGCGGGCGACTCGTGGCGCACGCGGCGACCGAGGTCTCGCCGCCGGCGATCGCGCGCGCGCTGCCCGGCCTCGCCGGCGGCGCCGCGTTCCTCGTGCTGTACGTCGTCGCGGCGCGCGTCCTTCGCTGCGCCGAGCTCGACGACCTCGCCGCGCCGCTCCGTCGCTTCACGGTGAAGGCTTCCGCTCGCGTGCGCGCGACGTAGGTTGTGCATCGCATGGGTGTCCTCCTCCTCGGGGCCGACTACTACGGGACGCTCGCGGCCGCGCGCTGCTACGGCAAGCACGGGATCGACGTGGCGATGGCGGACGAGCACCGGCGCGCGCGCGGGCTGTACTCGCGTCACGTCAGGCAGCGGCTCGAGCATCCGCCGCTCGCCGAGCCCGACCGGCTGATCGAGTGGCTCCTCGACTACGGCGCGCAGAACCCGGGCACGCTGCTCTACCCGCCGAACGATCACCTCGCGTGGCTCTTCGCGCGGCATCGCGACCGGCTCGCGAAGGTGTTCCTCACGTATGCGCCGGGCGAGGACGCGATCCTCGCGCTCCTCGACAAGAAGCGCCTCCACGATGCGTGCGCCGCCGTCGGGCTCGCGGTGCCGGCGACGCGGGCGCCGGGCGACGTGGCGGGCCTCCGCTGGCCGATCCTGCTCAAGCCTCGCACGCAGGCGTTCCTCGAGGGCGGCATCAAGGGGATGCTCGTGCGCGACCGGGCCGAGCTCGACGAGGAGCTCGCGCGCTTTCGGCGGCTCGTGCGCTTCGCACCGGTGCTCGCGGAGCGGCATCCCGAGATCGCCGAGCCGATGCTGCAGGAGTACCTGCCGTCGGCGGAGACGAGCATCTTCAGCGTGTCGGGGTTCGTCACCCGGGAGGGCGAGCTCGTGTGCCGCGCCGCGATGAAGGTGCTCCAGCGTCCGCGGAAGGTGGGCATCGGTCTCTGCTTCGAGGACCGCCGGATGGACGCCGGACTCGCGGACAAGCTCGCGGCGCTCTGCCGGCGCGTCGGTTATCACGGCTGCTTCGAGGCGGAGCTGATCGCCGACGGCGAGCGGCGCCTGCTGATCGACTTCAACCCGCGGTTCTTCAGCCAGATGGGGTTCGACATCGCGCGCGGCCTGCCGCTGCCGCTGCTCGTCTGGCATGCGGCGCGCGGCGATCGCGAGCGGCTCGACGAGGCGATCGTCCGCGCGCGCCGGTGGCGGCCCCGGGGATCGGCCGTCTACTGCCACAAGGCGATGCTCGATCTCGTGCTCACGCTTCAGGGGCTGTCGGGCCGGATGTCGCGCGCCGACGTCGCGCGGTGGCGCAGCTGGTACGAGCGCCATCGGACGGGCGCGGTCGATGCGGTGCACGATCCCGACGACCGGCTCCCCACCCTCGTCGACGCGGCGCAGTGGGTGGAGCACTTCGCCCGCCATCCGCGGAGCTTCGTCCGCAGCTTCGTGCTCGATCGCTGACGTTCGCAGCTCGCAAACGGCTTTGCAGAACGCCATTCGCGCCCCCGGCTCCGCGCACCCTTCGGAGGCACGCAGAGCCGGAGGCGCGCTCGTGAACCCCGTTTCACTCGCCGTCGCGTGTGGCGAAACGCTCCGCGAGCGGCACGAACGGGGCGCGCCGGCCGCTTCAACGATACGCGTGGGCCCCGCGTCCGACCCATCCGCGCGCCCACGCGCGCCGGCCCCACGTCCTCGCGAGCACGAACACCGCCCCCATCGCCACGCCCAGGAGCAGCTGTCCGCCCGCATCGACGGTGTCGCGAAGCTCCTGCAAGCGTCGATTCTGAATGCCACGGTTCATGGGACACCTCCTCGTGTGCCGTGCGGAGAGCACGCGCCGCGCCAGCCGAGATCGATCGCGTGGAGCTC
>JBDHVD010000725.1:0-3304 GCA_039809525.1 Labilithrix sp. | reverse complement strand
CGGAACCCGAGCGACTCGTAGAGGCCGATCGCGGCGCGCATCGACGGCACGGTGTCGAGCCTCATCGCCTCGTACCCCGCGGCGCGCGCCTCGTCGATCGCCGCGGGGGCGAGGCGGCGCCCGACGCCCAGTCGGTGAAACGCGGGGCGCACGAACAGCCGCTTCATCTCGCAGATGCCGTCACCGATCTCCCGCAGCCCCACGCATCCCGCGAGCCGGCCTTCCGCGCGCGCGAGGAGGAGGCGGCCGGACGGCGGCGCGTAGCGGCCGGGCAGCTCGGCGACCTCGCGATCGAAGCCCTGGAACGCGAGCGAGAACCCGATCGACGACGCGTACTCGTCGAAGAGCGAGCGGACGTCCTCGAGGTCGTGCGTCGACGCCGGCAGCACCTCGATCCCGACCATCGCGATCGAAGGTAGCATCGCGGACCGATGCCAGCGCCGCGGAGCGAGCTCGTCGGGCGCGTCCCCGTCCGCATCTACGAGGCCGAGGGGGAAGCTCCGCCCGCGCGCGTGGCGGTGCTCTTCTTCCACGGGCTTCGCTCGTCGTCCGACGTGCTCGACGCGGAGGCGCGCGCGATCGCCGCCGCCGGGATGACCGCCGTCCTGGTGGACGCCCCGCACCACGGCGCGCGGCGCTCGCGCGTGCTCGAGACGATGCCGGACACGGCGACGCGCGAGGGCTACGCGACGCTGCTGCGGATCCTGCGCGAGGCGCGCGACGAGGTGCCGGCGCTCGTCGATCACCTGCTCGCGCGCGGACACGCACGCGTGGCGATCGGCGGCGTGTCGATGGGCGCATACGTCGCGCTCGCGGCGGCGACGCGGGAGCCGCGCCTCGCCGCCGTCGCGTCGCTGCTCGGCTCGCCCGACTGGACGCCGCACGAAGGCGAGGCCGCCGCTTCGGTGGCCGATCTCGCCGAGGCGCTCTCCGAGTCTCCGCACCTCCGCGCCGAGGCGATCGCGCCGCGGCCGCTCCTGCTCCTCAACAGGGCGCGCGACGTCAACGTTCGGCCCGAGGGCGCGCGTAGCCTCGCGATGCGCCTCCGGCCGCTCTACGGGCGCGCCGGGGCGGGGGAGGCGCTCGTGCACCGCGAGTACGACGTCGATCACTTCGCGCCCCCGCCCGTGTGGCGTGAGATGGTCTCGCGCGCGGTCGCGTTCCTCGCACGCTTCGCGCCTTGAACCGCGTGCGGGATCGGACGACCATGCGCGCTCCCTGACGAACGGAGGACGACGATGTTGAAGCGAACGAGCCGTGCGGTGTGGCGTGGGACCGGGATGGAGGGCAGCGGAGCGCTCACCACCCAGAGCGGAGCGCTGACGGATCAGCCGTACTCGACGAAGATGCGCTTCGCCTCCGAGGACGGGAAGGCGGGCACGAACCCGGAGGAGCTGCTCATGGCCGCGCACGCCGGCTGCTTCGCGATGGCGCTGAGCTTCGCGCTCACGGGCGCCGGGCATCCGCCCGAGGAGCTCCGCGTCGGCGCGACGTTCGCGATGGAGCAGGAGGGCGTGCACTGGTTCCCGAAGAGCATCACCCTCGCGCTCGAGGGGAAGGTGCCCGGCATCGACGAGGCGAAGTTCAAGGAGCTCGCCGAGGGGGCGAAGAAGGGCTGCCCGATCTCGCGCGCCCTCTCGGCGGTCGAGATCACGCTCGACGCCAAGCTCGTCTGAGGGCTCGGCGAAACAATTTCTCCCGGGCGTGTCGATCCGCGCCCCCGTCGGTTGTCGTCCCCAT
This sequence comes from Labilithrix sp., assembly GCA_039809525.1. GTDB lineage: Bacteria > Myxococcota_A > Polyangia > Polyangiales > Polyangiaceae > Labilithrix. Next base: position 1,564 of record JBDHVD010000725.1, on the reverse strand, counting down.
GAATCCCGGCGAAGGACGACCGGGGACGACGACGACAAGGAGAAGACGTCATGCGCAAGATCGTGATCGGAGCGTTCGTCAGCCTCGACGGTGTCATGCAGGCGCCCGGCGGGCCCGAGGAGGACACGAGCGGCGGCTTCACCCTCGGCGGCTGGACGGTGCCGTTCTGGGACGACGTGATCGGCGCGGCGATGGGCGAGAGCTTCGCGACGCCGTTCGATCTGCTGCTCGGCCGGCGGACCTACGACATCTTCGCCGGCCACTGGCCGAAGGTGCCGCGCGAGCCGGGGGCGAAGGGCTACGACGCGGGCAGCGCGGGGATCGCCGAGCGGTTCGACGCGATCACCAAGTACGTGGCGACGCACCGGCCCGAGTCCCTCGCGTGGAAGAACAGCCGCGGCCTCGGCACCGACGTGGCCGGCGCGCTCCGCGATCTGAAGAAGGCCGACGGCCCGACGCTCCTCACCCAGGGATCGACGGAGCTCGTCCACCTCCTGCTCGAGAACGACCTCGCCGACGAGCTGCGGCTCCTCGTCTACCCGATCGTGATCGGCAAGGGGAAGCGGCTGTTCGAGCGCGGATCGGCCCCGGCGGCGTTCGAGCTGACGAAATCGACGGTGTCGCCGAAGGGCGTCATCGTCGCGACCTACGCGCGCGCGGGCGCGGTGAAGACGGGATCGTTCGCGCTCGCGTAGGTCACTGCTTCACGCAGTGGTAGGGCGCGGTGCCGGCGGCGGAGCCGAACTCGTCGAGCGCGGCGAGCGTGCCCTTCGGCTGCTCACCGTAGCCGTAATCGTCGTACGCGATGCCCTTGAAGCCCTCGAGATAGAGGGCGTCGGTGTGCACCGACGCCACGCCCTGTGCTCCGTCGGAGACCCAGCGCTGCTCCACCCCGGTCTCGGAGATGCGCTGGATCTCGAACGTGATCGGCGGCCGTCCGTTCGCGGTGCACGACCAGGCCGCATAGACCTGCTCCCAGACCTCGCCCGTCGCGCCGGTCTTGCCGGCGCCGCCGCCGTCGTCGGCCCCGCAGTCATGCGCGAGCGAGAACATCCCCAGGAGGCAGACGACGGCCGTCTTCACGTTCCCATCACGATAGGGGTGCGCGCCGTGGCGCATCATGACGATCGCGTAACGGAGCGGCCGGCTCGCGGACGAGACCGGAGTGGGTCCGTACCTGGAGACATCACCGCGCAGACGCTGCTGCTCGGCGCCGACGACTGGACGGCGGCGCCAGTCTCGATGCGTCGACCGTCGCGGCGCCGTCACCGCGGCGGCGCGGCGGTCGCGAGGCCGAACGCGATGCGGGCGAGCTGGGCCTCCTCGGCGAGCTGCACGAGGCGGAGGCGCGCGTCACGGACGCTGAGGTACGCGTCGACGAGCTCGAGCACCGAGAGCTTCGCTTCGCGATAGCCCGCCTCGGCCTCCGCACGCATGCCGTCGGCCGCGAACGCCGTCTGCGTGCGGAAGCGCGCGAGGGCCTCGATGCGCTTTTCGTACTCGGCATGCGCGGCCTCGACGCGCTGCAGCGCGGCGGTCATCCGCGCATCGGTGAGCAGGCGGG
>JBDHVD010000724.1:0-3309 GCA_039809525.1 Labilithrix sp. | reverse complement strand
CTCCTCGGGCGGCGCGCCGAAGAGGTGCGGCGACAGATGGCGGCGCGCGAGGAGCAGGCGCGCGAGGACGACGCTCGTACGCGACGAGAGATCGACGGCGATGCGGTCGAGCGTGTGGATCGGCTGCTCGGAGACGATGGCCACGCTCCGCACCTTCCCCCGCGCGCCGATGGCCATGTTGCGGAGGATGCGCAGGTCGCCGATGGCCGCGCCCGCGGCGACCGGCATGAGACCGACGTCGGCCTCGTTCTCCGCCAGGGCCCGTGCGACCTCGCTCGGCGGCGCGAGGAGCAGGTCGACGCGCGGGTCGTCCCTCAGCGACTCCCACAGCGGGCGCGCGTTGAGGTAGCCGACGCCGAGGGCGCGGATGGCTCCGCCGCTCATCGCACCACCTCGAGCGCGCGCTTCCGGTCCTTGACCTTCATCGACGCCTCGGGCGCCTTCGCCTTCGGGTGCTCCTTCACCACGTTGTAGAGCGTGTCGCGCTCGATCGGGACGCGGCCCGCCTCGCGGATCAGCCGCACGAGCTCGTCGTAGCGGAGCGCGCCGGGCGACCGCGTGCCCGCCGCCTTGTAGATCGTCTCGTGGACGACGGTGCCGTCGATGTCGTCGGCGCCGAAGCGGAGCGCGATCTGCGCGACGTCCGGGGTGAGCGAGACCCAGTACGCCTTGATGTGATCGACGTTGTCGAGCATCAGGCGGCTGACCGCGATGGTGCGGAGATCGTCGACCGCGGTGGGCGCGGGGAGGTTCTTCATCCCGTTGCCGTCCGGGTGGAACGCGAGCGGGATGAACGCCTGCATCCCCTTCGTCTCGTCCTGGAGCGCGCGGAGCCGGAGCAGGTGATCGACGCGATGGGCGAACGTCTCGATGTGCCCGTAGAGCATCGTCGCGTTGGTCCGGATGCCGAGCCGGTGCGCGACGCGGTGCACCTCGAGGTACTCGTCGGCCGTCGCCTTGTCCGGCGAGATGCGATGGCGCACGTCCTCGTCGAAGATCTCGGCGCCTCCGCCGGGCAGCGAGTCGAGGCCCGCGGCCTTGAGCTTGAGGAGGACCTCCTCGTGCGTCATCCCGTAGTGCTGCGCGAAGAAGTGGATCTCGACGGCGGTGAAGCACTTGAGGTGCACCGCCGGATCGACGCGCTTGAAGCCGCGGAGCAGCTCCTCGTAGTACGAGAACGGCAGCCCGGGGTGCAGGCCGTTGACCACGTGCACCTCGGTCGGGGGATCCCCCTCGCCCTTCCGCGCGTCCTCGAGCTCCTTCCACGCCTCCTCGAGCGACATCGTGTGCGCACCGGGCATGTGCGCCTCGAGCTTCGCGAACGAGCAGAAGAGGCACGACGCGACGCAGACGTTCGTCACCTCGACGCGCATGTTGCGGTTGAAGTACGTGCGGTCGCCGTGACGCTTCTCGCGGACCTCGTTCGCGAGCGCGCCGACCGCGAGGAGATCGGGCTCGAGGAACAGCGCGAGCCCGTCGTCGGCGCTCAGACGCTCGCCGCGGCGGACCTTCTCTCGGATGGCATCAAGCATGGGCGCTCTCCATCGCCGGCGCGGAGCTCTCGTCGGCGAACGACGGGATGCGGCCTGCGTATTTCACCAGGGCGGCGATCTCCGCCTTCTTGATCGAGGCGAGCGAGACGTTGCCCTGCCCCTTCACCTTCTTGGACTCGTCGTCGAGGATCGGCAGGCCGCTCTTGCGGGTGATCGCGCCGCGGAGCTCGCTCGCGCCGAAGCCGAGCGCCACCTGCGCGAGCTCGAGGCCGTGCCGCCCCCAGTCGATGCCGACGCGCGCGGCACGCGGACCGGCGATGCGGGCGACCGCGACCGCGCGGAGGACGTCGAGCTCGGTCGCCTTCTCCGACGGGATCTCGATCCAGAGCACGCCCTGCCCGTCGACCGGCTTGTGGATGGTCACCACCTCGCCGATCTCTTCGCTCCGCACGGCATCGGCGATCGCGCCCAGGGCGAGCAGATCCGCGTGGCGCCAGTCGTCCATCGTGGCGCGCACCGCCTCGATCTCTCCCGCACGGCGTGCGCGGAGGACCGGCGCGAGCCCGGCACGGGCGATCGCCTGCTCGACGAAACGACTCATGGCTTCTCCTTCGCCCCCCAGCGCTTCAACAGATCGTGGTCGACCCCGAGATGGTCGAGCACGCGTCCGACCACGGTATCGAGCAGCTGCTCGGTGGACTCGGGCTTGCCGTAGAACGACGGCATCGCCGGCATGATCGTGGCGCCCGCACGCGCGAGCGCGGTGAGGTTCTCGAGGTGGATGACCGAGAGCGGCGTCTCGCGCGGCACCACCACGAGGGACCGCTTCTCCTTGATCATCACGTCGGCCGCGCGCGTGAGCAGGGTGTCCGAGATGCCGTGCGCGATGCGCGCGCAGGTGCCCATCGAGCAGGGCACGATCGCCATCGCATGCCAGCCTGCGCTGCCGCTCGCGAACGGCGCCTTGTAGTCGCGCATTCCCCAGATCGGCAGATCGATCTCCTCGCGGATGTCGCCGCCGCACTCGAGCGACCAGACCTCGGCCGCCGTCGCCGAGAGGCACACGCCGATCTCGACGTCGCCGGTCCTCTTCGCGCGGTCCGACAGGTACGCGAGCAGCCGCTTCGCATAGGGCGCGCCGCTCGCGCCGGTGACGCCCACCACGATCTTGCGCTTGCTCATTGGGCTGCCGCCTCCATCGACGAGGACGCGCGGGCGCGCACGATCGAGGCGACGCCCATGATCAGATCGACCGCGTCGACCGCGCCGAAGCCGTGCTTCGCGAGCAGCCGCTCGTACGCGTCGCGCGTGACGAAGCCGGCCATGCTCGACGCGAGGTACGCGTACGCGTCCTTGTCCTTGGCCACGACCGCACCGAGCGTCGGCAGCGCGAAGCGGAGACCCGCGCCGTGGAGCGCGCGGGTCGCCAGACTCGAAGGCTTGAACAGCTCGAGGGTGATGAACACGCCCCCGGGCCGTAGCACGCGCCTCACCTGCGCGAAGAGGCGATCGAGGTCGGCCACGTTTCGCACGCCGAAGCCGCAGACGACTGCGGCGAACTCGCCGTCCGCGAACGGCAGGGCGAGCGCGTCGCCCACCACCGTCTCGACGCGCAGGACCTTCGCCTTGCCCGCCTCGAGCATCTTCGCCGAGACGTCGCACGCGACGATGCGCGCGTTCGGCTTCGCGTCCTCGATCATCGCCGAGAGGTCGAGCGTGCCCGCGCAGAGATCGAGGATTGGCCCGTCGACCTCGCGGAGCATCGCGACGACGCGCGAGCGCCAGCGGCGATCGATGCCGCCGGTCATCAGGCGGT
>JBDHVD010000723.1:0-3312 GCA_039809525.1 Labilithrix sp. | reverse complement strand
GAGCACCGACGCGATGCGTGCCTGCTCGGTGACGTCGTCGTCGACCAGCGTCAGCGCGCGATCGCGGATCGGAGACGCGTGCTCCCTCGCGTACTCCTTCGGATCGAACGCCGGCTTCAGCGTCGGATGCGTGAGCACGCCGCTCTCCTCGATCGGTTCGTCGGGCTCGTCGAGGTCGAGGACCGACTTCTTGTCGCCCGATGTTGGGGCCATTCCCTCGAATCTATCCCATTCACTCGACGTCCGTCGCGCGGGAGCGCGCCCGGACGAGCGCCTCCGGCTCGGGCAGCGGCTCGCCGTCAGGCCCCTGCCAGGACGAGGGCGCGAAGAACAGCTGGCCGTCCTCGGAGCGGCGAACGATCACCCAGCGCGTGTGGGCGGCGCCCTCGGGCGGCAGCGACCAGTAGCCCGGCTGCCAGGCGTAGCGGTCGCCCTCCCACGTCCAGGTGCCGTCCACCCACACGGCACCGGGCCGCGGCGGGGCCGGGACGATCTCCACCGGCGGAGGACGCGGCGGGAAAGGCACGGCCACGTAATCGTCCACCCGGACCTGCGCGCGCGGCGGGCGCGGGAGGGTCGTCCGTCCGCACGCGACGACGAGCGTCAGCACGCCCACGAACGCGTGCTCGAGCTTGCTATGGTGCGCGCGATGGGGCGTCCTCATCCGGCAGTCGCAGGCGTATTGCTCGCCGCGTCCTTCGCCACGGGATGCTACCGCGTACCGCCCGGCAAGAGTGCGATCTCGACCGTCGACATCACCGGGCTCGAAGAGATCGACTCCGAGGACCTCGAGGAGCACCTCGCCACGCGCGAGAGCCCCCGGTTCCTCGGTCTGTTCATCGGCGTCGTCTACGAATACGAGACCTTCGATCGCCACGCGCTCCAGCGCGACCTCGCGCGCGTCGAGCGCTACCTCCGCGCCCGCGGCTATTACGACGCGCGCGTGCAGGCCGCACGCGTCGTCGCGGTCAAGGACAAGGTCCACGTCGTCATCGAGGTCGAGCAGGGACCGCCGACGGTCGTCGACTCGCTCGTGACCTACGGCGACGAGAACGCCGAGAAGGACGCGCGCGACGAGGTCCGCCGCAGCATCAAGCGCATCCTCCCGCTCGGAGCGCCGCTCGACGAGGACAAGCTCGCCGAGGCGGAGAAGGCGGCGACCACCGCGCTCACGAGCCGCGGACACGCCGCCGCGAAGGTCACGCGTCACGCCGAGGTCGACGTCGCCACGCACAAGGCGCGCATGTCCTTCGAGATCCACCCGGGCCGCGTCGCGCGCTACGGGCCGGTGCGCTTCGAGGGGCTCGGCACGCTCCCCGAGGACGCGGTGCGGCGCATCTTCGGCATCGAGGAGGGCCAGCGCTACTCGAGCGAGGACCTCGCAGACTCGCGGCAGGCGCTGCTCGATCTCGGCGTGTTCGCGGCGGTCGACGTCGAGACCGACGCGGAGGAGGCGGAGCGCACCGGGATCACGCCGGTGACCGTGAAGTGCGAGCCGTCGAAGATCCGCGCGCTCCTCGCCGGCGGCGGCGCCGAGTTCGACCAGCTCAAGACGGACATCCACGCCGTCGCCGGGTGGCAGACGCTGAACTTCTTCGGCGGCCTCCGTCGCGTCGACTTCCGGGTGAAGCCCGGCGTCGTCTTCTACCCGACGCGCCTGCCGACGCTCGATCCGCCGAAGGCGCTCCTCTACGAGCAGCGCGTCACCACCACGTTTCGCCAGCCCGCGCTGTTCGAGAAGCGGCTGACCGGCCTCGCGTCCGCCGAGTACAGCGTCTACCCCGTGCTCCTGCCGACGGAGACGGAGAACGTGCTCGGCTACCACGAGCTCCGCGGGTCGGTCGGTGTCGAGCGTCCGTTCGGCAAGCTCTACGTCAGCCCGCAGTACGCGTATCAGGCGAACTTCCCGATCGACTACCTCGGCACGACGGGGAACGTCGAGCGCCTCCAGATCTCGTACCTCCAGCTCTCCACGTACCTCGATCTCCGCGACAACCCGATCAAGCCCCGCCGCGGCTGGTGGGTCGGCGCGGAGCTCCAGGGCGCGGGCGGCCTCCTCGTCGGCGACGCCAGCGACTTCCGCATCGCGCCCGAGGCGCGCGCCTACGTCCCGCTCCCGAAGAAGATCGTCCTCGCGCTGCGCGGCGCGCTCGGCTTCCTCTTCCCGTTCAATTATTCCCAGTACGCGCAGATCAACTTCAAGAACCCCGGCCCTTCGCGCGCCGAGGCGGCCTCGCGCGACTATCAGATCCTCTTCTTCCGTGGATTCTTCGGGGGCGGTCCCGCGTCCAACCGCGGGTATCCCTTGCGCGCGATCGGCCCTCACGACCTCATCCCGTATCTGTCGCCGGCCGGGCAGTCGGCGAGCGCCGGCGGCTGCAACCCCGCCGACCCGAACTGCGTGCTCCCGACGGGCGGCCTCACGCGCTGGGAGGCGAACGCGGAGCTGCGGTTCGTCATCGCGGAGTCGTTCTCCGCCGCCTCGTTCTGCGACGCGGGCGACGTCTCGCCGTTCCCCGCCGACATCCGTTTCCAGCGCCCGCATCTGTCCTGCGGAGGCGGCGGGCGTTACGACACTCCGGTGGGCCCAATCCGTCTCGACATCGGCGTGCGCATCCCGGGGATGCAGTACTTCGACGACGGATCGTTCGAGGGGACGCCCACCGAGGTGTTCGGGCTGCCGATCGCGATCTCGGTCGCCATCGGTGAGGCGTTCTGATGGCCCGCGTGCGGCGCGTCCTCGGCCACGGCTGGCGCACGATCGCGCTGGTGTCGACGTTCGTCGGCTCGACCGTGGTCGGGGTCTCGCTGCACGGGAACCTCCCGCCGGTCCGGCGCCTCGCCGCACGCATCACGAACGACGTGCTCGCCGGGCTGTTCGAGGGCCGCATCGCGATCGAGGACGTGCGATTGCTCACCATCGCGCCGCGATCGCGCGTGCGCGTCGCGCGGGCGGTGATCACCGATCCGCAGGGGCGACCGGTGATCGTCGCGAGCGGCATCGAGGCCGACATCCGCCTCGATCGGCTGCTCGCCTCGATCGCGCTGGGCTCGCCGCCCGACGTCGCGATCGGCGACGCCCGCATCGACGACGCGGAGATCACCCTCGATCGCGACGCGGACGGGAGCCTCCCGATCGCGCGCACCTTCCACCCGCGGCCGAAGCCGCCGAGCGCGCTGCCGGCGGTCGAGATCGGTCAGCCGGCGGCGGAGGACGTGATCCTGCACATCGACCGCGCCTTCGTCCGCCACGCGCACGTGCGCGGCAACCTCGTCCCGCCGGAGCTCGACGGCGATGCCGACGAGGTCCGC
>JBDHVD010000722.1:0-3315 GCA_039809525.1 Labilithrix sp. | reverse complement strand
CGGCGAGGCGGCGGCGAGGCCGATCGAGGAGGCGGCGGCGCACGCGCGCGCGTCGTTCAACCGCCGCTTCTGGTACGAGCAGGGCGGCCATCTCTACGACGTCGTCGACGGTCCCGACGGAAGGGACGACCCTGCGCTCCGTCCCAACCAGGTCTTCTCCGTCGCGCTCCCGAACCCGGTGCTCGATCCGGCGCGCTGGCGCCCGGTGATCGACACGGTCGAGCGGGAGCTGGTCACGCCCGTCGGTCTCCGATCGCTCGCGCGGAGCCATCCCGACTACGAGCCGAAGTACGACGGCGATCTCCGCTCGCGCGACGCCGCCTACCACCAGGGCACGGTCTGGTCCTGGCTCGTCGGCCCGTTCGTCGACGCGTGGCTGAAGGTGCATCCGGGCAAGGAGGCGGAGGCCACGCGGTTCTTGGAGGGCTTCTCCGCGCACGTCTCGGAGGCGTGCCTCGGATCGATCAGCGAGATCTTCGACGCCGAGCCGCCGTTCCATCCGCGGGGGTGCGTCGCGCAGGCGTGGGGCGTCGCCGAGGTGCTCCGCTGCCTGGTGAAGCTGAACGCCGTCACGAAGCGCTGAATCGCAGGTATCCTCCGCCGCGCGAATGGCTCGGTGGACTGCCATGGGCGCTGCGGTCGTCCTCGCCCTCGCGTCGTGCACGCAGGCGGCGCCGCGTCCCGTCCCCGCGCCCCCTCCGCAGCTGCCGGACTCGTCGCGGGGGCGCCGCGTGCCGTTCGCCCCGCCGGACTGGTACTGGCAGTCGGTCGACCCGGACCTGCGCGGCGGCGAGCACGGTCCCCCGATCGAGCTGCCGGTCCCGGGCGACGTCATCACGCGCTTCGAAGGCGGCGCGCGCGTCTGGGACGAGCTCGGCGAGGACGGCCGACAGCGGCTGCGCAACGACGGCATCGTCGTCCTCGGGCCCGCGCCGGCGGACGTCCCGCGCTGGGAGATGGGTGCGTTCTACACCGAATGGCGCGAGCGGCGCGTCCCCTACGTGATCACGCTCGATGCGCTGTTCGCCCTGACGCACGAGGCGCTCGGGCGTGCGCTCGCGGACGTCGAGGCGCACGAGCTGGCGCCTCTGCTCGACGCCGTGCTCGAGCGGCTCGATACCCGGCTCGCGGCGGAGCATCGCGGCGCGGGGGTCGAGCTCGCCGGGGGCTATCGAATCGCCCGCGGGATCGTCGCGGTCGCGCGGGCGCTCGTGGACCGCCGTTACGAGCCGGCGCCCGAGCTCGCGGCGGTGGTGCGCGAGGAGACGTCGCGCATCGAGGCGCACACCGGCTCGTCGGCGAGCGTGCTGCTCGGCGTGACGATCGACTACGCGCGCTTCGAGGTGCCCGCGTCCTCCGCGCGGAAGGGACACGCGCGGGCGCTCGGCTGGCTCGCGGCCGCGCCGCTCGCGCTCGCGGCCCGCACCGAGGTGCCCGGTGCGCCCGTCGACGTGGGCACCGCGCGCCGTCATGCGCGCGCGGCGATGATCCTCGCGCGCGTCGCCGATCGCGACGTCGACGCGCAGATCCACGGCGCGGTCGCGCGCATCGCCCGCCTGCTCGCGTTCGTGTGGGGGCCGGCCGACGACGTCACGCCCGTCGAGCTCGGCGACATCGCCGACGGCATCGGGGTCGATCTCGCGAAGGCGCAGGTGATCGCGAACGTCGTCGCGGTGGACAAGGTCCGCGCGCGCGCGCGCACGGTGCGCCCGCCCGCGCTGTTCGACGGCGCCGGAGGAGCAGGCGGGAGCGTGCGCGTCTTCGGCGGCGCCGCGCCGGCGGACTCGATCGCGCTCGCATCGGCGGCGCGGGCATCGGGCGCGCTCCCGACGGCGCTCGACGTCGCGGCCTGGCTCTCCTCCGCGGAGGCGCGATCGCGCGCGGAGGACATCGAGCTGCACGCGTCCGTCCACGGGTCGCTGCTCGATGCGCTCGTCACCTGGAGCGCGGCGCCGGCGGCGAACGGGCGCGTTCACTCGGCACGACGCGACTCGCTGCTCGCCGCATGGTCGCTCGTCCGTCATGCCGGGCAGGCCTTCGTGCAGCCGAAGCCGGCGCCGCACGTCGCGCGCGAGACGAAGGCGGCCGGGCCGTCGCTGCCCGCGTTCGTCGAGGCGGAGCCGAGCGTGGTGTCGCGGCTCGTCGCCACCGTCGCCCAGGTCCGCCGTGGGCTCGGCGCCCTCGGTCCGCTGCCGAAGGGCTCGGCCGGGTACGCGGTCCTCGCCGAGGCGGAGGACCTCCTGCGCGTCGCGCTCCGTGCCGCCGAGCGCGGGGCGCGTCACGAGTCGCTGGCGGAGGCGGACGTCGCGGCGCTCGGTGCGTTCCCCGCGCGGCTCGCGGCGCTCGAGGGCGAGTCTGCGGCGACCGGACCTTACGCCGCCGTCATCTATTCCGATGGGGCCACCCGGCGCGCGGTGGTGACCGCGTCGGGCGCGATCGAGCCGGCGTTCGTCTTGATCCGCGAGCCCGGGACGCCGCGGATCTTCCTCGCCGTCGGCGCCCACCTCGCCCATCACGAGGGTGTCGTCTCTTCGGACGACGCGAGCGGCGCCGCGAGCGGATTCACGCAGCAGATCCGCGGCGGTCGCCATGCTCGTGCTGCGTGGACCGCGCCGTTCCGCGTGGCTCGTTGAGGGCGCGCGTGTTACGTGAAGGCTTCGCCCCGTGTGCGCGGATCGCGCGCGACGGCGGGAGCGTGAACTCGCAAAAGGGGTCGGTGAATGACGTCTCGGTCGAAGGTCCTCGGCAGCTCTCTCGCCGCCGCGCTGCTCGTCTCGGTGGTCGGCGCATGCTCGTCGGATCCGGAGCAAGCGGCTCCGGCGCCGCCGGACGTCACGAGCGCTCCGGGCTGCGGCCGCCTGACGACGCCGTGCGAGGTCGGCGGCGCGTGCGAAGGTGCGCCGGACTGCAAGTCGGGCGCGTGCCGTGACGCGAAGTGCATCGAGATCACGCCGGCCGACAACTCGCAGAACAACGACGAGACCGACGTCGACTGCGGCGGTACGAAGGCGCCGGCCTGCGACGACGGGAAGAAGTGCGCGGTGGCGGCCGACTGCAAGAGCGGCGTCTGCACCGGCGGCGTCTGCGCGGCCCCGTCGCCGACCGACGGCGTGAAGAACGGCGACGAGACCGGCAAGGACTGCGGCGGCACGAAGGCGCCGAAGTGCCCGACCGGCGAGGGCTGCCTCGTCGACGGCGACTGCAACGCGGTCAAGTGCGACCCCGCGACGAAGAAGTGCGCCGGCCCCACGCACGAGGACGGGCTGAAGAACGGCGACGAGACGGGCGTCGACTGCGGCGGTCCGACGGCCACGA
>JBDHVD010000721.1:0-3317 GCA_039809525.1 Labilithrix sp. | reverse complement strand
GAGAAGGCGAAGGCGCTCGAGCTCGAAGGGTGGGGCTATCCGAAGCACCTCGCGGGACGCGCGTTCGGCGTCGTCGTGCACGGCGACGTCGCCGGCGCCGAGGGCGTGCGCCGCGCGCTGAGCGACTGGCTCGGGTGGATGGGGCTCGTGCAGGCCGGACCGAAGGCCGCGCTCGATCGTTACATCGGTTACTACGAGCCGTATGCCACGAGCCACGAGTCGCTCGATCGCGACGAGGCGGTGGTCGAGGAGACGCGCGTGGTCGCGCGCGCGGTCGCCGAGGCCGCGCGGCTGCTGCGCGCGGGCGGGTTGCCCGATCCGGGCAGGGGCCTCGCGGCGCCGCGACCGAAGTGACCGCTCAGGCCGCGCCGCGCGGACGGCGTCGCGCGAGCCACGCGTCCACGCTGATCGGCCCCGCGCCCTGGGTCACGAACACGAGCGCCGCGCCGAGCATCGACAGGTTCTTCAGAAACATGACCTTCTGCACGCCGGCGGCGGCCGCATCGGGGATGGTCCAGTAGGCGTGCATGAAGAACGTCACCGGCAGGAGGAAGGCGGCAATCATCGCCGCGCCGATGCGCGCTCTGTAACCGGTGGCGACGAGGATCGCGCCGGCGATCGCGAGCACGCCGCCGAAGGGGACGGCGACGCTCGCGAGCGGCACGCCCTTCGACGCCGCCTTCGCGATCGAGCCCGCGTCGAACATCGAGGGACCGAACCAGACGAAGATCAGCGCGAAGAGCGCGCGGCCGAGCGGGGCGAGGTAGCTCACGCGCGCATCATGCCCTGGAAGGGCGCCGCGCATCGAGGCTGTACGGACCGGCGCCGCGCTGGACGAGGAGGAGTGCGGCGCCGAGCAGGCCGAGGTTCTTGAAGAACATGATCCGCTGGGTCATCGCCGCCATCGCGTCGGTCTCCTTCCAGTACGCGTGCATCGCGAACGTGATCGGGACGAGGAACGCGACGAGCAAGAGCGCGGCGAGGCGCGTCCGGTAGCCGAGGGCGACGCCGAGGCCGCCGGCGATCGCCATGACGCCCGACAGCGGAACGAGGACGCCGGCGAAGGGGACGCCGCTCTGCGCCGCGTAGCCGATGGTCGCGGCCGCGAAGTGGCCCGTGCCGAAGAGCACGAACAGGAGGCCGATCAGCACCCGGCCGATCGGCGCGAGGAGATCGAGCGAGCGCGAGGGGGCGAGGGGGGCCGCGCTGTCGCGGACGGAGGTGTGGGGGGTCGAGACGTGCGTTGCCATGCGCAGAACCTTGCGCCCGCGCGGAGCACCTCGGTAGACGCGATCGCGTGGACGCATCGTTGCGTGCGCGACGACAATCGCGTGTGCGCGCGGGTGCCGATGGGAGCGGCAGTCGCCCACGAAAATGCGCTCGAGCTGAGTCGCACGCCTCGGTCGATCCGTGGATGAGCCAGTACAAACTCACCCATGCGAAGCGCCGCCCTCTCCCTGCTGTTCGTGACCTCGACCGTTCTCGCCGGGTGCTCCGCCGAGCTCGGCTCCGCCGCCGAGCCGTCGGTGACGAGCGACGACGACGCGACCGGCGCCGGGGCTCCGCCGTCGCGCGACCTGACCGGCGCGACGGTGTCCGCGGGCACGCCGCGCGTCGATCTCGCGGCCGCGCGCGAGGCCGCGCGTCTCGGCGAGCAGACGACGAGCCCCGCCGATCCTCCGGCCGCGCCGGGCGATCCCGCCGCTCCGCCCGCGGATCCGGCGCCCGCCGCGCCCGATCCCGGTCCGGCGCCGGCGGGGACGTGCGCGATCACGAAGGACGGCGAGGGCTTCTTCGTGCGGAGCTCCGGCAAGAGCGACTACGTCGCGTACGTCCCCGCGAGCTACACGCCGTCCGCGCCGATGCGCGTGATCGTCGGCATGCACGGCTGCGGCGACAACATGGCGAACTTCGCGCGCTGGGGCGTGAACCCGTTCGCGACGCGCTCGTCGCAGGACCACATCGGGATCAGCGTCGGCGGCGAGACCGGCGGCAACAAGTGCTGGAGCATGGGCGGCGACGACGACAAGGTCCTCGCGGCGGTCGACGATCTCGCGAAGTGCTTCTGGATCCATCGCGCGAAGGTGGTGGTCGCCGGCTTCAGCAGCGGCGGTCAGCTCGCCTACCGCGTCGGGATGAAGCACGCCGATCGCTTCGCCGGCATCCTCGTCGAGCACGCGTCGCTCTACGCCGCGGACTCGAACCCCGACGGCCTCCTCGCGGGCGCGCCGTGGAAGATCAACGTCGCGCACCGCGCCGCGACCGGCGACACCGTGTTCCCCATCGCGAAGGTCCGCACGGACTGGACGAAGACGACGGCCGCGGGCTTCCCGCTCGTGACCAGCGAGACCGGCGGCGCCCACGACGGGACCTCCGACGACTGGTCGACCTGGCTCATCCCGCAGTCGGCCGGCTGGACCAAGCCGTAGGAAGGAAGCGCGCGCGGGGGGCGTACGACGACGTCGTCATGCGCCTCCGCGTCCTCTTCCTCGTCTTCGCTTCTTCGATGATGTCGCTCCCGGCCTGCTCCTCCGATGCGGAGGGCCCGGCAGCGCCCGGCGCTCCGCCTCCGCCGAGGGAGGTGGCGGAGGGCACGCTGCCGGCCGAGCCCCCGCCCGCCGCGCCGGCGCCGAAGCCCGAGGACGATCCCGGGCCGCCCCCCGCGGGGTGCAAGGTGCAGAAGGACCGCGACGGCTTCTTCGTCCGCAGCTCGGGCAAGAGCGCGTACGTCGGCTACGTCCCGAAGTCGTACACCGGCAAGCCGATGCGCCTGCTCGTCGGCCTCCACGGATGCGGGGATGATGCACGCAATTTCGCCGAGTGGGGCGTGAACCCGTACGCCACGCGCGACGCGCAGGAGCACATCGGCATCTCCGTCGACGGCGCGAGCGGCGGCGGCGACTGCTGGACGCGCGCGGACGCGGCCAAGGTGCTCGCCGCGATCGACGACGTCGCGACGTGCTTCTACGTGCACCGGCAGAAGGTGGTGATCGCGGGCTTCTCGTCGGGCGGGATCCTCGCCTACGGGGTCGGGCTCGAGAACGCGTCGCGCTTCGCCGGGATCCTCGTCGAGAGCTCCGCGCTGCCCGGCAACGTCGATCCCGCCAAGGCGTCCTGGAAGCTGCCCGTGGCCCACGTGGCCCACGTCGACGACGAGGCGTTCCCGCTCGCGAAGGTCCGCGAGGGCTGGAAGCGCCTGCGGGATGCGGGCTTCTCCCTGCAGACCACCGAGGTCGAAGGGGGGCACGACGGCACCACCGAGGACTGGGCCAAGTGGCTGATCCCCCGGATGGCCGCATGGAACCGGCCCTGATCCG
>JBDHVD010000720.1:0-3327 GCA_039809525.1 Labilithrix sp. | reverse complement strand
TAGCGAACATCGGCGCCAGCATCTTCGTCCTCGCCGCGACGTGCACCAAGCCGCGGCTTCCAGCGCGCGACCCGCCGCGAACATCGGCGCCAGCATCGGCCTCGCCCCGACGTCCTCCGGGACGTGAACCATCTTTCTCTTCTCCAACCACGCGAGGAGCTCATCGAGCCGCGGCTTCAATCGCGCGCCCGCCGCGAACATCGGCGCCAGCGTCGTCCTCGCCCCGACGTCTTCCGGGACGTGAACCATCTTTCTCTTCTCCAACCACGCGAGGAGCTCATCGAGCCGCGGCTTCCAGCGCGCGACCGGCCGCGAACATTGGCGCCAGCATCCTCCTCGCCGCGACGACCTCCGGACGTGAACGTCTTCCTCTTCTCCAGCCACGCGAGAGCACCGCCTTCCATCGCGCCGGCCGGCCGCGAACATCGTCGCTAGCATCCTCCTCGCCGCGACGACCTCCGGGACATCGCAAGGAGCGTGAGCCGGGGGCGACGACGAGTCAGCGGAAGGGGCCGGCGGCGACGGCGCCCGCCAGCGCGCGGCGCAGCGACACCGCGAGATCGACGACGGGCATCGCGCTCTCGGGCTCGGCCGGCCTCGCCTCGAGCTCGACGACGATCCCTTCCGCCCGGACGTGCACCGCGCGGGCGCGCGCTGCGAGCGCCCGCCATGCGTCGCGCGCGGCGGGGGACACCGACGGATCGTCGGGCGACGGCGGAACGGCGCCGAGCGGCGGGTCGATCGCCACGCGCACCGTCGTGCCGAGGAGCAGCCCGCGGCGCTCCCACGTGCAGCCGAGCTCGACGGCATCGGTCCCCGCGCGGCCGTCGTGGATCCACATGCGTCCGAGCTCGAGACGGCCGTGCAGCGCCTCGGCGAGCCCGCGCCACGCGGCGACGTGGGGCGCGAGGAGCGCGGGCGGACCGACGAGGGCGCGCGCGGCTTCGAGCGCGTCGGCGGCGCGGAGCACGTGGCGGACGAAGCCTCCGATCTGGGACGTCGCGTGCACCGATCCGCGCGAGGCGAGCACGACGCGAGCGTCCGTCCCCTTCACCTCCTCGAACGGGACGAGCGAAGGCACCCACGCATCGACGAACGCCTTGGCCTGCGCGTGCTCGCGCGCGTGGACCGCGAGCTTCTGGTCGACGGGCCCGAGGCCGGTCGCGACGACGTCGACCGCGAGCGCGTCGCTCCAGCGGCGCTCGCCGACGTCGAGGTCGAGGCCGAGGCTCGGCATCGTGAGCTCGGCGACGAACCAGAAGTCGCCGCCGCGCTGCTCGTTCGTGACGTGCACGCGTACGCCGCCGCGCATGCCGTCGATGCCCTCGCCGTCCGGATCGGCGACGAAGTCGATGCTGCGGGCGATCCGCTGCCAGGCGAGGAGGATGCGCTCGCGGCCGACCGGGGCGACGCGGCCCATCGCGCGGCCCTCGGGGCGCTGCACGGGGGACATCGTGACCGGGACGCGCACGACGACGTCGCTGCCCCACGCGACGTCGGCGCGGAGCTCGACGTGGGTGGCGAGGCGGATGGGCCCGGCGACGAACGACGCGGTGGCGCGCTCGGGGACGCGGACGCGGAACGGGATCGCCTGCCCTTCGGGCGGAGCACCGTCGAAGATGCGGAGGCCGAAGCGGTCCTTCTCGCGGACGGCGGCGCTCGGCAAGGTGACCGACTCCACCTCCACGAACGCGAGATCGATGCCGCGGACGGACTTGCCGGACAGGTTCTGCATCGAGACGCTGCCGGTGAGCACCTCGCCGAGCGCGAGATCGGTCGCGTCGAGCGCGACCTCCATGAAGGGCTCGCCGCGCTTGGGGCCTTCGAGCGAGGAGCTGGTGATCACGCCGCGGGGATCGTGGCCGGGCATGATCGGCGGCATCCCGACGGGCACGACGAAGGAGCTCCGGCGATCGGGCCACCACGGGATCGAGACGTGGACGAGCAGCTCGTAGCCGATGGATGCGTCGGCGCCCGAGTAGCTCGGCGGCACCGAGGCGTCGAACTTGTACTCTACACGAAATCGGTGCTCGCCTTCGCCGAGCGTCTGTCCGGGCGAGCGCCAGACGCGGTCGTAGATGGGCGCCTCGTGGTACGCGCGCGCGTTGCCCGCGCCCACCGCGGAGCGGAGCATCCCGCGGAGGCGCATCTCGACGAAGTCGATGGGGGTCTCGCTCTTGGACGCGAGCACCGCTTCGACGACGAGCGCCTGGCCCGGGAGGACCGCGCCCGGGGTGAGGTAGACCTTCACGTCGGGGCGGCGCCTCATCGGGCGGCTGCGCGCGTGAGCCGATCGACGACCGCCCACCACGCCTCGTCGTCCAGCGGACGCTCGACGACGATCACGTCGGCGCGCGCCTCGTCGAGATCGTAGAACGCGGCGTAGAGCGCGCGGGCGTAAGCCTCGGGATCGTCGGGCATGGTGACGAAGCGGACGAGCTCGGGGGCG
This sequence comes from Labilithrix sp., assembly GCA_039809525.1. Classification (GTDB taxonomy): domain Bacteria; phylum Myxococcota_A; class Polyangia; order Polyangiales; family Polyangiaceae; genus Labilithrix. Next base: position 878 of record JBDHVD010000720.1, on the reverse strand, counting down.
CTCTCGCGTCCCTTCGCGCTGCGGAAGGCGGCGTCGCGGGCCTCGGCGCTCCACACGAGCGCGCCGACCTGGTGCCCTGCGCGTGCGAGCTCGAGCGCCGCGTCGACGACGCGGGCGCCGGCGTCCTCGAGCGCGACGCGGGCGCGCGGCGAGTAGTGCTTCGCCGCCATGCCGGGCGAGGCGCGGGCGACGTCGTCGGCGGCGACGGTCGCGTCGCCCCGCACGACGTCGGGGACGATCGTGCGGAGGCGGGCGGCGCCGAGCGCGCCGGGACGCAGGATGCGCGGCGGGGTCTCGGCGAGCGTGACGACGGTGGACTCGATGCCGTGCGTGCAGGGGCCGCCGTCGAGCACGAGATCGACCTTGTCGCCGAGCGAGCGGATGACGTGCTTGGCGGACGTGGGCGACACGTGCGTGTGCGCGTTCGCGCTGGGCGCGGCGAGCGGCTCCCCGACCGCGCGCACGAGCGCGAGCGCGACGGCGTGGCTCGGCGCGCGGAGCGCGACGGTGCTCATGCCGCCGGTGACCTCGTCGGGGACCGCCGGCGCGCGCGGGACGACGAGCGTGAGCGGTCCGGGCCAGAAGGCGGCGGCGAGACGCGCGGCCGCGTCGGGCCACGACGACGCGAGGCGCTCGGCCATCGGCTCGCCGTCCACGTGCAGGATGAGGGGATGGGCCTTGGGGCGGCCCTTCGCGGCGAAGATCTTCGCCACGTCGGCGGCGTGGAGCCCGCGGGCGCCGAGGCCGTAGACCGTCTCCGTCGGGAACGCGACGAGCCCGCCGCGTGCGAGCACGGACGCAGCCTCGGCGATCGCCGCGGGATCGGGACGGCTGGGGTCGACGGAGATCACGCGCGGCACGGCCTCCCGAGGATAGTA
>JBDHVD010000719.1:0-3331 GCA_039809525.1 Labilithrix sp. | reverse complement strand
TCGTCTCGGGATCGTTCCGCACGCTCGTCAGCACGAACCTCCCCGGGCTCGTCTACCAGGGCGCGACCTTCGACATCGGCGGGCAGGGCGGCGCGATCCTGCGCCTGTTCCACAGCGAGCGGACCGGCACGCAGCTGAGCCTCCGGGCGGGCGGCGGCTACTCACGCGGTCAGTTCGCGGTGCTGCTGCCGGTCTTCCAGCAGCCCATCGCCTCGGTGAACGACGTCCTGCTCCGCGACTTCGGCTCGGAGATCAAGACGCCGTTCTCCACGTACGACTACGGCGGCGCGCTCGCGTTCGCGCAGAGCTTCGGCCGCTTCTTCGGCGTGCAGGCGTCCGCGGCGGTGGGCGGCGGACACGTCACGCTCGAGCCCTACAATCGCACGCGTCGCCTCCGCGACGAGACGTCGATCGATGCGCTCACGTACGCGTTCGGCATCGCGCCCTCGTTCGACTTCGCCGCGCTCCACGTCCCCATCGCCGTCATGCCCGAGTACGTGCTCTCGCGCGCGGAGAGCACCGCGCAGTTCCGCGGGTCGGGCGACTTCGACACGTTCCACGTCCTCGGCGCCGGCGTCTACTACTCGGGTCGCACGCCGCTGCAGGTCGGTGCGCTCTGGGCGACGACGCTCGGCGCACGCCCGATCACCACGAGCCTCGGGAGCTCGCAGACGCCTTCGCAGAACGTCTTCGAGCTCGTCCTCCGCTACGTCTGGTGACCGTCACTCCTGCGGCGGCGGCAGCTGCCCTTGCTGCTGAAGCTGCTGGAGCCACTGCTGCTGCTCCTGCCATTGCTGGAGGGCCTGGAGCGGGAAGATGACGATGTTCCCCGGGCTGTTCCTCTCGGTGGTGAACGCGCCCGCGCCCGCCTGGGGATCCGCCTGCATGTTGCTCGACGTCCACGGCGGCGGCGTCGTCAAAAACGTCCCCGCGCCCGCGTTCGGATCGGACGTCATCGCGCTCGCTCCCCACGGCGGCGGCTCGCTGATGAACCGCCCCGCGCCCGCGGAGAACGTCGGACCGTGCACGAGCCGATCGACCGACTCGCGCATCGCGACGCTCGCGTCCGGCTCCTGCACGACGCGCGCGGCGGCGCCTGCGTCCTCCGCCTCCGCCGCGCCTGCGTCGAGCTCCGCGAGCGCGGCGGGCGCGCCCGCATCGGCGGCGGCGCCGGCCTCTTCCGCCGCGGTCAACGCTTCGGCGTCCGCGCCCGCGTCGATCGGCGGAGGCTCCGGCGGCTCGGGAGGCGGCGCAGCTTGCTCCGCCTCCGGCTCGACCTCGGCCGGAGGCGCCGCGGCCTCGGCGGCCTCTTCGGGCTCCAGCTCGCCACGCGTGATCGTGGGCGCCGCGGTGGTCTCCACGACGCGGGGCTCCTCGCGCGCGCACGTCGTCACGATCGCCGCGCTGGTTCCGCCGGCGATCACCGCGACGACGCCCGCCAAGAGCACGACCCGGGTGCGTTCCTCCATGGATCACCCACGTGCATGCCGCGGGCCGCTCGAGGCGGTCGGCACGGCGACGGAGCTGTGCTAGATGCGAGAGCGCATCCTCATTGCGCCTGTAGCTCAGCTGGATAGAGCGTCGGCCTTCGAAGCCGAATGTCGCAGGTTCGAATCCTGCCGGGCGCGCTCTGCTCATCTTCGATGAGCCAGTTCGGCAGGATTTAGACCTTCGGTTACGAATCCTGCCGGGCGCGCTGACGGATGCCTCGACGATGCCAGCCGGCAGCCCGGGCACCGCGTCGTCGCTGCGGTAGAGACCGGAGGCGCTCTCCTCGAGACCTTGGTGGCCAGCAGAGCGTCAGGCTTCGTTGCGGTCGCCCGCACCGCATGACGATCCCCAGCAACTCGAGCCCGCCTGAAGACAGGCAGCGCACCACCATGACGAAGATCATCGTCCTCGTGCTCGCCTCCCTCACCCTCGTCGGCTGCGCGGCGGAGAACCGTCGACGCCTGCGATGGCTACTGGAACTGCTTCGACTGGAAAGGTGACCAGTGCTTGGTCGGTGACCGACTCGTCCTCGATGCCGACGGCATCGCGCATGGCGAGACGGTCGGTGACGGCCCTTGGGAAGGCGACGCGTACTTTCGTGACGATGAAGTTCGACGGCGCTCGCGCGTCGGGCGTGAGCTGTCGCCGCCTCTCCGCCGAGGAGTCGAAGCAGGAGTAGTTGACGTCGATCACTCCCCAGCCAGGTACCCGTCGATGTCCGAGGCCGGGTGCGTGCGGACGCGCAGGAGCACGCCTCGCAGGCGCTCGAAGGGATTCTCGACGAGCCACGTACGGAGCTCGTCGACAAGCGGCTTCGGCTCCGTCACCTCAGGAGAACGAGCGCTTCGCGGATGACGGTCTCCACGCGGACGGTCGAGGCCTCGAGCGTCTCGGCCAGCTCTGCGAGGACGCGGCGCACCTCCGCGTCGCGGAAGCCGAGGTTCTTCAGGCCTCGCGCGGCGGTCTCGAACGAGGTGGTCTCGATGCCTTCGCACTTTCGTTGTCGCAAGTGGATCCGTTCCTCGACATGGGCGCGCCCGAACTGCTGCCCGGCGTACCACCGGTTGTGGGCGCGGCAGCGCACGCGGAGGTTCTCGAGGGTCGGCTTCCCGCCGCGCGCGAACGGGACGACGTGATCGAGCTCGAGGAACGCGCGGCACGCGCAGCGACGGCCCCGCGCATCGACGTACGTGCACCGCTCGCCGTCGCGCTCGAACACCGCGCGCCGGACCTCCTGCGGGATCCATCGGCTCGGATCGTCGGAGGCGGACGTCGCCTCCGCGTGCTCCGTCGGGTCCGTCTGGTCCGTTTGCTCCGTGGCGGCCGGCGCCTTCGCCTTCCGCGGACGCGTGACCTTCCCGAGCCGTTCCTTCTCCAGCTTCGCGAGCAGCAGATCGAGCGCCTGCTCCACGATGACCTCGAGATCGCCGCTCGGGTTGCGGTGGCGCATGAGATCCTCGATGCGTTCGAGCTTCTCCTTCGCCTCGCCGGAGACGGTGAGCTCGACGCGGTAGCGCGACGCCGAGAGCGGCTCGACCCGCGGGCGCGGCTTGCTCGTCGCCGGACGCTCCGCGGTCGGCGGCGCGATCGGGAGCTCGGCTTGCGGCGCGAGAGGCTCGATGCGCGGCGGCACGTCCGGCTTCGGACGTCGCGCGGCGAGCATCTCCTGCACCGCGCGCACCGTCTTGCCCGTCGCGGCACGGAGGAGCTCCTCGTGGTTCTCCACCGTCAGGTGATCGCGCAGCAGGGCGAGCGCGCAGAGGTGGACGTCGCCCCGCTCGAGGTACCCGAGCACGCGCGGGAACGCGCGCACCAGCCGCGACGCGATCAGGCGCCGGTG
>JBDHVD010000718.1:0-3335 GCA_039809525.1 Labilithrix sp. | reverse complement strand
GCCCGCGCCCGCGGTCGCTCCGGCCGGCGGCGCGCAGAAGCCGCCGGCGACGCCGCGCACGTCCTCGCCGGAGATCACGGTGAACACGCCGGCGACGCCGTTCCGTCCGGTCCAGCACGCGGTGATCGTCCCGCCGGTCGGCGCGCTCGCGCCGCCGCCGATGAACGAGACGGCGGCGATGCGGAAGAAGGCCCGTCCCTGGTGGGAGGAGCTCTTCAACGACGACTTCATCCGCACGATGGCGAAGATCACCGAGTCCCAGATCAAGGGCGAGGTGGACTTCATCGAGGAGAGCCTCGGCTGCGAGGCCGGCGCGATGGTGCTCGATCTCGCATGCGGGACCGGCCGCCACGCGATCGAGCTCGCGACCCGCGGCTACCAGGTCGTCGGCTTCGATCTGAGCCTCGCGATGCTCGCGCGTGCGTCCGACGAGGCGCAGGACCGCAAGCAGAAGATCAACTTCGTCCAGGGCGACATGCGCGAGATGACGTTCGAAGAGACCTTCGACGGCGTGTACGCGTGGAACACCAGCTTCGGCTACTTCGACGAGGAGAAGAACGCCGCGGTCGTCGCGAAGGTGCACAAGGCGCTCAAGAAGGGCGGCCAGTTCCTCCTCGACGTCGTCAACCGCGACTACATCGTCCGGCAGGCGCCGAGCCTCGCGTGGTTCGAGGGGGACGGCTGCATCTGCATGGACGAGATGCAGATCGACTTCATCACCAGCCGCATGAAGGTGAAGCGGACGCTGATGATGGACGACGGGCGCACGAAGGAGATCGAGTACTCGATCCGCGTCTACGCCCTGCACGAGCTCGGCAAGATGCTCCACGACAACGGCTTCCGCGTCGCGGAGGTCAGCGGCCGCACGGCCACGCCGGGCGTGTTCTTCGGCTGCGAGTCGCCGCGCACGCTGATCCTCGCAGAGAAGCGCTAGAGGCGATCGTGGCCGAGGGGGAGCTCGACGACCGGAAGCCGCGCAGCCTGCGGCCTTCCGCGAAGGACCACGATGCGTCCGCGCCGTCGGGGATGAAGGCGCTCGTCCTCGAGGGCGACGTCGTCCGCCAGACGACCGACTTCGACGAGATCGCGGCGGCGCATCGGGCCGGCAAGCGCTTCTGGGTCGAGCTCGACGAGCGGACTCCGGTGGCGGAGAGGCTGCTCGAGGAGGTCCTCGGCATCCATCCTCTCGCGATCGAGGACACGTGGAACGACATCGGGCTGCCGAAGGTCGAGGACTTCGGCGCCTACGTGCAGGTCGTCATGCACGGCGTCCGTGAAGAGGACCGCGCCGGTCACGACGTGCCGCTCGCGCTCGCGGAGCTCGACGTCATCATCGGGCACAACTTCCTCGTGACGCACGCGCACGACGAGAGGGTCTGTGCGGTGATGCCCGTGCAGGGCGAGCTGATGCGCAACGCGCGCCTCCTCAAGAAGGGGCCCGCGTGGGTGGCGCACGCGCTGATCGACCGCATGGTCGACGAGTACCTCCCCCTGGTCGATCGCTTCGACGACCAGATCGAGGAGGTCGAGACGAGGATCCTCTCGTCCTCCGCGCCGGTGAACGACAGCACGCCGATGCGGAAGATCATGCGCATCAAGCGGAGCCTCCAGATGCTCCGCCGCGTGACCATCTATCAACGCGAGATCCTCCTCCGGATCGTCCGCGCGGAGTTCGACGAGATCCCCGCCGACCTGACGCCGTTCTATCGCGACATCTACGATCACATGGCGCGCGTGACCGAGCTGGTGGACAGCTACCGCGAGCTCACCGCCGGCCTGCTCGAGGCGCACTTCAGCATCCAGTCGCAGCAGATGAACGAGATCATGAAGCGGCTCACGCTGATCTCGACGATCATGCTGCCGCTCACGCTCATCGCCGGCATCTACGGCATGAACTTCGAGCACATGCCGGAGCTCAAGTGGGCGGACGGCTACTACTTCGCGCTCGGCCTGATGGGCATCGTCGCCGTCGGCATCATCTTCTACTTCAAGAAGAAGCGGTGGCTCTGAGGCGAGCCCTCGGCGCCCGTCAGTTCGAGGCGACCTCGCCGGGCGGCGCGTCTTTGCAACATCGCGTGCCGGTCTCCGCGCCGTTGTAGACGTCGTTGTGCCCGACCTGGAACTGGCGGCAGGCGTGGCGGCTCGGGATCCACCACGAGCCCTTCAGCACTTCCTTCCAGCCCATCTTCCGGCCGTTGTCGGCCTGGACCCACTCCTCGACGTTGCCGGAGAGGTCCTGGACGCCAAAGGGGCTCGCGCACTTGTCGTGCGAGCCCGCGGGATCGCGGTGGTCGACGAGCCGTCCGGGACGGCCGATGTTCTCGCTGCGATCGACGTTGCACGCCGCGCTGTCGCGCTCCCAGCCGTACGGATACGGCCGCATCTCCTCGCCCTCGCACGCGAAGATCCACTCGCTCTCGAGGCACAGGCGCGCGCCTTCCGACTCGCAGAGCTTCTTCGACGAGGTCCACGACATGAAGTGGCGCGGGAGGCTCGATCCGTCCTCGACGCGCTCGGTGGCGTCGATGCAGTACCGCTTGTGGACCTTCGGTCCCTTGCACTTCGCAGGCTTCTCGTAACGTGCGCAGCGGAACTCGTGGTAGCGGCTGGTGGGCGGATCCATCCACTCGAGGCACTTCTGCTCGACCTCGGGGCAGTACTCGCCGTCGACGAGCACCATGCCGGCGGGGCACGCGTTCGCGTCGGGATCGACCTTCCGCTTCGCCACCGGCGCCGGCACGCTCCCGACCTGCAGCGTCGCCGTCCCGATGGGCATCCCGACCGGCGGCTTGTTCTCCGACGCGACGGCCTTGGTGCATGCAGGCGTCAGCGCGAGTCCGAGGAGGCAGAGGCCCCAGCTGATGGCGGGCTTCATCGGGACATGCGGGCGTACTCGAACTCCCGACGCGCGGCCACGCAAAACGGCCGCGATCTGATCCGATGTGCAGTGGGGCTGCGGTCAGTCGTCGCCGAAGGCGAGCCCATCGGGGTAGGCGCCGACGGTCCACTTCTTCTTCATGGCGAGCGACTGCGGATCGATCTCGAGCACGGTGCCCGGCGCGGTGTGATCGCCCTCGCAAACGAGGTAGACGCGCCCGTCCTTCGCGACGCGCACGACGTGGGGCAGCGTGCAGTCGCTCTTCGGGAACGTGGTCCGCGCCTCGATCTTCGCCGATCCCACGTCGACACGCGCGAGACCGTCGGGCGACTGCAGCGGAACGAGCAGCGTGCGCTCGGCGACGAACGCGGGCATGAACGCCTTCGCGTCGAGCGTCACCGTCTTGTCCGCGAGCAGCTTCTTCGCGGCGCGGTCGTAGATCCGCAGGTCCTTGCCC
>JBDHVD010000717.1:0-3356 GCA_039809525.1 Labilithrix sp. | reverse complement strand
ATTCTTGATCTCGACCTTTTCGCCGATGATCGATCCGTCGACCGTGCGCGTCGAGAGGATCGCCTTCCACGTTCCACCCAAGCTCGCCGCGTCCGCGCGCGCCTGGCACTTGGCGTCGGCGCCGGCGAGGCCGCCGAGGTTGCCGTCCTTGTTCGCGTTGCCCTTGCTCGACACGAAGAAGGTCATCGCCGACTTTCCGCCGTCGGTCTTCGACGCATCTCCGCCGGCGTCGGTCCCGCCGCTGGAGGACGACGTCGAGCCTCCCGAGGACGACGACGAGGTCGAGCCGCCCGACGAGGACGACGAGCTCGACGACGACGTCGAGCTGCTGGTGCCGTCCCCCGCATCGGCGTCCGCCTGTGGGGTGGCGTCATCACTGGAGCATGCTTGCACCAGGCAGAAGCCGGTCACGATCGTCAACGAAGCAAGGCCGAACGTCACACGCATGGTCGATCCTCCCGCGAGAGCCCCAGGCTATGCGGCACGCGTGCAATCGCCACGCCGAAAGGGTGACTTACACGTCAGTACACGCCGGGGAAGAGCACCCAGGGCGTCTTCTTCTTGTAGGCGACGTAGTCCGGGTCGCGGCTCAGGTGACGCTCCTCGGTCCACGCGCGGAGCGCGTACACCCCGCAGAGCAGCGTGAGGAAGAACGCCTTCACCAGGGTGATGGTCGGGATGTGCTCGAGCCACCACGCCGAGCACTTGCAGAGATAGGCGGGGTGACGGACGAAGCGATACGGTCCGCGCGAGACGATCCCGCGGTTCGTGAGGTTCGAGAACTTCCACCCGAACGCGACCGTCGCCGAGGCATAGATGGCGAAGAGGAAGACCGTCGCCGCCCGGAACCCGAGGAGGACGTTCGGGCTGGTGATGGTCGCGGGGCCGCTCTCGAGCGGCAGGTACGTGCCGAGCACGTTGTTGTACGGCGGGTAGCAGAAGATGCAGACGACCCATCCGAGCGCGGTCGGCTCCACGCTCCGCGTCTTGTTCCCGAGCCAGCGGCTCTCCGACGCGTAGCCGGCGAGCGCCCAGCCGCAGTCGATCATGAAGACGAGGTCGTAGGCGAGGCCGAGGCCCCACTCGACGTCGGGCCGCGTCCACGATCCGAACGCGACGAAGCCGGAGAGATCGGCGCCCGTGGGAATGAAGTCGCCGAGGCGCGAGCCGACCTGGTGCCACCACAGCGAGATCTGTCCGAGCGCGCTCGTGCCCGCGGGCGGCTTGAAGTCGAGCGGCGCGAGGTGATGGTGCGCGAGCCACGCGCGCGAGAGCGAGTTGATGTGGCCGACGACGAAGCCGGTCATCAGGGGCGTGAAGAAGCCCTTCACGCAGATGCCGAGCAGGGTGGTGCGGACGCGCGGGTTCTTGATCTTGCGCCAGATCGCCCGCGGCTGGAGGCAGCGCACGGTCAGGATCACGGCGAGCGCGGCGCACGCGAAGAGGACGACGCTCGCGACCGGCGTCCGAGCGAGGTCGGAGAGATACGCGAGGAGCGGAGCCTTGAGGTGCAGCGAGCGCGCGGCGCCGATGAGCGCGGCGGCGCCGGCGAAGAGGCTCACGAGCGTCCACTCCGTCTTGGAGAGCACGTCCTTGAAGCCCACCTTCGCGAGCATGAGGAGATGCAGCGCGCCGTCGCGCACCACGTAGCGGCGCTGGTGGAACTTCTCGAGCGTCGCCTTGACGTAGAAGAGGCCGAACGCGAGCCAGAGGACGAACGCGACCGGGTACACCGAGCGCCACGGCGCGAACTGCGCGTTCAGGTAGTACGGGTGCTGGGTGTAGAGGACGAGGAGGACCGCCATCACCGCGGTGATCGCCGTCCAGCGGTAGGTCGCGCGCTGCCAGACCGTCGGTGCCTCGCGCGTCTCGCGCGGGCTCGTCTTCTCCTCGGAGACGGGCGTTCGATCCGTCTCCGGCTGCTTGGTCGCGGCGCTCACCCCCCTTGGATAGCGGGAATCGCTACTTGAGCAAAGCGGTCGTCGCCGCCTTGTCGCGGTCGACCGAGCCGAGATCGACGTAGGCGCGGTCCTGCATGACGACGAACGGGCGCTCCTCGAACGTGAGGTTACCGCGACCGTCGTGCTCGACGATCTGCAGCTTGCCCATGCCGTAGCCCATGGGCCCGCGCGAGTAGTAGTGCGCTTGCAGCGTGTACGGGTACGCGCGTCGCTCGCGCGCGCCGCGGATGGTGAAGCACTCCGGCCCGTAGCCGGTGGTCACGTCTGCGTAGAGCGATCCGCCCGAGGGCAGATCGCGCGAGCCGTAGAACGCGTGCCCGCCGCGCGCGTCGTAGATGTGGAAGTCGACGTCGTTCGCATCGGTCTCCCAGACGAGGACGAAGCGGAGGCTCGGCTCCTGCTCGGGCGTGCCGCCGGCGGCGTGGAGCCGTCCGTCGATCTCGCCTGCACGGTTCGGCTGCGCATGCGACCACGCGGCGGCAACGAGCCCGAGGTCCTCGGCGAGGATGCGCTCCACGCCGGCGAAGCGGCCGGGCGGGTAGCGGCGCTGCGCGCCTGCGCGGAGCGCCTCGAACGCCTTCTCGTGCTCGCCGAGCTTGAGGAGCGTGAACGCGTAGAGGCGATGGCTCGCCGGATGATCGGGCCGCTGCTCGGCCGCCTTGCCGTAAGTGTCGGCCGCGAGGCGGAGGGCGGCGGTGTCCTTCAGCCGCTCGAGCCGCTCGCCGGCGAAGCGACGCGAATCGGCGCGCGCGGAGAAGAGCTCGAGGATCGATCCGTAGGCCCGCGCGGCGGTGCGGATCTCGCCCTTCGCCTCCATGACCTCGCCGAGCGCGACGAGCGCCATGACGTCGCCCGGTTGCTCCGCCCGCCACTTGTTCGCCTCGGTGAACGCGGCCTCCTTGTCGCCGCGCGCGAGGTGGTCCATCACCACCTTGAAGCGTCCCTCGTACGGCGCGGCCTGCGGGGTCTGCGTCTGGGGGACGCCGGCGAACGGCGAGGGCTCTTCCGCGTTCGCGACCGGAGCGCCCTGTGCCGGGACGAACTCGAAGCTGGTGGAGAAGCGCGCCTCGCCGGTGCCCGGCGCCGGGAACGTGAGCGAGCGGAGCGTGCCGAGGGCACATGCCTCGATCGCGTGATCGCCGCTCGTGCGCGTGGCGACCGCGCTCTTCACCGCACCCGTCCGATCGATGGTGACGTCGACGGCCACCTCGCCGTGCGCGGTCGCGTTCGACTGCATCGTGCGCGTGTAACATGCACGCATCTGCGGGAGGCCCTGGCGCACGACACGCATCGCCTCGTCCTGCGCGATGCCGCCCTGCACGACGAGCGCGCCCTGACGGACGTTGCCCGTCGCGCCGGCGGCGATGAACGCCGATGCGGCGGGCGCGGGCGTCG
>JBDHVD010000716.1:0-3375 GCA_039809525.1 Labilithrix sp. | reverse complement strand
CGACATCCCCGAGGACCTCGTCGAGGAGATCGAGGTGAAGGAGCAGACGATGTCCACCCAGGAGATGGCCCAGAACGCGACCAACCTCCTCGCGATGCTCGACGCGCTCAAGTAGCGCGTCCCCGCGTCATCGGGTCGTTGGGTCGCCGGCGACGGCGGTGCCGTCGGCGATGAACCTCCCCTCGAGGATGCGGCCGCCGCCCTCGGTGACGTAGCGCCCGTCGCGGAGCACGCTCCGCCCCTCCTGCTCGAGCCTGAAGTCGCCGACCCAGCCCTGGCCGTCGACGCTCATCGCGCTGACGTACAGGGTCGCCTCGCCGCGTGCGCCCTTCACTCTCGTGTCGAGCGTGACGTGGTCGGTTCCGGTGAGCCACCCGAGAGGCGTGCGCCGCAGCCTCCGGGTGACGACGAGCGAGACGCTCACCGGACCTCCGAGCGCGCGGGCCACGTCGGGGCTCGTCTCGACGAGCCGCACCGCGCTCGCGATCGGTGGCGCGGAGGTCATGTAGCCGTAGTTGCCGAGGCAGCCTCCGCCGAACACGCCGGCCAGACCGAGCAAGACGGGCCACGCCCTCACACCACGCGCCATGGCGCTCGCTCCCAGCAAGGGCCCTGCCAGCCCGCGAATCTCGAATCTCCGCGGGACTCGGCCGATCGCCTCCGCTCGGAGGGCCGTGCGCGCACGGCCCTCGACGTGCTCCGCACGAACCCCCTACCCTTGCGGCCGGATGGACCGCGTCAGCCAGTTCTTCGGCCAGAAGTCGATCCGCCGCGCGATCGCGCTCGTCGCCTTCGTCGGGCTGCTCTACGTCTTCCGTCATCTCGCGATCCTGCTCGTCTTCTTCGTCACGTTCGAGCGCGCGCTCGGCTTCCTCTCGAAGCAGCTCGCGGCGAGGAGCGCCGGCCGGCTGACGAAGAAGAAGGCGCTCCTCGTCGTGCTCCTCGTCATCGCGCTCGCGCTCGCGGGCGGCGCGTGGATCGGCATCGGCAAGTCGCTCCGCACGTTCGCGGCGATGCAGCAGACGTTCCCCGACCGGCTCGCCGAGCTCCGCGAGCACCCGCTCGTCGCGAAGATCGAGGACCAGATCGGCGGCACCGACACCATCGTCGAGCACGCCAAGCACTACGCGGGCAACGCGCTCGGCGCGGCCGCCGCGATCGGGCACTTCCTCGTGCACCTCGTCATGGGGTTCGTGCTCGCCATCGTCTACACGCTCGAGGAGGACGAGCTCCGCGCGTTCTGGTCACGCACCGTCGATCCCCGCTCGCTCAAGGGCACGCTCGCGCGCTGGTTCGGTCACGTCGCCGACGCGACGGTGGTGACGGTGCAGCTCCAGCTCATCGTCGCCGCGTGCAACGCGCTGATGACCCTGCCGGTGATGCTCCTGCTCGGGATCCCGAACCCGGGCGCGCTCATGCTCCTCATCTTCGTCTCCGCGCTCGTCCCGGTGATCGGCAACATCGTCTCCGGCGGCGTCCTCTGCCTGCTCGCCTACCAGCAGAAGGGCTGGGTCGGCGTCGGCGTGTTCCTCGCGCTGACGTTCATCCTCCACAAGATCGAGTCCTATTACCTGAGCCCGCGCCTCACCTCGCGGCACGTGAAGATCCCGGGCTTCCTCCTCATCGTGAGCCTCATCGCGTGCGAGCACCTCTTCGGCTTCAAGGGGTTCTTCCTCTCCTTCCCCATCCTCTTCGTCGCCGGGCGGATCCGCGGCGAGATGATCGAGGAGGACATGGGCGCGGCGGGCTCGCCGATCGATCTGTCGGACAGCCCCGATCAGCTCCCCTCGGCGTCACGGACGTCGATCGCGCCGGACATGGAGCTCGAGCGCTCCGCCGTCCCGCTGAAGCAGGTGCGCTCGTCGTCACCGCCCCCCGCCGGCGAATGAATCGTCACGGTCGCGCTCGCTCGCACGGCTGGGTTCGATATCGTCGTTCGTCGCGACGATGCTCGACCGATCGACCGGCCTCCTGCTCGTCGCTCTCCTCGCCGCCGGCTGCTCGGTGAGCCCGGCGCGCGAGCGGACCTCGACGACCGCCGGCGCGATCATCGAGGGACGCGAGTCGGGACCGGAGCAGGACGCGGTGGTCCTCCTCTTCCACGACGGGCCGGGCCATCAGACGTGCACCGCGACGATGCTCGCGCCGAACCTCCTCGTCACCGCGCGTCACTGCGTGGGATCACTCGCCGAGAGCGGGGCGGTCGAGGACTGGGACGCGCGTGACCTCCGCGTGTTCGTCGGACGCGAGGCGTTCTCCGTGCTGCGCGAGGATCCGACGAGGTCGGCCGCATCGGGGCGCGAGCTCGTCGTCCCCTCCTCGCGCTCGTTCTACCCGGACGTCGCGCTGGTGGTGCTCGATCGGGCGCTCGACACGCCGGTGGCGGCGATGCGCATCGACGGCGGCGCGAGCGTCGGCGAGCGCCTCGACGTCGTCGGCTTCGGCCTCGACGAGAGCGGGACGCGGCCCGCCGCGCGCATGGAGCGGACGGGCCTCGAGATCTACGCGCTCGGTCCGGGACGCTCGCGCATCGGCGAGCCGCTCGCGAAGGGCGAGCTCGTCTTCGGCGAGGCGGCATGCAGCGGCGACAGCGGCGGGCCGGCGTTCTCGTCGGCGACGGGCGCGCTCGTCGCCGTCGCCTCGCGCGTGGGCAACGGGACGGCGCCGAACGCGGAGGCGCCGGCGGCGTTCTGCATCGGCGACGACACCGACGACGTCTACACCGACCTCTCGCCGGTGACCGACGTCGTCTCGCGCGCGTTCGTCGCGGCCGGCGCGTCGCCGCGCCTCGAGCAGGGAGGGCCGGCGAGCGACGGGACGCTCGCGAGCGCGCCCCTCCCCGCCGGTGCGAGCGCCGCGCCTCCTCCGTCGGTCGTCGCGACGCGTGGCGGATGCAGCGCCTCGGCGTCGACGTCCGCACCCTCGGGCGCGATCGCCGCGATGATCGCCGCGGGTCTCCTCGCGCGGCTGCTGGATCGACGGCGCACCAGCGCGCGCTCCTGACCGCACACTTCGCGGCGGATCCCGCGCGGGCATCCGCGGCACGTCCGTTGCTCGGATGTCGCGTCGATGCGCGCCCTCGCGATCGCCGCGGCGATCTCCACCTCGGTCATCGCGGCATGCGCCGTCCGGAGCGACGACGCCGAGCGGACCGCCTCCCGCGCCCAGCCGATCATCCACGGAGCGGCGTCGGGGAGCGATCAGGACTTCGTCGTGCAGATCGGGCTCGATTACGGCGACCGGATCCATCCGTCGTGCTCGGGCACGATGGTCGCGCCGAACCTCGTGCTCACCGCGCGGCACTGCGTGGGCGAGCTGCAGGAGGACGTCACCGTCGTCGACTGGCCGGCCGGCGCGCTCCACGTGTACGCCGGC
>JBDHVD010000715.1:0-3379 GCA_039809525.1 Labilithrix sp. | reverse complement strand
ATGGAAAAGGCGATCGCCTCCTCGCTCGGCGATCGCCTGAAGGAGCCGGACGCGAAGCGGCTCCACGACCTGTTCGACGACTGGACGAAGGGACGCGACGAGGCGCTCGCGGTCTCGTACGTCGCGACCGAGCCGGCGGGCACCCTCCTCACCACGCGTGCGCGCGACGGCGAGGCGGCGAACCGCGCGGTCCGCACCGCGGTCGACCTCACGCGCGCCGATCCGTTCAAGGACCTCCTGCGCGTGCAGGACGTCACGACGGCGACCGAGGAGATCCCCGGGTTCGGCAAGGCGCAGATCGCGACGATCACGCGCGAGCAGAAGAAGGCGCCGGCGGCGCTCGGGGCCCGCGAGCGTGATGCGGGCGCACCGAAGGGCGGGACGACGGCGACGGCGAAGAGCGGCGTCGCGTGGTCGACCGAGTCGGGCAACGTGGTGGTCGCGATCGGCGACGAGCCGCTCCTCACGCTGAAGGCCGGCGTGCACCCGGACAAGAAGCTGCGCGACGATCCGCTCGTCGCCCGCTTCGCCGCGAGCGTCGGCGACACCGCGAGCACGATCGTCATCGGGCAGCCGCTCCGCCTCGATCCCCGGCGCGCGGATCCGTCCGCCGCGCCGATAGCCATCGCGCTCGGGCGCAAGGGCGGCGACGCCGTGCTCCGCCTCGACGTCTCCGACGCGCTCCTCCGCGAGCTGTCGCGCACGTTCCTCGGCTTCTGACCTATTCGAGCGCGAGCTCGACGTCGCTCCGCGCCCAGGCGGTCACCAGCGCGGCGGCGACCCGCTTGCCGTCGTCCGCGGAGGCCTTCACCGCCGCGCGTGCCCGGCGGACGAGCTCCTTGACCCGCAGCCTCTCGCCGTCCGCCCGTGCCTGCGCGAGCACGACGAGCGCGTGGTCCTCGACGCCGCGGGCCTGGTCGGGCGCGAGCCCCGGGCCGTTCGCCCGGATCCATGCATCCTGCACGCGATCGAGGCGGAGCTTCGGCCGCCTCGGCGCACGCGCGCGCGGGACCAGCACGAACGCGCGCGCGAGGCAGCCGTCCACCACCGTCGCGATCGGGTCGGGGCCCGGATCGACGAGCGCGAGGCCGGCGCGCTCGGCGTCGGAGGCGAGCCGCTGCACGCGCGCGAGCGAGAGCACGGGGCCGACCGGCGCATCGGCGTGGCGCGCGGCCCAGCGGCGCGCGCGCGCCCACGGCGTGACGATCTCCGGAGGCTCGAGCAGGGGAGGCGCCTCGTGCACGATCGCCGCGGCGCTCGCGCTCGCGGCGAGCACCACGACGACGTCTCCGAGCACGTAGGCCGGCTCGATCCCGGCGAACGCGCCGGGGACCGCGCGCGCATCGGACGGCAGCACGTCGAGCAGCGCGGCGGCGAACGTGGCGCGGGCGCCGAGGGCCTCGAGGCTCATCGAGCCTCCCGGCGGAAGAAGCAGTAGCGCGCGAAGCGGTCGGCGACGCTCGCGACGTGCGCGACGAGCTGGCGATCGCTCGCGGCATCGAGCGGCCCCACGAGCGAACGCGGCGACGCCGCCTGGACCGCCTCGCGGACCCGCGCGGCGATCTCGGCGTCGGTGCGCGTGCCGTCGAGATCGCGCACCACCACGAGCTCGTGCCACGGGACGGTGAAGCTCCGGTGGAGCGCGCTCGTGAGCACGGCCGACGGCGCTCCCCGCGCGACCGCCGCCGCCGCGCGCGCGCGCATCGCGGGCACCACCGCGTCGGGCAAGACCGGGGGATCGACGACCACGTCGATCTCCGCCGCCGCGGCCGCCGCGAGATCGTCCTCCGTCGCCGGTACGAAGCCGGGGCGCCGGCGGGGCGACCATGCATGCATCGACGCGAGCGCCCGCGGATCGGGCGCGTCGGTGGAGGCGGCGTCGTCGCGACGCACGAGGACCTGGAGGAACGGCGTCCCGTGCTCGGCCATCGCCGCCGCGAGCCCTTCGATGCCCGGCGCGCGCCCGGCACGCAGCGGCGCCTCGCACACCATCGCGAGCCCCGCCGCGCGGAGGCGCGCCTCGAGCTCGTGGGTGGAGAACGCATCGTTGCATTCTGCAAGCAAGTCGTGGAACACGTAGCGGCTGAACGGCGCCTCGGGCGGCAGCGTCTGCCGGACGTGCGCGAGCCAGCTCCGCGCATGCGCCGCGAGCGCGCCGGCGAAGCCTTCGTCGCCGCGGTGCGCCTCGCCGAGCGATCCGAGGACCTGCAGCGCCGCCGCCACCTTCTCCGCGGGCTCGCGATGGGCGGCGGCCGCATCGAGCGCGAGCTCGCGGAGCGCGCGGGTGAGCTCCCAGCCCGGCCGCGCGTTCACGCTGATGAACCCGACGCCGTTCGGCGCGAGCGCGGCGCGCATCGTGCGGAGGACGTCGGCCCGGAGCGGCTCGGGCACCCACGAGTAGATGCCGTGCGCGAGGACGAAGTCGAACGTGCCCTCGGGCGCGCCGTCGCGGATGTCGCGGACCGACAGCTCCACGTTCGGCGGCGCCACGCGCCGGCCCGCGGCGATGGCATCGGCGGCGAGATCGAAGCCGACGAAGCGCGCCTCCGGCAGGTACGCGGCCGCGAGGACGAGGTGCTCGCCGCTCCCGCACCCGATCTCGAGGACCCGGGCGCGGGAGGGCGGGGTGGTCTCGATCCCGAACAGCCGGGCGAGCGTCGCGAGCGCACGGGGATGCGCCTCGGCGTTCGCCTCGGTGTCGTAGGAGACCTCGTCGTACGCGAAGCTCGTCACGCCGGCTCTCGCCAGCGTACGCGATTCACGGGTAGCGGCAGGTGTTGCTCGTGCAGGGGACGCCGTTGCAGCAATCCGACGCGACCGTGCACGCCTGGCCGTAGAGCGCGCAGACCGTGGAGCCGCCGTCGCTGGTCGAGCCGCCGTCGGCCGTCGTTCCGCCGTCGGTGCCCGGGGGCGGGAGCGGATCGGCGCACATGCCGTTCGTGCACGGCATGCCGGTGCAGCAGTCGGCGGCCGTGGTGCAGGCGCCGCCCTTCGCCACGCACGTGCCCTCGCACTTGTCGTTCACGCAGGGCTTGCCGCAGCAGTCCGCGCTCGTCGCGCAGGTGGTGCCGGCGGGCACCGGCGCCGTGCAGTCGACGACCGCCACGATGCAGCGCGGGATGCCGAGCGCGTCGTACTTGCAGCAGTTCGCCGGATCCTCCTGGCAGTAGCTCGGGCTCGGCGCGCCCATCGGGTCGCAGCAGCGGTTGTCGACACCGCAGGCGCCGAGCTTGCAGATGGCGCCCGGCGGATCACACTGCAGCGCCTTCGTGCAGCGTCCGTACTGCTCGCCGGTGAGCTTCTTGCAGACGGGCTGCTTCGCGGCGGGGAGACCGCCGTTCGGGTTCGGATCGTTCCCGCAGCAGTCGTCGTCGTTCTC
>JBDHVD010000714.1:0-3380 GCA_039809525.1 Labilithrix sp. | reverse complement strand
AGGAGCGCGACGCAGCGGTCGCCCTCCGCCTTCCAGTCGATGTCCGTCACGATCGCTCCTCCGCCCTCTTGCCGGTCCGGAACCGCACCTCGATGTCGACGTTCTCGTCGGGCGAGCGCCCGCGCGACACCGGGATGACGTCGAAGCCGGCGTCGCTCCGGAGCGCGTCGAACAGCGCGCGCACCACCTTCGGCTGGACCTTGGTGCGGAAGCGCTCGAGCCAGACGAGCCCGTCGTCGTCGCCCTCGTAGTCCTCCGCGAACTCGGCGGAGAGCTCGATGCGAATGGTGAGCGCACCTTCTTCGCGATGCACGGCCATGGCGCGTCTACCTCTATCATCGATCCGTGCCCCTCATCGTCGGCGTCCCCACCGAGGAGACGATCTCGATCGGCGCCTTCCAGCGGCGATGCGAGATCGCCGCGGCCGATCGCCCCGTGCGCCGGCGGACGAGCGGCGGCGCGGCCGTGCGGCTCGGGCCGGGCGTCGTCTGCGTGCAGCTCGTCGCGGTGGACGTCCCCGGCGAGAAGGTCCTGAACCGACAGGTGCGGCCGCTCCTCCGCGCGCTGACGAGGGTGGCCGGCCGGACCGTGAGCTATCTCGGCCGCGACTGGATCGCGTGCGGCGGGAGCCCCGTCGGCATGGTCGCGTTCGCGCACGAGGCCGAGAGCGGCCGCTCGGTGTTCGAGGCATTCGTCAGCGCGACGGCCGACGTGTGGCCCGGCGCGCGCTCGTCGCACCGGGGCAAGTCGACGGCGACGCTCGACGTCGAGCCCGGACGGCTCGTCGAGGCGATCGCCGCGGCGTACGGCGGCGAGGTCGAGCGCGCGGACGTCGTGATGACCGACGCGCCGGACGAGCCGCCGTGGCAGGCGACGCGCGACGAGGCGATCGGGATCGTCGCGGCCGGGCGCGACGCGCGCGGCGTGCTCCGCCTCGGCGGCGAGCTCATGGCGTCGCGCGACGCGGTCGCGCGGTTCGAGGAGGCGATCGCCGATCCATCGGCTGACGTCGAGGCGGCGCTCGAGCGGACGCTCGCGGCGCCGGGCGCGGTCGTCTTCGGCGTGCGCGACCTCGGTTCGATCCGCGACGTGGTCGTCGAGGCCCGGCAAGCGGGCCGTTCATGAGCATCGGGGCCACCATGCGAGGGCGGCAGGCGGCACCTCGGCGCGGGCGGATCGCCAGCAAAAGCCGCTTTGCCGGGATGGATCGGTTCGTGCGTGAGGGCGCGGCGAGGAGAGTCCCTCGATGCGAATTGCGCTCGTCCCTGCGCTAGCTTTCACCGCCGTCATCTTCGCCGCGTGCTCGGACGCGACCGATCAGCGGTCGCTCACCGGCAACCGCCGCAGCGTCGAGGCCGCCGAGCCGGCCGGCTCCGCGTCGGACCCGAGCACGGGAGGAGCGACGCCGGACGGCGAGGACCCCGCGCCCGCGGAAGAGGACGCGCCCGCGCCGGCGACCGACGGCGGCGCGAAGTCGACCGACGCGGGCGGCGCCGACGCGGGCAAGAACAACTGCATCGACGGCGTCGCTTCGCCGGGCAGCGGCAAGCATCACGCGGGGGACGACTGCCTCGGCTGTCACGACACCCAGTCGAAGCGCTGGACGATCTCGGGCACGCTCTACTCCGCCGCGACCGGCGGCACTGCCGTCGCGGGCGCGACGATCGAGGTCGTCGACGCGACGGGCAAGGTGGTGAAGCTCACGACGTACTCGAACGGCAACTTCTACACGACCACCGCGGTGACGAAGCCGCTCAAGGTCCGCGCGACGAAGTGTCCGAGCGACCGGCCGATGGTCGGCGCGGTGAACGACGGCAGCTGCAACGGCTGCCACAATTCCTCGATGCGGATCTTCTAGAACCCCGCCTGGAGGACGCTCGAGTACGAGACGATGTGCTTCGACGGCGGCGGCGTGCCGGTGTCGTGCACGTTGTCGATCGCCCAGCCGAGCTCGTTCATCCAGCGGAAGTTCTTCGAGAACCGCACCACCGCGAGGAACGCGTGCGTGTCTCGCGCGTTGTTCTTGATCGCGGTGTCCGGCGTGTACATGTCGTAGCGATAGCCGGCCATGAGCCACGGCGAGAGGTCCTGCTCGACGCGCAGGTAGAGCGCGCGGCCGTCGAGGCTCGCGACGTCGTCGTGAATGTTCGCCGGGATCTTCGGCACCGCGAACGCGTAGTTCACGCCCGTGTCCATGTTCTGGGTGATCGCGAGCTCGGCGAACGCACGCGTCTCGCCGAGGCGCTTCACCAGACGCTGCTTGTAGACCGCCTGGTAGTTCACCGCCCAGCGCGGGTATTGCTTGAAGCGGAGGTTCACCGGATCGACGACCTGCCCGCGTCCGAGGTACCCGTTCACGCCGAGCGTCACCGGCCCGATGCGATAGGTGAGGTACGAGACGAGGTCCTTCGACCTGTTCAGGTCGGGGAGCGCCACGAAGTACCGCTCGCCGAGGCGCTGCCCGTTGACGACGCCGATGTCGAACACGAGCTTGTCGTCGAGCGCGATGGTCTTCGCCTGCACGCCGATGTCGCGCTCGACGGGGAAGACGTTCTGCACGAACCACGTGCGCTCGATGAACGGACGCACCATCGAGATCTCGAGCAGCTCGTAGCGGAAGGGCGTGAAGAAGAGGCCGGCGGTCACCTCCGTGCGCACGTCCTTCGTCCAGCGCGCGATGCCCGTCGCCTCGGCGTTGCGCAGGATCGTCCCGACGCCCGGACCGACGCCGCCCGCGGGCAGGCCGTCGATCTGGAGGAAGAAGCGCATCACGTCCGTCTCGTAGGACGTGCGCATGCGCGCGCGGCGGAGGCGGAAGAACGTGCCGTTCGTCGTGGTCCCGTCGGGCTTCGCGATGACGTCGTTCGCCGAGATGTCCGGCGGGAGCTGCCCGTTCGCCTGCACGTTCGGCGAGGCGGCCGTGTTGTACGACTGGATGAGGAGCTGCGGCTGGATGAAGCCCTCGAGGCGGAGGTGCTTCCAGATCTTCGTGCGCTCGTCGAGGCGACGGAGGCGCCGCTCGTCGGCCGCGATGCGGTCCTCGAGCGCCTTGATGTGCGCCTCGCGCCGCGCGTTCTCGTCCGCGTCCTGGACGACGACCGGCGCCGCGCTCCGATCGGCCGGCTGCACGTCGGTGCCCGACGTCGACAGCGGCGGCGCCGGCTGCTGGGGCGCGGGGATGAGCGGAGGATCGGCGGCCTGCGCGGGGTTGTCCTGCGGCCAGCCCGGCTGCGCGGGGGTCGGCTGCGGCTGCGCGGGCGGCTGCGTCTGCGCCGGCTGCTGGGCGAGCGCGCGGCCGGTCAGGCCGAGCACGAAGAGCGAGGTGACGACGATGCGGGCGGGGCGGATCACGTCGCGGGCATCATGCCATGATCGGCGAC
>JBDHVD010000713.1:0-3398 GCA_039809525.1 Labilithrix sp. | reverse complement strand
GGATCATGGCGCGCATCGCGTTCTGTTCCTCCGCGGCGGACTCGGCACGCGCGTCGAAGGCCGCCGCGCGATGGGTCTGGCGCGCGTAGCCGAACACCGGGAGCGTGGCGCCGACCATCGCGCCGGCGCTGTCGGGCATCCCGATCATCTGGTTGTACCAGACGCCTCCCATCACGTCGGGGTAGCGCTCGCGCCGTTCGAGCGACGCCATCGCGGTCGCTTCGCTCTGCATCGCGCGCATGCCGCGCAGCTCCGGACGCAGCGCGAGCGCGCGCTCGGCGAGCCGCGAGCGATCGAGGCGGAGCGCCGGCGATATTGTCGCGACCGGATCGGCGAACGGCGTCTCGGTCGGTGTGTTCCGCAAGGCATTGAGCATGGCCACCGTCGAGGCGCGCTCGCCGTCGAGGTCGACGAGCTGGACGTCGAGCGCGGCCACTTCGACTTGCGCGCGCGCCACGTCGTGATGTCCGCCGATCCCGGTCGAGTACCGGCCGAGCGTCGCATCGGCGAGCGTCGCCGCCAGGCTCCGGTTCGCCCGGTTCACCTCGCGGCGCCTCACGTTGAGGACGAGCATCCAGTACGCGCGCTTCGCCTCGAGCTCGAGATCGAGCTTCCGCGTCTCGACGTCGCTCCCGGCCTGCGCGGTCACCGCCTCGGCGGCGTCCTTCGCAAACCCGAGCTTGCCCGGCCAGGGCACCATCTGCTGGACGCCGTACTGCACCATCGGCGGCATCGTCATCGACGTCGACGGCGTCGACGGAACGCGATCGAGCATCACGGTCACGCGTGGATCGGGCCAACGACCGGCGGCGCTCACGTCCTCGCGGGCGGCCTCACGGCGCTGCACGCGCGCGCGGATCGAGGGATTGTTCGCGAGCACCTCCGTCACGTAGGAGCGCATCACGCGATCCTCGGCGACTGCGGGAGACACGGTAGCGAGCACGGCGGCGGCGATGACGACGGGGATCGCGTTTCGGATGCGCATCTTCGCCTCGTGCCACATGCTAGAGCAGCCCACGTGCCATGGCTGGAGCTGTGGTTTTCTACCGTCGCCGGATGCAGGGGGCGGCACGCGGTGCGCGGGCGCGCGAGAATTGCGCGTGGGGACGGCCGGCGTCCGAGCACAGCCGTCACGCGAGCATCCGTGACACGATCACGGCGACCCGCTCTTTCGTTCACGCACGTTCGAGCGTCCCAATCGCGACCGCCGCACTGACCAGCCCGACGTGGCTGAACGACTGCGGGAAGTTTCCGAGGTGGACCCCGGTCGCGGGATCGATCTCCTCCGCGAAGAGCCCGACGTGATTCGCGCGCCGGAGGATCGCCTCGAACGCTTCGCGCGCCTCGCGGCGTCTTCCGGCGGCGGCGAGAGCGATCACCCGCCAGAAGCTGGCGATGACGAAGGCGCCCTCTTCACCCGGGAGCCCATCGTCGGTTCGATAGCGGCGGAGGAACGGACCTTCCGCGAGCTCGGTGTCGATGCGGGCGAGCGTGGATGAAAAACGTGGATCATCCGCCGGTAAGAACCCGTAGAGCGCGATCTCGAGGAGCGAGGCGTCGACGACGTCGTCCCCGAACGCACGGACGAACGAGCCCTTCTCGTGCGACCAGCCGCGGGTCAGGACGACGTTCCGTATCGCGTCGCGGAGCATCCTCCAGCGATCGAGGGGCGCGTCGCGACCGGTCCTCTCGGCGATCGCCAGCGCTCGGTCGACGGCGACCCACGCCAGGACCTTCGAGGCGACGAAGTGCTGCGGCTGTCCGCGCACCTCCCAGATCCCCTGGTCCGGCTCGAGGTAGCGGCGTTCGATGATCTCGACGATGCCGCGAACGAGCAGCCAGAGATCGTCGTCGAGCTCGCCGCCGTGCTCGAGCCAGCGGTGAACGGTGCTGACCACGTGCCCGTAGACGTCGAGCTGTCGCTGGGACGCTGCGGCGTTGCCGATCCGGACCGGACGCGCACCGGCATGGCCTGCCAGCGGGAGATCGATCTCGGGCAGGAGGCGCTCCCCGCCCGAACCGTAGACGACCTGCAGCTCATCTGCGCGTCCCGCCGTCGTGCGCGCGAGCCACGCGACGAACGCGCGCGCTTCGTCCACGTAGCCCAGCGCGAACAGGGCATCGAGGTGCATCGCGGCGTCGCGAAGCCACGTGTAGCGGTAGTCCCAGTTGCGTACGCCTCCGAGGGTTTCGGGGAGCGACGTCGTCGGCGCCGCTACGATGGCGCCGGTCGGCGCGTTCGTGAGCGCCTTGAGGACGAGCGCGCTCCGGACCACCGCCTCGCGATACGGCCCGTCGTAGGTGCAGCGCGAGGCCCACGAGCTCCAGAAGTCGTCGGCTCGCTGGATCCGTGCGGCGACGTCCGCGCGCCCGCGTCGCTGGGGCGCGAGCATGTGCGGGTCCACGGAGCGGACGCGCACGAAGCATTGCTCGCCCTCGGCGAGACGGAGCCGGCCGAGCAGCGCGCTCCCGTCGGGATCGATCCGTAGCGGAGCGTCCGTCTCGATCTCGACGGCGTCGGCGCCACCGTAGGCCGCGAAGATCCCGGAGCCGAAGGCGCGAACGCGCGGGACCGTCATCCCGTAGTCGAAGCGGGGCGCGATCTCGACGTCGACGGTGACCGAGCCGCGCTCGCAGGAGACGAGCCGCACGAGCTCCATCGGCGGCATCTCGGGTCCGAAGCTGCCGAGGCTCATCGCATCGACAATCACGGCGGCGCCCGACGACGTCTCGAAACGCGTCTCGAGGACGTTCGAGCTCGGACGGTAACGCTGCGTGAAGCGCGCGGGCGCGCCGGGGGTGACCGCGAGCCATCCACCGCGCAGGTGATCGACGAGGCCCGCGAAGCTCGGCCGTTGGTCGAAGCGGTGGAAGCAGCACCAGTCGATCGTTCCGTCCGCCGCGACGAGCGCGGCCGAGTGGCAGTCGCCGATGAGCGCGTGCCGCTCGATCTCGTGCTGCGCGCAGGGCACGCGTGGACCGAAGCACGAAGCACGCCGCGCGTCGCTTGCGTGACTGTGCCGGTTACAGTCGTCGAATCACGTGCCGCTCGTCTGGCCAGGCTGGAGTCGACATGCCAAACTCCACCTACCGTCGCGCGAGCTCGTCTTGGTGACGCGGAAACGGAAGGGAACTCACGATGCTCCGACACCTGACCTTCAGCCTGTTGATCGTCGGCCTCGCTGCCTGCTCCTCGAGCGAGGACAACAAGACTCCGGCTCCGTCGAGCAGCGGAGGATCGAGCGGCTCGACGACGAGTGGCTCCGACTCCGGATCGAATGCCGCCGCGCTCAAGGCACCGAAGATCGACGAGGTCGCGAAGATGATGGGCGCGCTCCACGTGATGTGGACGAACAACGAGACGACCTGCGAGTCGATCGAAGGCGAGCGTCAGGCGC
>JBDHVD010000712.1:0-3404 GCA_039809525.1 Labilithrix sp. | reverse complement strand
GCGCAGGCTGTTCAAGGACACGCGCTCTCCCCTCGCCTCGCGCGTCTCGAGGTACTCGAGGAGATCGCACCCGCGGAGGAGCTCCATCACCAGCCCGAACGTGCCGTCGGGATCGCGCACCTGGTGCAGCACGCGCACCGCCGCCGTGCCCTGGAGCGACGCGATCGCCCACGCCTCGCGGTACATGCGCTCCACCGACGCCGCGTCGGTGTTCGGGAGGAGCACCTTGATCGCGACCTCGTCGCCGTCCTTCAGATCGCGCGCGCGATACACGGCGCTCTGCCCGCCACGACCGAGCAGGCCGAGGAGCTGGTAACGCTCCCCGAGCACGTGTCCGGTCCGATCGCGGAATCCTGAGACCACGGCGGTAGCCTACTACCGTTGCGCGATCGGCCTCAGTTCAAGGTCGGGTAGCCGCACAGGAGCCCGAAGCCGTCGACGGATCCGCCCGCCTGGATGTGCGCGCCGACCGCGACGGAGCCCGCGGGACAGTCGGTGTCGGCGAACGCTTCTCCGCCCGTCCCTCCGAGCGGCGCCTGCGCGGTGATCGAGCCGATGGCCGCGGAGTAGGCGCCGCCGTCTCCGCTGGCGACCGTCATCGGCGCGCAGCGCAGGCTCAGCTGGTCGACGAGCGCGCCACCGCGGCCGCCGAAGCCGACCACCATCTGGTTCGCAGGGCACTTGGTGCTCGCGGCCATGTTCGCGTTCGAGCCGCGCAAGGGGAAGGGCGTCTCGCTCGCGCCGATCGTGACCGCGGCGGTCGCGCTCACCCCGAGGACGCCGCACACCACCTGGACCTTGTCGAACGAGTCCCCGATCTCGGCGTTCAGCCCGACGAGGACGCGCCCCGCCGGGCAGGCATCGAGGTACTCGGTGCCTCCCAGGGCGTTGCCATGGACGACCGTGGCGTCCGCCTGGGCGAAGCCCAGATGCACGCAGCCCTTGGCCGCGACGCAGAAGTCCGACGTGTCCGCCTTCTTGTCGTCGCAGTCGAGAGGCCCGGGCGCGGCGCACTTGCCTTTGCCGTCGCAGACCTCGGCTCCGTTGCAGACGTTGCCGTCGCTGCACGCCGTCGCCTGCGCGGCGAAGTGACAGGTCGTCGTGCAGCCGCAGGCGGTCGTGCCGTTGTTCGACCCGTCGTCGCAGTCCTCGCCCGTGTCGATCTTGCCGTCACCGCAGCGGGCCGCCTGGCCGCCGCCTCCTCCCTCCGCGCCCCCTCCGCCGCCGTCGGAGGCGGGCTCCTCGATCTTCGACCGATCGACACTGGCGAGCAGCTCACACGCGAGGGATGGAAGGGTCAGGAGCGCAACGAGGGCGATTTTTCGCATTGTCCCCAGACTACGGCCCCCGCGCCAGACGGCGCAACATGCCGCAGCTCGGGCTCGTCCTCGGTCAACCGAGCTCGCGGCCGAAGAAGACCTCGACCTCCTTGATGCGGACGCCGTCGGTGCGGATGAACTCGACGTTGCGGAAGCGCACGCCGTCCGCGGCGCGGACGGCCGTGTAGCGAACGAGCGCGTCGTCGCCCTCGGTGAAGATCTGCTCGAGCGTGATGCTCGCGAGCGCGGAGGCGTGCGGCCAGCACTCCTCGAAGTAGCCCGCGCGGTCGAAGCCTTCGTCGCGCGGGCTCGAGAAGGTGAAGTCCTCGGCGAGGAGCTCGTCGGCCGCGGCGCGGTTCTGCGCCTGGAACGCGGCGAACAAGCGCCGGACGAGCTCCTCGACCACCACGACTAGTTCCGGAGCGGCTTGTTGTTCATGAGCATGAACTGCATGCGCTCTTGCGACTTCTGCTCGCCGCAGAGCGAGAGGAAGGCCTCGCGCTCGAGCTCGAGCATCTCGTCCTCGGTCACCTCGCGCGACGCGCCGCCGACGCCGCCGCAGAGGACGACGGCGAGCTTGCGCGCGATCTTCGCGTCGTGCTCGGAGGCGTAGCCGCCGGCGACGAGCGTGTCGACCATCATGCCGAGGGTGGCGATGCCGCTCTCGCCCGGCAGGCGGTACGCGCGCGGGATCGGCGGGTGGTAGCCGCTCTCGGCGAGGCCGATCGCGCGCTTCTTCGCCTCGACCACGAGGCGCGCGCGGTCGAACGACACGCCGTCCTCGCGCTTGAAGTAGCCGAGCGCCTGGCCCTCGACCGCGCTGGTCGCGACCTTCGCGAGCGCGATGTTCTTGAAGACCTGCGTCACGTACTCGTACGTGTTCGCGTTCGTGCCCTCGGGCACGCTCTCGAGCGCGCGCCAGAGCATGTTCATCGTGCCCGCGCCGCCGGGGATGAGGCCGACGCCGACCTCGACGAGGCCGGAGTACGTCTCGGCCGCCGCCTGCACGTGGCCCGCGCCGTAGCAGAGCTCGAGGCCGCCGCCGAGGGTCATGCCGTAGGGCGCGGCGACGACCGGCACGCGCGCGTACTTCAGACGCTGCGTCGCGTACTGGTAGCCCTTCACCATGTCGCGGATCTGGTCCCACTGCTGCTGGCTCGCGGCCATCACGACGAGGAGCAGGTTCGCGCCGACGCAGAAGTGATCGCCCTCGTTCGCGACGACGAGCGCGCGGAAGTCCTGCTCCGCCTTCTCGGCGGCCTGGCCGAGCATCGCGATGACGTCGGGGTCGATGCTGTTCGCCTTCGTCTTGAAGGTGAGGCCGAGGACGCCGTCGCCGAGGTCCCACGCCTCCGCGCCGTCGTTCTTGAGCACCGGCTTGTCGCCCTTGCGGAGCTGCGGGAGCGACAGGTAGCGCGGGTCCTCCTTCTGCTTCTGGTACGAGCCCTTCAGCAGATCGAAGACCTGGCCCTCTCGGTAGAAAGAAGTGGCGCCGCTCTTCTTCATCTGGTGGACCGAGTCGGGGAGCTTGTGGCCGGCCTTCTCGATGGCGTCGACCGTCTCGGCGAAGCCGAGCGCGTCCCAGACCTCGAACGGCCCGAGCTCCCACGAGTAGCCCCACTTCATCGCGTCATCGATCGCGCTGACGCTGTCGGCGATCTCGCCCACGCGACGGGCCGAGTAGGCGAGCGAGCGGTAGAGGACCTTGCGCGCGAAGTCGCCCGCCTTGCCCTGATCGGCGACGAGCTTCTTCACGCGCTCGCGCGCGTTCTCGACCTTCGCGAGCGCCTTGGTCGTCGCCTTGATCGACTCGTCGCCGCCCTTGGGCCGGTACTCGAGGGTCTTCGGATCGAGCGTCTGGATCTGCTTGTCCGCGCCCTTCTTGAAGAAGCCGCCCTTGGTCTTGTCGCCGAGGAGCTTCTTCTCGACCATCTTGCGGATGTAGTCGGGGACCTTGAAGACGTCGCGGTCCTCGTCGCTGGTGAGCGACGCGTAGCAGTTGTCCGCGACGTGCGCGAACGTGTCGAGGCCGACGAGGTCCGCGGTGCGGAAGCTCGCGCTCTTCGGGTGCGCCATCGGCGTGCC
>JBDHVD010000711.1:0-3413 GCA_039809525.1 Labilithrix sp. | reverse complement strand
CACCGTCCCGACGTTCTGCGTCGGGTAGTCGACGCCGTACGGGTTCTTGTCCGGGGCGGTGCCGGCCTGCGTCGTGCCCGTCCCGTCGAGACCGGTGTCCTGGTCATCGGGGGCCGTCGACTCCGACGAGCAGGCGATCAGAAGGAGGAGAGGGGCGGCGAAGAACCGGGCGATTTTCATCGAGACACCTCGGGCAGGGGGGCCCGCGCGCGGCGGGCTGCGGACAGGGCGCGCTTGCGGCCGGGCAGGGTACCCCCACCGTCGAACCCGTCAAGGCGGCGCTCCCCGAGTTTTGGCAAGAAATCGACACGGCCGCAAACGATCCTCGGAAAAAGAGGACACTTGTGGCGATCCCGCGGCGGCGCTACAGCGCCCGGCACCATGTCTTCCCCGCGCGCGATCGCCTCTGCGGCCGCTCTCGCCTTCTTCGCCTTCTCCTTCGTCTCCGTCGCGCCCGGCTGCTCGTCGAAGGATCCGGCGGCACCCTCCGCGTGCGACGACGCGAAGTGCAAGCCGGGCAACAAGTGCTTGCCGCTGAACGGCGAGACCAAGTGTCGCAAGACCTGCTCGAGCAACAGCGATCCGGCGACGAGCTGCCCCGCCGGCTACACGTGCGTCGCGCCCGACGACGGCAACGAGCCGTTCTGCGTGCAGGACAACGCGACGATCACCGCGAAGCCGAACGGCCAGTGGGGCTTCCCCTGCAACGCCACCGGCGGCCTCGAGAACCCGGACTGCGACGGCGCGCAGGAGTTCTACTGCTACGGCACGAGCCCGACGGACGGCAACGCGTACTGCACGCGCTACTCGTGCGAGACCGATCGCGACTGCGCCGCGGGCTACTGGTGCGCGACGGTCAACGTCGCGCCGAACGTCACCACGTCGAAGCGCACGCTCCACGACACGCAGAAGGTCTGCTTGAAGCGGACGTACTGCTCGACGTGCAAGGTCGATCTCGACTGCCCGCCGGTCGACGGTCGCACGCAGCACTGCATCGCGGACCAGTCGGGCGCGGGCTTCTGCACGCCGGAGTGCGGGAACTCGACGAACTGCAACAACGAGGCGCGCTGCGCCGACGTCGACGGCACGAAGGTCTGCTACCCGCGCGCGGGCTCCTGCGTCGGCGACGGATCGCTCTGCGCGCCGTGCCGCTCGGACGCCGACTGCGGCGACGACGGCGCGTGCCTGAAGGGCCAGTACACGACCGAGAGGGCGTGCGCGAAGAAGGCGCCGCAGTCGTGCAACAAGGGCGAGGCGCGGGGCGGCTGCCCGGCGTCGCTGACCACGCCCAAGGTGTCGGTCTACTGCCTCGGCGGCCGCATCGACGAGGCGCCGGTCGACTACTGCCACGGCTTCTACGAGATCGGCGGCAACCCGACGGACGTCGGCTGCTGGACGCCGAAGCGCTGATTCACACGGCGAACGCCTCACGGACGATCGGCTGCGCCTCGGGCGGGCCGTGGATGACGAGCGCGAGCTCGCCGTCCGCGATCGCGACCTCGAAGCGGAGGAACGGGCAGCAGCGCACCTCGAGCGCGGCGAAGCGGGCCACGCGCGCCGACAGCTCGGGCTCGAGCGCGTAGACGAGGCGCGCGCCGTCCTCGGCGGCGTCGCGCCGGCGTGCCTCCGAGACGATGCGCGCGAGGAGCGCGTCGTGCTCCTTTCGCTGATCCGGGTCGAAGACGCCGAGGTCGCAGGCGACGGGGGTGCAGCAGCGCATGACGGGAAGCTTGCGACTTCGAGTACGCTCGAAGTCAACCCCGCATGAAGATCGGCGAGCTCGCACGGGCGGTCGGCATGACGACCACGGCCATTCGTTGGTACGAGGCGCAGGGGCTGTTGCCGCGCCCGCGCCGGGTCTCCGGCCGCCGCGAGTACGAGGCGGACGCCGCCGGGGCGCTGCTGCTCGTGCGCGCGGCGCAGGCCGCCGGCTTCACCATCGCCGAGACGCGCACGCTCGTGCGCGAGGCCGAGCGCGAGCGCGAGAGCTCGGCGACGTGGAAGCGCCTGGCGAAGCGCAAGCTCGACGAGGTCGTCGCCGCGCGCGAGCGCCTGGCCGCGATGGAGAAGTTCCTGCGCGCGACGCTCGCGTGCGGATGCGTGCGCGCGTCCGACTGCGAGCTCCTCGCGCGCGCGGGGCGCGAGCGCCCGCCGAGCCGCAAGTTGCGTGTGTGAACGCTACGCGGCGGAGCGTTCGGCGCTCGCCGCGCGCGGCGCCGCGGGCGACCACGCCGAGCGATCGTCGGCCATCGCGAGCATCGCCCACTGCGCGGCCGCGGTGATGGCGAGCGCGTGGAGCGGGACGTCGAACGCGCCGTGCGAGACGAGCGCGAGCGCGAGCGACGCGAAGACCGCGCGCGACGCGCCCTGCTGCACGAGCGCGACGACGGCGAGGAGGATCGACGCGGGCACGAGGAACGCCGCGACCGATCCGAGCGCGTAGGGCAGGGGGACGCCGGCCGCCTCGATCAGCGACGTCCGCAGCACCGCCTCGACCGCGCCGGGCGTGCCCTCGGTCGTCCGCGCGCCGAGGTACGTGACCACGAACGCGCCGACGATCGCCACGTTCGCCAGCAAGCGGCCGCGGATCTTCGATCGCGTGCCGAGCCACGCGGCCGCGAGCAGGACGCCGACCGCATGCAGCGCGACCGCGAAGGTCGCGAGGCCGCGGCCGGCGGAGAACATGCCGGGGCTCGGGCGCTCGGCGCCGACGGCCGCGAGCTCCCATCCGACCACGCGGACGATGGCGCAGAACGCGAGCAGCGAGAGGACCGCGCCGAGCGCGCGCGTCGCGGGCGCGCGCAGCGTGACGACGCCCGCGACGAGCACGGTGGCGCTCGTGGTGACCGCGAGCGCGAGCGCCGCGACGGCGTGGAGCCGCGTGACCACCGCGGGCGACGCGAGCGCGACGATGAGGCCCGAGACGGCGACGACCGAGCCGCGCGCGCCCACGCCGATGCGCCGCGTGCGCGCGAGCTCGAACGACGACGCGCACACCAGCGCGACGAGGAGCGCCGCGAGCGTGTACGCGAACGTCGCGCTCGTCGTCTCGAACGTCTCGACCGTGCGCTGGCTGACGACGCCGCGGAGCCCCGGCACGACGAGCACGCCGAGGATCTTCGCGACGACCGCGAGCGCCGCGGTGGTGGTGAGCGCCTGCCCCGCCCAGCTGGCGGCACCGGTGGCGCGTGCTTCCGATGTCGATTCCATGCGGGGGCGTCTTCGGCTTCGCCCAGCCTACACGAATCAGCCGTGCACGTGAGTACGGCGGGGCGGCGGAAGCGCGCCCTCGCGCGACTCGTTGACGTTGACCGGCGGAGGCGCGCCGCGCTCCTGCGACGGGCTCTTCGGGCTCGGCCCCGGCGGGTTCGGATCGGGGCCGCCCGGCTTCGGCGGCGTGATGAACATGAACG
>JBDHVD010000710.1:0-3423 GCA_039809525.1 Labilithrix sp. | reverse complement strand
TTTCGAGCGATGAAATGTTGTCCATCTCGTGGTTCTGGTAGTAGAAATCGAAGCTGTCGCGGAAGCCGATCGCCCGTCCCCCGGCGACCGCGCCGAAGGTCGACTGCACCCCGCCGTACACCATCGACGCCGACGGCGTGCGGCAATACAAGAAGGCGTGCTTCAAGTGACGCGCGCGTGCGCCGCGAGCGCCGTCGTCTTCCTCGCGCTCCTCGCGCCCGCCGCCGCGCGGGCCGACGTGACCGACCGGTGCATCGCGTCCGCGGAGAGCGCGCAGCGGCTCCGTCGCGACGCGCGTCTCCGCGCCGCGCGCGACGAGCTCATCGCGTGCGCGCGCGAGGGCTGTCCCGCGGCGATCGCGCGCGACTGCAAGCGCTGGCTCGCGGAGGTCGAGGGCTCGCTGCCGTCGATCGTGGTGCGCGTCGTCGATGCGGACGGTCACGACGTCGCCGATGCGCTCGTCACCGTCGATCGCGAGCCGAAGGGCGTGCGCGCCGACGGGCGCGCGCTGCCGCTCGATCCCGGCGCGCACACGCTCACCGCCGAGCGGAGCGGCCGGACCGCACGCGCGTCGATCGTCGTCGCCGCCGGCGAGCACGAGCGCTTGATCACGCTGGCCATGCCGCGCGAGACGACGACGACCCCGGCGCCCGCACGGCCCACGATCTCGCCGCTCACGTGGGTGCTCGGAGGCGCCGGCCTGGTCGCGAGCGGCGCCGGCGTCCTCTTCTGGATGGATGGACGGAGCGATCGCTCGAGCCTCTACGCGACGTGCGGGGTGAGCCGCACGTGCACCGCCGACGACCGCGATCGCGCGCAGACGAAGCTCGTCGTCGGTGATCTGCTGTTCGCCGGCGGCCTCGTCGCGCTCGGCGCCGCCGTCGTCGTCGGCATCACGAGCGTCCGCGTCGCCGCGTCGCCGACGGCCGGCGGAGGCGTCGTCGTCGGTCAGGGCTCGTTCTGACTCACGCCTCGTGCTTCTTCAGCAGCCGATAGATGTACGTGCGGTCGAGCCCCGCCGCCTGCGCGGCCGCCTGCACGTTGCCGCCGTGGCGCTCGAGCAAGCGCTGCACGTACGCGCGCTCCATCTCGTCACGGAACTCGCGAAACGGCTTCGCGAAGGCGCTGCCCGCGAGATCGCCGGGACGCGACGGCGCCGGAGCCGGCTCCGATCGCGGTCCGGACATCGCCGCCGCCTGACGCGCGCCGAACGCGACGGCGCGCTCGACGAAGTTCCGGAGCTCGCGGACGTTGCCCGGCCACGGACGATCGAGCGCCTCGCGCAGGAGCTCCGTCCTGAACGCGTCGCTCGCGCCCTGACAGAAGTGATCGATGAGCAGCACGACGTCGTCCATGCGCGTGCGCAGCGGCGGGACGCTCACCGGGAGCACCGCGAGCCGGAAGTACAGGTCCTCGCGGAACGAGCCGGCGCTCACCATCTGGCGCAGGTCGCGATGCGTGGCGGAGACGAAGCGCACGTCGATCGGCCGGTGCGCGCTCTCGCCGATGCGCCGGATGGTCCGTGACTCGAGCGCGCGTAGCAGCTTCGGCTGCACGCTCGGCGTGAGCTCGCCGATCTCGTCGAGGAACACGGTGCCGCCCGCCGCGGCTTCGAGCGCGCCGACGCGGGTGCTCGTCGCGCCGGTGAACGAGCCCTTCACGTGCCCGAACAGCTCGCTCTCGAGCAGCTGCTCCGGCAGCGCGGCGCAATCGACCACCACGAAGGGCCCGCCCGCCCGCGGCGACGCGTCGTGGAGCGCGCGCGCCACGAGCTCCTTGCCGGTGCCGGTCTCGCCCTCGATGAGCACGGTCGACTCGAGCGCGGCGACGCGCGCGAGGATCGCGAACAGCTCACGCATCTCGACGCTGCCTCCGACGAGGGCGCCGAAGCGCGCGTCGGGCCAGAGCTCGATCGACGTCTCGACCGCGGCGTCGACGGAGAGGACGGTGCTCCCGACGCGGATGCGTCCGCCGTCGGGCACGCGCGCCTCGCGGACCTGGACGCCCTCGATCCACGTGCCGTTCCGGCTGCCGAGGTCGCGCACCCAGAGCCCGTCGTGCCTCGGCTCGAGCTCGGCATGGAGGCGCGAGACGGTGGGGTCTTCGACGACGAGGTCCGCGCGGCTCGTCGAGCCGACGAGCGCGAGCTTCCCGAGCGTCACCGCATGGTCGCCCGCGGCGTCGCGCCAGGCGATCCGCGGCTGGCGCCGGATCGTCGATCGCGCGCCCTGCGAGGGGACGACATCGGTCTCGGCGTCGCTCTCGTCGATCCTCCAGGACACCCGGGAACGGTACCGCAGAACCTCAGCGGCAGTCGTCCTCGGCGTTCACCTTCACGGTGCATCCCGCATCGCAGACGCGGAGGAGCTTGCCCGAGTAGTCGCTCCGGCACTCGTAGAGCGCCGAGGGATCGCCGACGACCTGATCGTTTCCGCAGTACTTCGTCCCCGCGACGCAGACGCAGGCGCCGCCCCGGCCCGGCCTCCGCGCGCAGCCCTTCGTGCAGGGGATCGCGACCACCGCCCCGCCGTCTCCCAGGCAGCGGTAGAGCGTGTTGGGATCGCCGACGACGCCGTCTCCACCGCAGCGATGCTCGCCCGCGGGGCACGCCGCTCCGGCGTCGGCGGCAGCGGCCTCGTCGGAGGCGTCGGGGGGCGTGTCGATCGGCAGCCCGTCGAACGACGTGAGCAGGGAGCACGCCGCGAGCGCGCACGCGGCGAGGGCCGAGCCGACGACGAGCACCGCGCGCCCCTGCACGCCCGATCCGTTACCGCGGATCGGCGTGCGGACGCCAGCGGTTGTCGCGCTATCCTCGGCGCGTGGACACCATCCAGCCGAACGCGCACGTCGTCCTCGAGTACGAGCTCCGCGACGAAGAAGGAGAGGTGCTCGACTCGAGCGAGACCGAGACGGGCGAGCCGATCGTCTACGTGCACGGCTACGGCATGATCGTGCCCGGCCTGGAGATCGCCGTCACCGGCATGAAGCCCGGCGAGACGAAGGAGGTCACCGTCTCGCCCGAGGAGGGCTTCGGCGAGCACGACGAGGAGCTCGTCCTCGACGTCGATCGGAGCGAGTTCCCGCGCCCCGATCAGGTCGCGGTCGGAGACGAGCTCGTGGCCGAGTCGCCGGACGGCGACGAGGTGATCATGCGCGTGCTCGAGGTGAAGGAGGACTCCGTCGTCGTCGACGCGAACCACCCGCTCGCGGGCAAGACCCTCCGCTACGTGGTGAAGGTGAAGGCGGTCCGCCAGGCGTCCGACGAGGAGATCGCCGCGGCCGCGCTCGCGTTCGAGGAGGCCGGCTACGCCGAGGAAGGCGCCGGAAGCGAAGGCGGCGGCGAGAACCTCGTGCAGCTGAGGTCCAAGAAGTCGCCGTAGGCTCTGGCCCCCGCCCGCCGAAGGAGTCGCTTGCGGCGTCCAC
>JBDHVD010000709.1:0-3441 GCA_039809525.1 Labilithrix sp. | reverse complement strand
GCCTTCGTCGCCTCGCGCAGCCGCCGCCTGCGCCGGCGCCGCGCGGCGCTGCTCGCGTCGGCCGGCGCCGTGGCGAGCGCGATCGGCGCCACGCGCGTGTACCTCGGCGTGCACTGGCCGACCGACGTCCTCGGAGGGCTCGCCCTCGGCACCGCATGGGCGTGCGCGTCGGAGGCGGTGTTCGACCTCACCGGCGCCGACCGCGTCGAGCGCGAAGCCGGGCTCGGATCGACTACGGTCGCCGAGCGATGGACAAGCGCGTCGAGCACGTGACGGTACGCGAGGGATACGACCGCTGGGCCGCCGTCTACGATCACGACGGCAACCCGCTCACGGCGCTCGACGATCGCGTCGTCCCACCGCTCCTCGGCGACGTGCGGGGGCTGTCGGTCCTCGAGCTCGCGTGCGGGACGGGCCGGCACACGATCCGCCTCGCCGATGCGGGCGCGCGCGTCACCGCGGTCGACTTCTCGCGGGGGATGCTCGCCGAAGCCAGGAAGCGACTCGACGCGCACGAGGTCTCGTTCGTCGAGGCCGATCTCCGGCAGCCGCTCCCCTTCCCCGACGCCGCGTTCGATCGCGTGCTCTGCTGCCTCGCGCTCGAGCACCTGCGCGATCTCGATCCGCTCTTCGCCGAGGTCCGGCGCGTGCTGCGGGACGGGGGCGCGTTCGTCTGCTCCGACATGCATCCGGCGATGCGCCTCCGCGGCAACCAGGCGAACTTCGACGATCCGAAGGACGGGACCGAGGTCCGGCTCGAGGGCTGGGAGCATCCCGTCTCGTCCTACGTGATGGCCGCGATCGGCGCGGGCCTCCGCATCGATCGGGTCGAGGAGCACGAGGGCGACCAGGCGCTGGCCGAGCGCTGGCCGCGCGCCACGAAATACGTGGGCTGGCCCATGCTCGTCGCGATGCGGACCGTGAAGTGACGTAGATCGTGGAGGCGGCTCGCGCGTACGACGCGTGATGCCTCCTCTGCGCGTCGTCTCGTCGGCCTCCTCCTCGTCGCGGCGAGCCCGGCGGCGCGGCGTTGAAGGAGGCGCGCCTCGTCGCGACCACCTGCGATCAGGCCTGGGCGGACGACGCGAAGGCGCGCGTCGCCGAGATGCGGGCGGCGGTCGACGCCTCGTTCAAGGAGTGGCACGACGCGCAGCCGGAGTGCTGGGCGGCCGATCGCGAGCACTACCTCGAGCGGAAGCGCATGGAGCAGGAGCGATCGCTCGGCCGCATGCTCCACCCGCGTCCGATGACGTCGGCCGCGCCGATGCAGGCCGACGCGAAGGTCCCGGCGGCGAAGACCGCGTCGGGCACGAACAACCAGGTGGCGGGCGTCGACGAGGCCGACCTGGTGAAGACCGCGCTCCGGATCGTCGAGGCGCCGAGCGCGCGCGTGGTGTCGGTGACGCGCCTCGCCGGCACGGTGCGCGAGATGTTCGTCGAGGGCGATCGCGCGGTCGTGTACGCCGCGATCGGCGGCACCGGTTCGCCGCGCTGCACCTACGGCTACGACTGCGCGTTCGGCGGCGACGGCTCGACCACAAAATCTCCGTCTTCGACCTCACGAGCCGCGCCGAGCCGAAGCTGTGCGCGAGATCGAGCTGTCCGGGTCGCTCCTCGCCGCCCGCCGCATCGGCAACGCGGTGCACACCGTCGTCGCCGAGGGAGACCAGAACGGCCCCGGCTACGAGACCTGGCCTGCCGATCTCGATACGTGCGGGACGGAGGAGTCGATCGTGCGCGCGAAGCTCGCCGCCTTGAAGAAGGAGAACGAGCGCAAGCTCCGCGCGAAGCCGCGGTTCCCGACCATCCGTGACGGCGGCGCGGCGGCGCGAAGGTGCAGCGCCTCGATCGACTCGGCGTCGACGTCGCGGACCTGTCGCTCGTGCCGTGACGATCAGCGAGCGAGCATCGCGAGCGCCTCGGCGGCGAGCGTCGTCGTGAGCTCGCCCGCCGGCATCGCGCGTGCGAGGTGCGCCGCCTGACCGGACCACAGCGGGACGAAGTCGGGGTTGCCCGTCGCCCGGAGCGGAGCGATCGCGTCGCTCGCGCGCGGGAACGCCGGCGCGAGCTCGGACATCGGCCCGACCTCGCGCACGAGCCGGTTCGCGATCCCGCGCGCCGGGCGTCCGGTGAACACGTTCGTCACCAGCGTCGCGTCGTCCGTCGCCGCAAGGAGCGCCTCGCGATGCACCGGCGACGTCTTCGCCTCCGGGCAGAGGAGGTACGCGGTCCCGAGCTGCACCGCGGCCGCGCCGAGCGCGAGCGCGGCGACGATCCCGCGCGCATCGGCGATGCCGCCCGCCGCGATCACCGGCACCTTCACCGCATCGACCACCTGCGGGACGAGCGAGATCGTCCCCGCCTGCCCCGCGACGTCGTCGCGGAGGAAGTGGCCGCGGTGACCGCCCGCCTCCCAGCCCTGCGCCACGATCGCGTCGCAGCCGTGGTCCTCGAGCCAGCGTGCCTCCTCGACGGTGGTCGCCGACGACACGATCTTCGCCCCCGTCCTCCGCACGCGCTCGACGAGCGCCGCATCGGGCAGACCGAAGTGGAAGCTCACCACCGCGGGCGCGAGCTCGACGACGAGCGCGCACATCGCCTCGTCGAACGGCGCGCGGCCACGCGCCGGCGCGCTCGCCGCGCCGACGCCGAGCTCCGCGTAGTAGGGCGCGAGCCGCTCGCGCCACGCCTGCTCGCGCGCGGCGTCCACCGGCAGCGGGCGATGACAGAAGAAGTTCAGGTTGATCGGCGCGGCCGTCGCGGCGCGGACCTTCGCGACCTCGCTCCGGACCTGCGCGACGTCGAGCATCGCGCACGGGAGCGACCCGAGGCCGCCGGCGCGCGCAACCGCGATCACCAGATCGGCATCGATCGATCCGGCCATCGGCGCCTGCACGATGGGGACGTCGATGCCGAACGAATCGAGGACGCGACGATCGGGCCAGCCCATGGCCTGGCATCGTAGATCGAGTACGGTGTTCGGGATGGATCCGTGGTTCTCGGTCCACCATCGCGCGTCGCACGCCGATCGCGTCGTCAGCGGCTTCTCGCACGAGAACCCGGGCTACGAGCTGTCCTTCGTCGAGGCCGGTGAGCTCGCGTTCACGCTCGGCACCGGCGAGCGGCGCGTCGTCGCTGCGTCGGCGGGGGCCGCGATCCTGCTCCCGCCCGGCCTGCTCAACACGCCGCGCATGCGCTTCACGCGCGTCGCCCAGATCGTCGTGTCGCACGCGCTCGTGACCGAGGCCGTCGACGCGCTCGGCACCGGCGGCGCGATGCCCGACGAGCCGTTCGTGCACGGCGTCGACTCCAGCGTCAGCGCGATCGCGCGGGCGATCGGCGCCGAGCTCCCGCACGCACGCGGCGACGATCCGGGGATCGAGGCGCTGGTGAACGTGCTCGTCCTCGCGCTCGTCCGCCGGCGCGACGCCCGCGGCCTCG
>JBDHVD010000708.1:0-3446 GCA_039809525.1 Labilithrix sp. | reverse complement strand
GCCTCGAGCACGTGGCCGCCCGGTGCGAGGCGGATCGGGCCGCCGGCCTCGTCGCGACCGTCGACGGTGATGCGCGCACCGGGCGCGGTCCGCACGCGGACCGTCGCGACGTGAGGCGCGAGGCGCGCGAGCTGCTCGTCGGCGGCCGCGCGGAAGCGCGCCTCGAGCGGAGCCATCGCGAGCACACGGTCGCAGAGCTGCGCGGCGCGCACGCGATCGCCGGCGAGCGCCCACGCCTCGGCCGCATCGAGGAGCGCCGCGGGATGCGGGACGTAGAGCGCGGCCTGCTCGAACGCGGCGGCCGCGGCCGCGAAGTCGCCGTGCGCGAACGCGGTCTTGCCCGCGGCGAAGCTCTGCGCGGCGCGCTGCTTGGCGTCGGCCGGCGCGGCATGCGCGGTGGTCGCGATCGCGGTCGCGAGGACGAGCGCGGCGAGAGCGGTCCGCATCAGTAGGGGCTCTCGAACATCGGCTTCGGGACGCTCTGCGCGGGAGGAGCGGCCGGGCGCGGCCCGCGGACCTTGTGCCCCGGCTTCGCGCGCGGCGGCGGCGCGGACGCGGACGCGGACGTGGACGGCGGCGCCTCGACGATCGGCTCCGCGGAGGACGCGATCGGCGCGGACGACGCCGCCTCCGCGGGCGCGGGCGCGATCTGAGCACGCGGCCGGGTCGCGACGACGATCATCCCCGCGGCGAGCGCCGCGCCGCCGAGCACGAGCCACCCCCGCGCGCCGAACCGCGTGCGCCGTGCCGCGGGTTCGGAGATGGTCACCGTGTCGGTCGCGAGCTCCGGCGGCGGCGCGTCCCCCACGTTCGCCGAGGGCCGCCGCGCGGCGCGGATCGCGTCGCGACGTCGCGACAGCTCGCGGCCGAGGGAGCGCTCGAGGCTCGCGGCGACGTCTCCGTGGTTCGTCTCGAGCCCTTCCGCACGCGCGGCGCGATCGAGCGCGTCCGCCATCTCGAGCGCCGACGCGAAGCGCGCGAACGGATCAGTGCACAGTGCACGCATCGCCACGTCGGCGATCGCCGGCGGCACGTCGGGCGCGACCTCGCTCACCGGCCGGACGATCCGCCTCTTGCGCGCGCTCCGCGGGACGTCCTCGGTGGGCAGGTCGAAGAGCCGCTGCCCGGCGACCAGCTCCCAGAGGACGACGCCGACGGAGAAGAGGTCGCTCTGCGGCGAGGCCGGCAGGCCGTCGAGCAGCTCCGGCGCGAGGTAGCGGATCTTGCCCTTCACCTGCCCGGTGGCGGTCTCGAGCGCTGCGCGGCCGAAGGCCTTCGCGATGCCGAAGTCGGCGAGCTTCGCGACGCCGTCGGCGCCGACGAGGACGTTCTGCGGGGACACGTCCCGATGGACGAGGCCGAGCAGGTGTCCGTCGTCGTCGCGGAGCTCGTGCGCGGCGTGCAACCCGCGGAGCACGTCGACGACGATGCGCGCCGTCACGCCGAACGGCAGGCGCGCGCCCTCGAGGCGCGAGGTCCAGCCGCTCAGCGCGATGCCGTCGATCAGCGTCATCGCCTGGAAGACGATGCTGCCCTCGACGCCGAGGTCGAGCACCTCGACGACGTTGGCGTGGCGGATCCTCGACGCGAGGCGCGCCTCGTCGAGGAACATCGCCCGGAGCTCGGAGTCCTGCGCGAGCTCGGGGAGGATGGTCTTCAGCGCGACGAGCTTCCGGAAGCCGAGATCGCCGAGCTGCTCGGCCGCCCAGACGTGGGCCATGCCGCCCGACGCGATCGGACAGAGCAGCACGTAGCGTCCGAGGCGCATCCCCGCGCGCAGCGTACGAGCCGCCTCGTCCGGCAGGACCGGCACGGCTCGTCTCGGGACGACGCGCGTCATCCCGAGGAAGATACCATCGTCGCGCGCCAGCGCCCGCGGCGGAACAGCCACGCCGCCACCAGCGACTGCAGCGAATACGCCGCGCTGATCGCCACGAAGACGCCGGGCGGGCCCATCCCGGCGGTGACCGCCAGCACGTAGGCGAGCGGGATCTTGAACAGCCAGAACGAGCCCACGTTCACCAGCATGGGCGTCCGCGTGTCGCCTGCCCCGTTGAACGCCTGGATGGCGACCATCCCGTAGGCGAAGAACGCGAACCCGAGCGCGACGATGCGGAGCGCCGCGGCCGCGAGGGCGACGACGTCCGGATCGCTCGCGAAGACGGACACGATCGGGCGCGCGAAGACGACGAAGAGGACGCCCGCCGCTCCGAGGAACGCGACGTTGTAGCGAGCGATCACCCCGACCGATCGCTCCGCGCGCTCCGGCTCGCGCGCACCGAGGTTCTGGCCCACGAGCGTCGCCGCCGCGTTCGCGAGGCCCCACGGAGGCAAGAGCGCGAAGACCGCGACGCGCATCGCGATGGTGTAGCCCGCGAGCGCGACCTCCCCGAACGTCGCGAGGATCCGCACGAGGGCGAGCCAGCTCGCGGTCTCGACGAGGACCTGCATCGCCGCGGGGACCGCGAGGCGCACGATCTCGCGGACCTCGGCGACGCGCACCGCGAGGTGACGGCGCGCGATCACCAGGCGGCCATCGGCGCGCACGAGGACGGACAGCTGATAGAGGACGCCGATGCCTCGGCTCGCGGTCGTGGCGATGGCGGCGCCGGTGACGCCGAGACGCGGGATCGGGCCCACGCCGAACACGAGGCACGGGGCGAGCACCATGTTGAGGATGCTCGCGAGCCACAGCGAGCGCATCGCGACCGAGGCGTCACCCGCGCTGCGGAAGACGGCGTTCACCACGAAGAGGAGGAAGATGGTGACGCTCCCGCCGAGCATCACCGCGGTGTACGGCGCGCCGGTCGCGACGACGTCGCTCGACGCGCCCATCGCCCCGAGGAGGCGCGGCGCGAGGATGACGCCGGCCACGCCGAGCGCAGCCGCGATCGTCACGGCGACGAGGATGACCTGCACCGCCGCGCTCGCCGCGCCGTCGGCGTCCTTCTCGCCGGTCCGCCGCGCGATGATCGCGGTCGCGCCCGCCCCCAGGCCCATCGCGATGGCGTAGGCGAGCGAGAGCATCGACTCGGTGAGCCCCACCGCCGCGACCGCCGCCGGTCCGAGCTTCGAGACGAAGAAGATGTCGACGACCGCGAAGAGCGACTCCATCGACATCTCGAGCACCGTCGGCACCGCGAGGAGCACGACGGCGCGCTGGATGGGGATCGCGGTCAGGTCCTGCGTGGTGCCGCGGAGGGCCTCACGGATGACGGACCAGACACCTTTCTCAGGAGCGTCGAGCGACAACGAGCTTGGATACGTAGCAGCGATCGGTCCTCTCGATCGACAGCCCGTGTCGCCCGAAGAGCGCCGGGAGGTCGATCTCCTGGTACCGGCGGAAGTACGGCTCGTTCATGGTGTCGCGGAAGCGCTCGCTGATCCCGCGGACCGTCGAACGCCCGTCGAGCTGCACGTCGTCGGGCTGCGCCGCCTCGAGGAAG
>JBDHVD010000707.1:0-3458 GCA_039809525.1 Labilithrix sp. | reverse complement strand
AGGGCACGAACCCGCCCTGCTCGAGCGCGAGATGCATGCGATCGCCCACGATCGAGGGCACGCGGGCGAGCGCCACGAGGTTCGCCGCGTCGATCTCGACGAGATCTCCGATCACCAGATCCACGCTCATCGCGGACGGAGCTACACGCCCCTGGCGGCGTCCGCAACCTGCGTGCGCGTCTCTTCTCGTGTCCGGTTTGGAGACGCGTCACTCCATCAGGGAAAAGACGACGAACAGCGCGCCGAGGATGGTGAGCGCCGCGAGCGCGAGCAGGAGCACGCCCGACGCCTTGCCGATCGTCGGGCCCGTCTTCTTCCACGCCTTGCGCGGCGGTCCCTTCGACGGCACCGGCGTGCTGATGGCGATCGGCGCGGCCATCGCCGCGGGCGCATCGGCCTGCGGGCGCGCGGCGTAGTGCACGGGCGGCGGCGTGTTCGTGCTCGGCGGCGACGGCGTGGTCTCGAACGTGCCGCGCGGGCGCGAGGACGGCGACGCACCGGCCGACGACGAGGGCGGCGGCGGCGTCTTCGATCGCGGCGGCGGGGTGTGCGGCGCGCTCGCCTGGGCGGCGGGCGCGTTGCGGCGGATCTCTTCGGGCAGCTCGAGCGAGAGGATGGTCGCGCCCACCTTCAGCATGCGCGGCCGCGTCCACTCCACGGTCGAGCCGGAGTAGACGGACGTGCGGCCGAGCCACGACCCGCGCGTCGACGACTGGTCCTGGATGAACACGCTGTAGCCG
Organism: Labilithrix sp.; assembly: GCA_039809525.1. Classification (GTDB taxonomy): domain Bacteria; phylum Myxococcota_A; class Polyangia; order Polyangiales; family Polyangiaceae; genus Labilithrix. The sequence continues at coordinate 2,718 of JBDHVD010000707.1, read as the reverse complement.
CGACGGACGAGCTTGAGGTGCTCGCGCGAGACCTCGCGGTCCTCGAGCACGAGGTCGCACTTCGGCGCGCGGCCGATCACGTAGAGGCGGTTCTCCTCTTCGAGCGTGAGCTCGTCGCCGAAGTTGTGGCCCTCGACGACGCGGACCTTCGGGCCGCGCATCCGGGCGCGTCCGAGGAGGAGGTTCTCGCCGGCGGCGTCCGGGGGCGGCGGGATCAGGCTCGGATCGTCGCCCTCGAGGGCGAGCACGACGCTGCCGATCTGGATCTCGTCGCCGGGCATCACGAGGCGGCGCGAGCCGGCGTCGAGCGGGACGTCGCCGACGGCGCAGTCCGGGCCGATCGCGATGAGGGCGACCTCGCTGATGCGGGCATGCTCGGGATCGACCCCGGGGACGTCGAGCCGGACGTCGCAGCCGTCGCCGCGACCGATGGTCAGGACCCGCGGCCCGAGCTCGATCCGCCGGGTCTCGCGAAAGCAGCCTCCGGGAGGAACGACGAGGTGCACGTCTCCCGGAGTCTCGCACGATCCCCGAGGCCGCCCAAGCACGGGCCGCCGGGACACCGCAATTTTGGCCCGGGCATCCGGCGCACGCGACACTTTCGCCCATGAACGGCCTCTCTCGTAAGGCGCCGCCGGCCTCCGGCGACGACCGCCGCCTGCGCCGCAGCACCGATCCGCTCGTCGCCCTGCATTACCAGCTCAGCACGACGCGGGCGCGCGGCGAGCTCGATGCGATCGTGGTCGCCGATGCCTCCGGCGTCGTCGTCGCCGGCGCGGGATCGTGGCCGGTCTGCGAGGAGCTCGCGGCCTATGCCCCGCTCCTCGCCGAGGGCGCGTGGAGCTCGATGACCGACCAGGTCAGCTCGCGCGTCGAGTCGCTCCGCAGCGAGGTCGAGGTCCGTTCGCTCCGCGTGGCCGGTCAGGAGGTCCTCCTCTGCGCCCGCCGCCAGCCGCGCGCCGGGGTGGAGGCGCAGGCCAAGGTCACCCGCGACCTCGAGGCGGCGGCCGCCGGCGTGAGCCGGATCCTCCTCAGCGCGGCCGCCTGACGCGTCGCGTTGACGAACCAGGAATCCGGGGCTAAACCCGGCCTTCCATGAGCGACCAGGATCCGCCCCCCGAGAGCGCGCCGCCGGAGAGCCCTCTCCCGGCGGACCGCACGTCGACCGCTCCGCCGCCGAAGGACGAGCGGCGCAAGCGCCGGCTCGAGGGCGTGATCCCGGAGATCGTCCGGCGCGCCGTCGAGCTCGGGGTCGAGAAGACGCTCGAGGCTCCCGACAACGTGAAGCAGTTCGTCGGCGACCTGAAGCTCCCGAAGGAGATCGCGCACTACCTCCTCGCGCAGATCGACGAGACGAAGAACGGACTGTTCCGCGTCGTCGCCAAGGAGATGCGCGACTTCCTCGAGCACACGAACCTCGCGGGCGAGATGCAGAAGGTGCTGACCGCCGTGCAGTTCGAGGTGAACACCACGATCCGCTTCACGCCGAACGACGGACGCTCGAAGAAGTCGCCGAAGAGCCGCAGCAGCAAGGCATCGGGCGCGGAAGACAAGAGCGCCGCGCCACCGGAAGACGAAGGCGACGAGGACGTCGACGATCGCGAGGACGAGAGCGAGGGCGGGCGCGAGGAGGGAGAGGACCGCGAGCGCACGCCCCTTCCCCGCCCCGAGGTCAAGACCAACGTCAGCGTCCATCGCGAGGACCGCGACCGCAGGCGACGTCGCAGCTGATGCACTTCGGCTCGTGACGCGCGCGTCTCGGCTCACTATGCTGCGGCCATGAGTAAACCTCTCAAGACGGGGGGAGAGGCCGATAGCTGGTGCACCAAGTGCAAGCTCGTTCTGAACCATCGCATCATCGCGATGGTGGGCGGCACGCCGGTGCGGGTGGAGTGCTCGACCTGCGGGTCGCACCACAACTATCGGCCGCGTGCGCCGGGTGAGAAGGCGCCGTCCGTCGTCCGCGCGGGCGCATCGTCGTCGTCGTCGGGACCGCGCTCGACGCGCGCGAGCGTGACGAAGGCGCAGCAGGCGGCGCTCGACCGTGAGCGTACGTGGGAGAAGGCGATCGCCGGCAAGGCGGTGAACGACTTCAAGGCCTATCGCGTCGATCAGACGTTCGCCGAGGGCGACCTCATTCGCCACAAGAAGTTCGGGGACGGCGTCGTCACGCGCATCCTCGATCCGAGGAAGGTGGAGATCCTCTTCAAGGACGAGCCGCGCACGCTCGCGCAGGGCCTCACGGACTGAGCGATCAGCGCGCGGGGCACACCTTCGCGACGAAGGTGCCTTCGACCTCGCTGTCCTCGCCGGACAGCTTCAGCGCGCCGCTCACGGTCGATCCGGGGCTGTCCGACCAGGTGTCGAACCGCAGCGTGCCGGTCTGCACCGGCCGCGTCTCGGCCTGCTCGGCGGTCTCGTAGACGCCGATCTGGAACGTCGCGCCGTGGCCGTCGCCGTAGGCGAGCGGGAACGATCCGATCTTCGGATCGACGGCGCCGACGTTCACCTTGAGCGCCGTCGTCGGATCGGGCCGCGACTTCATCGAGCCGCAGTCGTTCTCGTAGTTGTCGATCGCGAAGAACCACTGCGCGTTCGCATTCGAGTAGCGGACGTAGATCGCCTTCGGCTCGAACGCACGGCCCGCGATGGTGCCGGCCAGCGGCGAATCGGCGATGGTCCCTTCGCCGGTCGTCGAGCCGGTCGTCCCGGAGGAGG
>JBDHVD010000706.1:0-3467 GCA_039809525.1 Labilithrix sp. | reverse complement strand
GCGCCGCGGCGAGCGCCGCGCGTACGCGCTCGGATGCGCGCTTGCCGTCGTCGCCGACGAAGCGCGCGAGGTCGCTCGCGAGCTCCTCGACGCTCGCGGGGCGCTTGTCCGCCTCCTTCTCGAGGCAGCGATGGACCACGCGCGCGAGCTCGTAGGGGACCTCGCTGAGCAGCGGCGCGGCGTCGAAGCAGACGGCGACGAGCACCCCCGAGACGGTGTCCGCGACGAAGGGGAGAGACCCGCTGATGAGCTGGTGGAGGATCACGCCGAGCGCCCAGATGTCGGCGCGCGCGTCGACCGCCGACGGATCGCGGATCTGCTCCGGCGCGAGGTACGAGGGCATCCCGAACCACGCGGTCGCGCTCGCGTCACCGGCGGCCTCGATCGGGCTCGCCATGCCGAAGTCGAGCACCTCGAGGACGCGCGACTCGCCGCGCTTCGCGAGGAACAGGTTTTTCAGCTTGAGGTCGCCGTGGACGAGACCGATCGCGTGCGCTTCGGCGAGCGCCTCGCACGCCTCGAGGATCCACCGGATCGCCTCCTCGGGCGGCATCCGTCCGCGCGACTCGAGCTCGGCCGCGAGGGTGTGCCCCTCGAGCCGCGGCGTGACGATGAACGGCATGCCGTCCTCCGTCGTGCCGATGTCGACGATGCGCGCGATGTGCTCTCCCTTCAGCCGCGACGCGAGGCGCGCCTTCTTCACCTGCCGCTTCACCGCGTCGAGCTGCTCGTCGGTGTATGCGGTGAGGATCTTGAGCGTGACCGGCGTGCGGAGGTGCGCGTGCCGCGCGGTGACGACGATCGCGTTGGCGCCGCAGCCGAGGAGCTCCTCGATGCGGTACTTGCCGGCGACCAGCTGGCCGGCGCGGACGGGGACGCCGGGGGCGAGCTGATCGCCCCCGTTCTTCGCGTTGCGTGAGAGGAAGGCGACCATGGAATCGCATCGCCGTGGTGCAAGGGTCGGACGAGAGCCTAACCGTGCGGAAGAACGGGACTTTGGTAGAGCGGGAGCATGCCGCTTTTGCGCGGGATGGCGTTCCGTCACGCATCAGCCGCGCCTTCCGCCCTTGACGCCTGCCGCAGAGAAACTAGGTTGCCGGCGCGATTCTGGCACTCACCTGGGGCGAGTGCTAACAGCCCGCGAAAAAGCGGCCCAAGAGAGCGAGAATACTCATGAAGATCCGTCCGCTGTCCGATCGTCTCGTCGTCCGTCGCACGCAGGAAGAGGAGAAGACGAAGGGGGGAATCATCATCCCCGACACCGCGAAGGAGAAGCCCCTCGAGGGCGTCGTGGTCGCCGTGGGCTCGGGCAAGGTCCTCAAGAACGGCAAGTCGATGCCGCTCGACGTGAAGGAGGGCGACCGCGTCCTCTTCGGCAAGTACTCGGGCACCGAGGTCAAGGTCGAGGGCGAGGAGCTCGTGCTCCTCAACCAGGACGACGTCCTCGCGGTCTTCACCAAGTGATCTGAGGAGAGAAGAGAACCATGAGCGCCAAGCAGATCGTCTACAGCCGCAGCGCGCGCGGCCGCATCCTCCACGGTGTCAACCACCTCGCCGACGCGGTGAAGGTCACGCTCGGGCCGAAGGGCCGCAACGTCGTCATCGAGAAGAGCTTCGGCTCGCCGGTGGTGACCAAGGACGGCGTCACCGTCGCGAAGGAGATCGAGCTCGCCGACAAGTTCGAGAACATGGGCGCCCAGATGGTGCGCGAGGTCGCGAGCAAGACGAGCGACAAGGCCGGCGACGGCACCACGACGGCGACCGTCCTCGCGCAGGCCATCTACACGCAGGGCCTGATGCTCGTCGAGGCGGGTCACAACCCGATGGAGATCAAGCGCGGCATCGATCAGGCGGTGCAGGCGATGGTCGCGGAGATCAAGAAGCTCGCGACGCCGACGAAGGACAAGGAGCACATCGCTCAGGTCGGCACCATCAGCGCCAACGGCGACCGCACCATCGGCGAGATGCTCGCCAACGCGATGGAGAAGGTCGGCAAGGAAGGCGTGATCACCGTCGAAGAAGCGAAGGGCATGGAGTCCGAGCTCGAGGTGGTCGAGGGCATGCAGTTCGACCGCGGGTACCTCTCGCCGTACTTCGTGACCAACACGGAGAAGATGACGGCGGAGCTCGACAACCCGTACATCCTCCTCAGCGAGAAGAAGGTCAGCGTGATGGCCGACATCATCCCGCTGCTCGAGCAGATCGCGCGTGAGGGGCGTCCGCTCCTCATCATCGCCGAGGACGTCGAGGGCGAGGCGCTCGCGACGCTCGTGGTGAACAAGCTCCGTGGGGCGCTCAAGGTCGCCGCCGTCAAGGCGCCGGGCTTCGGCGATCGCCGCAAGGAGATGCTCAAGGACATCGCCATCCTCACGGGCGGCGAGGTCGTGAGCGAGGACCTCGGCGTCAAGCTCGAGTCCATGACCGTCAAGTCGCTCGGCACCGCCAAGCGCGTCTCGATCGACAAGGACAACACCACGATCGTCGACGGCGCGGGTGACCAGAAGGAGATCAAGGCGCGCGTCGAGACGATCCGCAAGCAGATCGAGAACACGACGAGCGACTACGATCGCGAGAAGCTCCAGGAGCGCCTCGCGAAGCTCGCCGGCGGCGTCGCGGTCATCCGCGTCGGCGCGGCGACCGAGACCGAGATGAAGGAGAAGAAGGCGCGCGTCGAGGACGCCCTCCACGCGACCCGCGCGGCCGTCGAGGAAGGCATCGTCCCCGGCGGCGGCGTCACGCTGCTCCGCGCGAGCAAGGCGCTCGACGGGCTCAAGGTCGAGGGCGAGCAGGCCCACGGCGTCCGCCTCGTCCGCCGCTCGGTCGAGGCGCCCCTCCGCCAGATCGCGAAGAACGCGGGCCAGGACGGCTCGGTCGTCGTCGAGAAGGTCCGTGAGGCGCAGGGCTCGTTCGGCTTCAACGCCGCGACGGAGAAGTACGAGGACCTCGTGAAGGCCGGCGTCATCGACCCGGCGAAGGTCGTTCGCTCGGCGCTCGAGTTCGCGTCCAGCGTCTCGGGCATGATGCTCACGACCGAGGCCCTCATCGCCGACAAGCCCAAGAAGGAGAAGGCCGGCGGCGGTGCGGGCGGCGGCATGGGCGGCATGGGTGGCATGGGCGGCATGGGCGGCATGGGCGACTTCGACATGGATTGATCGAAGGCGCTCACGCGGTCGTCGCGTGAACCCTGCGAGGCCCCGGTGTCGCGAGACATCGGGGCTTCGTCGTTCCATCGCCTCTGATACGCTCGCCGGCGATGAAGAAGCGCGCGTCGAGGCCGAGCCCGCCCCCGAAGACGTCGCCGCTCGTCGGCGCGGCCGCGGCCGCGCTCGTGTTCGGATGCGGCGACGGTCGCCCGAACGGGCCGCCTCCGCAGCTCCCTCCGCAGCCGGAGCCCGCGCGGACGGAGATCGTTCCTCCGCAGGCGCCGCCGATCGCGGACGCCGGCGCGCCGTCCGCGGATACGGCGG
>JBDHVD010000705.1:0-3476 GCA_039809525.1 Labilithrix sp. | reverse complement strand
GGGCAGGCGGATCGCGGCGCAGCCGAGGTTGCAGTCGCACACGTTGACCATGAGGCACGCGCTCGCGATCGGCTCCGTCTCGGGCGCGGCGGGCGCGGCGGCGTCCGCGCGTTCGACCGCGGGCTCGGTGGCGACCACGGGAGGCGCGCTCTCGCGGCATGCGAGGAGGAGCGCGGCCACGATCGCGATGCCCGGGTGTCCGACGACCCTCACGTCGCTTCGAGTCTAACGCCTCCTCGCGAGACGTGGTCCGTCGATCGTTCGCCGGCGTCGCCCTCCGCTTCGCGCCACGTGCGGACCGCGGCGACGACGACGACGAGCAGCGGCGTCGAGAACGTCAGCCCGAGCGGTCCGACGAGCGACGCGAGCACGAGCTGACCGGCGAGCGTGAACGCGGGCGGGAGCCGGACCGACGCGCGCGCCAGGAGCGGGGTGAGCACGTAACCCTCGATCACGTGGAGCACGGTGAAGAGGACGAGGACCCAGACCGCGGTCATCGGGCTCCGCGTGAAGGCGAGGAGGACCGGAGGGATCGCCGAGACCACGGCTCCGACGTACTCGACGAAGGTGAGGAGGCCGGCGATCACCGCGAGGGTCAGCGCCAGCGGCACGTGCAGCACCGCGAACGCGATCGCGCACGAGATGCCGACGAAGAGCATGGCGACGAGCCTGCCGAGGAGCCAGCGCGTGACCTGCCGGCTCGATTCCTCGAGCGCGCGACCCACGCGCGCGCGGTGACGCTCCGGAGCGATCGCGACGACGGCGCGCGCGTAGTCTCCCGGACGCGCGGCGCCGTAGACGCCGACGAAGAAGATGACGACGAACGCGCCGAGCGCTTCGAGCGACGAGCCGAGCGCGGCGACGGCGTGGGTGCCCATCGCCTTCGTATCGGGCAGCGCGTCGGCGCTCGGGAGGTCCTGCGCGATCGGCGTGTGGCGGATCCGTTCGACGAGCACGCGTGCGGCCTCGGGCAGGCGCTTCATCAGCTCGACCACCTCGTCGACGACGCGCGGACCGGCGACCACGACGAAGGCGACCATGGCGCCGACGAGCGCGAGCACGACCGCGGCGAGGCATACGCCGCGCGGGAGTCGCACGTGCGTGGCCGCCACGTCGGTGAGACCGCGCAGCACCAGCGCGAAGAGGAACCCGCCGAACAGGACGAGCAGCGCGTTCACCGAGAGCACCACGCAGACCGCCGCCGCCACGAGCGCGGCGCCGAAGGCGATGAACGCGTACGGTCGACCTCGGCGACTCGTCACCACCCGGACGGACGCATGGAGTGCGCCAGCGTCACGGGCTGGCGTATTCGAACACGGGCAGCGGATCGATGACGATCGGATATCGGTCCCACTGCAGCGAGCGGCTGTACTTCGACTGGAGCTGCACCGTCACCTGGTTCGGCGTGTAGCTGAGGCCGACGCTGCCCGGCTGGAACGTGTTCGGGTGATTGCAGAGGCGGCTCTGCGCCCACGAGCCCCCGGTCGACACGGGGCCGAGCAGCTCGAGCTCTCCGCTCCCGTTCCGCTGGAGCACGCCGGAGCCCGAGGTCCCGTGGCAGCCGAACAGATCGGTCTGCGTCGAGTTCAGGCGACGGCGCGGGGTACCGTTGCTCCACGGCACCGACTTCAGCGGCAAGAGCGCGTTGGTCGGGCTGCCGATGTAGTGCCAGTTGTTCTTCTGCGCCGCGAGCTTGTCCGAGCTCGTGGCGTTCAGCAGCGTGTAGTGCTGGTAGCGATCGAAGTCGACGGTGGGGGAGCCGGCGGGCGGCTGGTCGAGCGGGATGGGCGAGAGCAGCTCGTGGAACCAGTACATCTCGACGGGGCCGACCAGCGGATCGGAGCTCGCGACGGGCAGCCACGGCGCGCTCGAGGCGCGGTCGCCGCAGTAGAGCATCGCGATGTCGCCCGCGAAGTCACAGTTGTACGCGGGCGAGGGGAGCCACGACGTCGCGCAGCGCGAGACGAGCTTGCACGAGAGCGCCGTCGACTGGTACCCGGGCACGTCCTTCATCGCGGTCGAGAGCGGCTGGTAGTTCGGGTAGGTCCCCTTGATCAGCGCGGCGGAGTTGAGCGCGAGGAGGTTCGCGTTCGTCACGTCGTACTGGCGCACGGTGAGCGGGTTGTTCGGCGGATCGGGGATGTTCTTCGACTCGACGCAGTGCGCGGCGGTGACCGCGTAGTGCGGAGAGATGAACGTCACGCCGCACGTGCCGCGGACGGGCAGCGCGATCGGCAGGCCCCAGAACCCGGTGTTCGAGAGGATCGTCGCGGGCGTCCCGTCGGCGTTCCGCATCGGGATCTCGAGCGCGCCGGTCGCCTTCGAGGCGCGCGAGCCGTCCTGGACGATGGCGAACTGCTTCCAGCCGTCGGTGGCCTGCACCTCGGCCTGCGTGACGCCGAGATCGGCATCGCCGTCGACGACGTCGTCATCGACGTCGGTCGCGCATCCCGCGGCGGCGACGAGGAGCAAGAGGGCGAGCGAACGAGAGAGCGAACGAGAGGGCGTGGAGAGCGGGCTCATGAGCGCGGCGCCGCACGAGCAGCGGACATGCCATCCGCGCCGGCGGCAAAGGCCGCGGATTCCTCGCATCGAGCGGCCGCGCGCGCGCGTGCGGCGACTGCGCGCGCGCCCTCGGCGACGTGCTCCCGACTCGCGCGGTGAGCGCAGATCTCCCACAAATCTTGCGGGATTCGCGCGCCGGCGGTGGCGCGAGCTCGACCGGCATGTCAGGTCTGAAGAGTCGCACGGGGCGCACGCTGCTCGAGCGCGCGCGGCCTCCGTACGGTCTACGCATCGCGAACCCACGAAGGAGTCTCGATGTCGTTTCCTGCGAGAGCGCGGGCGGATCCGTCCCGCTGATTCAGGTCGAGGGACGAAGCCGGCGAGCTGACGGCGTGACCGAGCACGGGCACGCACCGACGTTCGTTCGTCTTCCCCCGCATCGTGGAGGCCGTCGCCCTCCGCGATGAAAATCAGGAGCCACGGGCGTCGGGCGTGCCTCGACTTCCCGTGGCTCTCTCCATTTCAGCGCTGCGCGGACATGAGCGTCGTCTTCTTCGCGCAGACGATCGACGGACGTCGGATCCAGTAGACGTTGCGCCACGCGGCATCGAGCTTGTCCATCGCGATGCTGTAGTAGCGACCCCACGACATGACGACGACGCGCTCGCCGGCGCCGCTTCCGATCACGCCGACGGCGACCACCCAGTGCGACGAGAGCCCGCCCTGGGTGTTGAACCAGACGAGCACCGGCTGACCGGTCGCGAGGTGATCGCGAAGGAACCCGGGGCCGTCGGCGGGGTGCTCGAGCGAGCACCCGAGCTCGGGATGCGTCTCGGTGAGCCAGTCGCGGATCGAGAGGCCGCGCGTGCCGACCCACCAGTGGACGCCTCCGCGGTCGGCCTCCTCCGGCGACAGCTCGGTGCCGTACAACCGCAGGAGGTTCGCGACCGCGGTCGGCCCGCACTTGCCGC
>JBDHVD010000704.1:0-3485 GCA_039809525.1 Labilithrix sp. | reverse complement strand
CGTATGCGAGAGGGCGACCGCGGGCGGGTAGTAGAGCGCCTTGGCGGCGTCGACATCGAGCTCGGCGAACGAGGCCATCGGCCCCGCTGGAATCGGCGCGCCGGCCGTCATCGCGGGGTCCAGGACCGCGCGTTCGTCCGTATGACGGATCCCGGTCATGCCGATCATCTCGCGTCCGCCGAGCAGGGGGCGGATCGCGTCGATGACGCGCGCGGCCCACGTGGCGTGATCCGCGGCACCGGCATAGGCGGCTTCGAGAACGGCGACGGAGTCCCCCCGCGATGCGATCACGTCCGACGACGCCCCTCCTGATTCGCCTCGATCTCCTAGCACCGAATGGGGTCACGCTCGCCGCGGCGAAACAAATGACCATGCCCGCCGCCGGGGCGCGGAGGCGGGGCGGCGCCCGGTCAGGGATCGCCGAAGCCCCACCAGTCGCGCGGCGCGCCGGGGTTGCCCGCCCAGAACGTGCGGTTCGCGAGCTCGGCGCGCGGGGTGACGCTCGTGCGGTCGAGCACGATGCCGAGCGCGCGTCCGCGCTTCTCGGTCGGCTCGCTGCCCGAGCGCGCCCAGGTGCGGATCGACGTGAACATGAGCGTCGGGTCCCAGCCGATGAGGCGCTTGTGCGGCTCGGTCTCCTTCGCCCAGGGCCGGAACGTGAAGAACAGCTCGAACACCGAGACCTTGTTGCCCGGGTTGTCCTGGCCGCCGATCAGCGACATCGGCACGCGCACGTCGAAGCCCCAGGCTTGCCGGAACCGCGCCTCGTCGAGGTTCGCGAGCTCGAGGAACGCCAGGCTGAAGGCCGAGCACCCGGCGCCTTCGCGATAGAGCGGCCGCACGAACCCGTAGGCGTCGCCGATGCCGGCCGCCTGGTACGCCTTCGCGTAGTCGAGCAGCGCGTGGCACGTGTCGGGCGAGATCTTGAAGCGGATGAACGAGACGCGCCCGTTCTGGTAGCGCTCGTCGAGCGTCTTCTGGAGGTCCTCCGCCTTCTCCACCGCGCCCGGCACGGTGCGGAAGAGCACGCCGAGCCCGGCCTTCTCCTTCAGCACCATGTCGCGGAACTCGCTGCCGGTGTCGACCATCGAGCCCTGGAACGTCTCGCCGCCGCACGAGACGCGCACCGCGGCGTGACCGAGGCTCCGGCTCAGGCCGAGGCCGTTCGAGATGAGCGTCCGGCGCGCGAGGCCGCCCGGGCGCTTCCACTTGAGGCCGACCAGGCGCGGCGCGGGGATCGCGTAGAGCGTCAGCTCGTAGTCCATCGGCGCGGACGGCGCGGCCTTCGCGAGGTCCTCGTCGGTCGCGTCGTACGCGGCGAAGCTCTCCTCGTCGTCCGACGCCGACAGGTCCGCCTCCTGCGACTCGGCCAGCGTCTCGTCCGCGGGCGCGTCTTCGGAGGCGGCGCACGCGGGGACCGTCGTCAGGGCTGCGAGGAGGAGGGCGGCGAGCCGGAGGCGTCGGATCGTCATCGGCGGACGCTTTACAATGTAAAGTGGCGGCGCGCCACCCGACCTCTGCCGATTTTCGGCCGGGCTCGATCGACGCGGCGTCTGCGCTAGGAAAAAGGGGATGAACGGCGCCGGCGACGCTCCGCGATTCTTCTGCGACGCGATGCTCGGCGGCCTGGCGCGCTGGCTCCGCGCGGCCGGCTACGACGCCTCGTTCGAGCACGGGATCGACGACGGCGACCTCGTCCGCAGGGCCGAGCACGAGGGCCGCGTGGTCCTCTCGTCGGACGGCGGCATCTTCCTCCGCAACGTGGTGAAGCACGGCCGCGTCGCGGCGCTCTTCGTCCCGCGCGCGACGCCGCCGGAGGAGCAGCTCGCGGTGGTCCTCGCGCGCTTCGCGCTCCCGCTCCGCGACGCGCGCTGCATGGCGTGCAGCGGCGAGCTCTGCGAGGTCGCGAAGCACGAGGTCGCCGGCGAGGCGCCTCCGCGCTCGTTCGCGGCGTTCGAGCGGTTCTGGCGCTGCGCGTCGTGCGCGAAGCTGTTCTGGCACGGCACGCACTGGCGGCGGATCACGCATACACTCGGCGGCGCGGCACGCCGCAGCTGGTACGGCGCAGAGAGCGAGCACCAGGGGCGCGGTTCCGCTAGCATCGAAGGGTGACCCTCTCCCCGGGCACGATCGTCTCGGACCGTTACCGCATCGTCGAGCAGCTCGGCGAAGGCGGGATGGGTGCGGTCTTCCGCGCCGAGCACGTGCACATGAAGAAGATGGTCGCGCTCAAGGTGCTCCTGAGCGATCTGGCCAAGCACCCCGAGGTCGTGGCCCGGTTCGAGCGGGAGGCGATCGCCGCCGGCAGCATCGAGCACCCGAACGTGGTCACCGCGACGGACTTCGGGCGCCTCCCGGACGGCGCGTTCTTCCTCGTGATGGAGTACGTCGCCGGGCGGAGCCTCCGCGCGGAGCTGGCGAAGGGCCCGCTCGACCCGCTGCGCGCGCTGCGCGTCGCCCGCGGGATCCTCGGCGCGATCGAGGCCGCGCACGCCAAGAACATCGTCCATCGCGATCTCAAGCCCGAGAACGTCATGCTCGTCCAGCGTGACGGCGATCCCGACTTCGTGAAGGTCCTCGACTTCGGCATCGCGAAGCTCGACACGTTCGCCGCGAGCGCGACCGAGGACAAGCCGGGGCTCACGCGCACCGGCGCGGTGATGGGCACGCCCGAGTACATGGCGCCCGAGCAGGCGCTCGGCCAGGCGGTCGACGGGCGCAGCGATCTCTACTCGCTCGGGATCATCCTCCACGAGCTGCTCACGGGCAGGCCGCCGTTCCACGGAGCGGCCATCGTGGTCATGCGCCAGCAGGTGCTCGAGGCGCCTCCGCCGCTGCCGCCCGCCGTGCTCGACGCGATGCCCGGCCTGGGGCCGGTGCTCGAGAAGCTGCTCCAGAAGGAGCCGCAGAACCGCCATGCGAACGCGCGCGAGCTCCGCGAGGCGTTCTCGACGCTCGACGGGGCGCCGGTCTCGTCGCCGCGGCTGCCGGTGGCGAGCCGCATCTCGATCGAGGTCGGCGTCGCGCCGTCGCCGACGGCGAACACGGTGAACCCCCTGAGCTCCGTGAACACCGGCGCGGCCCTCCCGGTGCCCGCTCGCTCGCGCAAGAAGGCGATGATCGCCGGGGGCGCGGCCCTCGGCCTCGTGGGCCTGCTCGCGATCGTCGGCGCGGCCTCCTCGACGGGCGGCGCGAAGGCCGCGCCGAAGCATGCCGCCTCCGCGCAGGCGGCGGCGGCTCCGGCCGCGTCGGCATCGGCGGCCGCCTCCGCGGCGGCGTCCGCCAAGCCGGTCGCGAGCGCCGACGAGGCGGACGACGGCGACGACGGCGAGGCCGACGCGCCGGCGACGACCGCGTCCGCAGCCGGGACGGCCCCGCGTCCGAAGCCGGGCACCGCATCGTCTCCGCGCCGCCGCTCGACGAAGCAGCAGCCGGCGCGCAAGACCGGCCCGGTCGGGATCTACATCCCGCCGCCGAGCAAGTGG
>JBDHVD010000703.1:0-3487 GCA_039809525.1 Labilithrix sp. | reverse complement strand
CGTGTCGTTCACGCGGCCGTTCTTGTACCAATAGACGTCCTGGGTCAGGTAATCGGCGACGAGCGTCCCGCCCTCACCGACGACCCACAGCTCGCGGAGCTTCTTCGGGCTGAGCCAGCTAACGTCGAGCACCCCGATCTCGCCGCTCTGGAACCGAAGCAAACCCGAGAGCATGTCCTCACATGTCTTGTGCACCTTGCGGGCGGTCTCCGCATACGCGCGTACGACCCGCGAGCCGGTGACGTAGTGCATCGCATCGATGTCATGGGTCGCGAGGTCCAGGATGACGCCGACGTCCGCGATGCGCGCCGGGAACGGACTGAGCCGCCGCGCATGGAGCTGGAAGAGCGTGCCGAGCTCCTTCGCGTCGACGCGCTGCTTGAGCTCACGGACGGCCGGGTTGAAGCGCTCGACGTGGCCGACGCTGAGCTTGACCTTCTCCGCGGCGGCCGTCGCGATCATCCGCTCGGCCTCGTCGACGCGCTTCGCGATCGGCTTCTCGACCAGCACGTGGACCTTCCGCATCATCACGTCGCATGCGGTCTCGCAGTGCAGCTCGGTCGGTGTCGCGATGACCGCGTAGTCGGGCTTCAGCGCATCGATCATCGCGCGGTGATCGGCGAACACGCTCACGCCGGTCGGCGGGCGATAGCCGCTCCGGACCTTCTCGCTCGGATCCGCGACCCCCACGAGCGACACCCCGGGAAGCTCCGCGAGGACACGCGCATGGTTTCGCCCCATGGATCCGAGGCCGATGACGCACGCCTTGATGTCCTTCATTCCGAGAGCCTCCGGGAGCCCGCCCGCCCTCGAGCGGGCGCGCAGCATAGGATACGCCTGCGATCCTTTCCAGCGGTGCCCGGGTGAGTCGGAATATTCAACGCCCGAACGGTCAGCGGCCGAGCGCCCGATCCAGATCGGCGGGGTCGGGAAAGTTCACGAGCACCCCGAGATCCTTCTTCTGGTAGACGACCATGCTCCCGAGGGCGACTGCAGAAGCGCCGCCCTTCCGGACGACCTCGGCGATGTGGTCGACGTTGCCCGCGCCGCCGTGCGCGATGACCGGTACCCCCACCCTGCTCGTCACCGCGCGCGTGAGCTCGACGTCGAAGCCGCTCCATGTGCCTTCGCGATCGATCGCGGTCAGCAGGATCTCTCCTGCCCCTCGGCGCTCGGCCTCGAGGGCCGCGGCGACCGGGTCCATGCCGATGCCGCGGCTGGCGCTCTCGACGACGACCTCGTAGCGGCCGAGTAGCTTCCGCTTCGCGTCGATGGACACGACGATCGCTTGACTGCCGTACGCGTCCGCCGCTCGTCGGACGACATCGAGGTTCCCGAGCGCCGCAGTGTTGATGATCACCTTCTCGAAGCCGATGCGGAGCAGCTGACCGACCGTCTCCGCGTCACGTACGCCGCCACCGTAGGACAGCGGCATGAACGCCTCGCTCGCGATCTCGGTGAGCAACCTCCAGTTCGGAGGGTTGCCGGTCCTCGTCGCCGCGATGTCGAGGATGCAGAGCTCGTCGACCTCGAGCTCGTTGAAGATGCGCACCGTGTTCGCCGGATCGCCGATGTACGAGGGCGAGCGAAAGCGCACCGTCTTCACCAGGCTCGAGCGCTCGAGCAGGAGGCACGGGATGGCTCGCGCGCGAACGGCCTTCTGCGTCTTCACGAGACAGTGCCCACGATACGCGCCGGGTTGCCCGCGACCTTACTGCCCGAGGGCACGTCCTCGAGTACGAGGCTATTCGCCCCGACGACGACGCGATCGCCGATTGTCACTCCACGAGCGATGACCGAGTTCGGCCCGACGTAGACGCGGCTGCCGATCTTCACCGGGCTCCGCTCGATCGGCGCTCCCTCGAGAGTCGAGCGGACGCTGTCATGCGTGTAGACTTGGACGCCCGCGGAGAACGTGCACGCATCGCCGATCTCGAGCCCCCCGGATCCGTCGAGGATGGTGAACGGCCCGACCCAGCAGTCCTTGCCCATCTTCACGTCGCCGATCACCATGCACGAGTCGTAGACGCTCGATCCCTCGCCGAAGCCGAGGTAGCGCGCCTTGTCCCATCGATCGACGAAGTAGTCGGCGAGTGGAAGCACACGCCCGAACTTCTCGCGCTTGCGCGCCACGAGCGCTTCGACGGCGTCGAGCATGGCCGCGGCGGTGCCGGCCAGCTCGTTGCGAAGCGCGAAGAAGAAGCTCTTCATCCGGGCGCTCCTCAGATTTCGTTCTTCGACGTGTACTTGATGTAAAAGCTCATCGGGACGAGGTTCGCCTTCGCGAGCACGTAGAACATCGGCCGGAGGCGCTCGAAGCGCTTCTTGTACGTGGGGTAGTCGCGGTAGCTCTTGTTCGGCCGGCGGAGGATCGACAAGAACTCCTCGTCCGAGAGCTTGAGGCGCTTCTTGAAATAGTCGACGAGCCCCTCCTCCATGTACGGCGTGCGACTGTACTCGACGAGCGCCTCGTCCCGCGTCATCACTCCCGAACGAACGGACGCCGACAGCGCGGTGTTGCGGCTGTCGAAGTCGAACTTGATCGGGTTGTAGTACGCGTGGTGGAACGCGGTGATGCGGTTCTCGAGGTGATGTCCGCCGTAGTCGACCCAGTCGAGCTCCTCGCGGAGTCGCTTCTTCGCTGCATCCTTGGCGTACTCGATGTACCAGAGCGGCCGGATCTTCCGGATGCGGTGCCGGAGCGTCCACTTCATGAACGCGGCGAACTTCATGTTCGGGTAGGTACGCATCGGCAGTCGTCCGAACTGCTTGTGGACCGACTCGATGTACTTGCCGTCCATGTAGATCGTCCCGAGCGGAGACAGTCCCTCGGCCATGAACGAGTGTCCCTCGAGCACGTACTGGACGCCGAACTTCGCCGCCGCGCGATAGAGCGTCTCGGCGAGCGCGATGTCCGTCGCGCAGTCGAGGTCGGGGACGCTCGCCATGAAGAACGAACGGATGATGTCGTCGGCCTCCTCGTTGTCGACGACGTGCGTGAACAAGTCGACCTTCAGCTTCTTGAGGACCTTGCGGATGTTCTCCGTCGCGATCGCCGTGTTCCACGTGTTGTCGTAGTGGACGGCGAGCGGACGAAGCCCCCACTCGATTGCGCGCAGCAGCATGTACGAGGAGTCCGTGCCGCCGCTGACGCCGACGATGCAGTCGTACGTCTTGCCTTTGCCTGCCTTCTTGATCTCGTCGATGATCGCGGCGAGCTTGGCTTCACCCGCTGGCGTGCCGGTCGCGTACTCCGCCTGAAGGCGCTCGACGGTGCGGCAGTAGACGCAAACGCCATCGGCGTCGAACGAGATGCCTTTCACCTTCTCGTCGTAGATGCAGCGTTTGCACACGATCAGCCCGGCGAGGTCGCGCCCAGTCGGCATCGGCAATGCGTTCGTCGTCACCGGTTCGCTTCGGAGTTCGGCGGTCGTCACGGTTGGCTCCCGGCGGGTCTTCTACCACTGGCGGCCGTGAGCCCAAAGGG
>JBDHVD010000702.1:0-3487 GCA_039809525.1 Labilithrix sp. | reverse complement strand
TCACGTGGCCGCGCCGTCGTCCTCCCAGCCCTCGACGATCCCGTCGGTGAGCTCCTCGATGGCGTCGCCTTCGTCGTGATCGATCGCGCCGACGGGGACGACCTCGCTCCTCGGCGCGAACACGGCGTCGAGCAGCTGATCGACGTCGGTGGCGTCGAGCAGGGGCGCGCTCTCGGCCTCCGCCTTCACGATGCGACGGACGACGACCTTTCGACGGGCGGGCGGCATGACCTCGGTCGAAGGCAATTCCGTGGCCGGGATCGCGACCGTTCGAAATCGCGGGCGAGCGCGCAGGCGCCGTGGACCCGCGCCGCAGAGCCCGGTCGGTGCACCGTCCAGCCCGGCCGGTCGCGCGACCGAGCGCACGGATGTTGCCTCGCACCGGCGCCGGAGGTGACGTCATGGCGACGATGGGCTCATCGCAACTTCAGGTGAAGCACGGGAGCGAGCCGGACGAGTCGCGCGCGTTCGCCGCGCACGGGCATGCGGAGATGCACCGGCTCGGCGGCGGCATGGTGATGCGCGGCGTCTTCGAGCCGGGCTGGAGGTGGTCGAAGGACATCGGACCGATCGCGGGCACGAAGACCTGTCAGGCCTCGCACCTCGGCTACGTCCTGTCGGGCCGGATGAGGGTGCGGATGGACGACGGCACCGAGGACGAGGTCGGGCCGGGCGACTTCATGCGCATCGCGCCGGGGCACGATGCATGGGTCGTCGGCGACGAGGCCTGCGTCGTCGTCGACTTCGGCGGGTACGAGCAGTACGCGGCGAAGCCGGCGGAGAGGCCGCGCGCTCAGGAGGCGCCGGCCTCGCGGCACTGATCACACCGGGTCGCGGCGCCTGAGCAGGACGAGGAGGATGCCGAGCATGACGAACGTCATCCCGTAGAGCACCGCGACCGGCAGCCAGTGCTGCGCGTAGTCGACGAAGCCCCACGCGCCCTTGAGCGAGTCGGAGCCCATCTGGGCGACGGCGCACTGGAAGTAGCCGCCGAAGACGTAGTCGGGCGGGCTGTTCAGCGACGCGTTCTGGAGGTTGATGAACCACGCGGGGTCCTTCGCGATGGCGAGGCGCTCGTGCGCGATCGATCCCTCGAAGCCCCAGCGCGCCGGCATGACGTACATGAGCGGCTTGAGCATCGGGTTGGTCGTCATCGGGACCATGAGGCCTCCGAGGACGACCTGCGGGATGAGCGCGATCGGGGTGAGCGCCATCGCCGCCTCGGCCGACGTGACGAGCGTCGAGAGGAGGAGGCCGAGCGCCGTCGCGTTCATCGAGACGCCGATCATCACGACGAGCTCGGCGAGGAACGCGACCGGGCCGCCGTTGAAGCCGAGCGTGAAGAACACGATCCCGAGCAGCATCGTGCACTGGAGGATGCAGATGAGGCTGAGGATGATGTACTTCGAGAACACGTAGTTCACGAGCGAGAGGTTCACCATCCGCTCGCGGAGGTAGATCGCGCGCTCGGTGACGATCTCGCGCGCCGCGTTCGACGTACCGAACCAGACGCAGCTGACCACGACGAAGAACATCGCCGCGGTGTTGTCCTTGGTGGCCAGCATGCGCGAGAGCAGGTCGGTCGACCCCTGCCCGCTCTGCACCTTCTTGCCGAGCTCCTGGAGCGCGCCGAGGCACCAGAACGGCACCGCCTCCTTCTGTCCGGCGAAGACGAACGAGAGCATGATGCCGATGATCGGCGCCTGCGCGAACATGATGATCGCGTTCGCGCGATCGCGGATCTTCACCTTCCAGTAGCGGCTCATCAGCAGCGTGAGCTGCCGGAACAGCGCGACGTCGGCGCGGTGAGGGACGCCGCGGGCCACGGGCTCGGTGCCGACCGCGCGTCTCCCCGAGAACATCTGCTGGAAGACGGGGTTCTGCTGGTGCATGAACTCGCCGCGCCACTGCCGGGCCGCTTCGAGGCGGGCGATGTTGCGCGGCGTCTCGGGCTGCTGCCGCTTCATGTCGTCCCACACGACACGCTCGCGCATGTTGAGCATGTCGAACATGTCGCGCGGGTTGTCGATGTTCCGGTGCTGTGTCTGCGGCAGCGACCGGTACGGATCGCGCTGGATGATCGAGCGGAAGAAGGTGTAGCTCGCCTCGCCGGTCGGCCCGAAGTACGTCGGGATGCCGCCGTAGCCCATGATGAACGCGAGATTGAACTTCTCGTATTCGTCCTTCGCGGGCTGGTGGATGGTCATGATGATCGTCTTGCCGGTCTTCCGCGTGAGATCCGACAAGAGGTTGATGAGCGCGGTGGTGTCGTCGGCCGCGAGGCCGGACGTCGGCTCGTCGAGGAAGAGGATGACCGGGTCGGTGACGAGCTCGAGCGCGATGTTCACGCGCTTGCGCTGTCCGCCGGAGAGGACCTTCTTCTCGGGCTTTCCGATCTGGAGGTTCTTCACCCCCTCGAGCCCGAGGTCGCGCAGCGTCTGCTCGACGCGCTGATCGATCTCCGCGTCCGAGTAGTCGGGAGGCAGGCGGAACTTCGCCGAGTACTTCACCGCCTCGAACACGGTGAGCTCGGGATGGACGATGTCGTCCTGCGGGACGTAGCCGATGACGCCGCGGAGCGCGTCGTAGATCGCGTAGAGGTCCTCGCCGTTGATCCGGACCTGTCCGCTCGTCGGCGGGAGGTAGCCGTTCAACGTCATGAGCAGGGTCGTCTTGCCCGCGCCCGACGGGCCCATGAGCGCGATCATGTCGCCCGGAAGCGCCTTGAACGACACGTGGTCGAGCAGGACCTTCATCTGGGCCTTGTTGTCGCGATCGGGGACCTCGAGGTAGAGGTCCCACGCCTCGATCTCGTAGAGCGGCTTGCCCGCCCACGACGCCTGGTCCTCGACGACGACGTTGACCTGCTGGCCGGCGATGTGGATCAGCACCGGCATCGGGCCGATGTAGACCTTCTCGCCGTTCGCGACCGGGACGCGCTGGCCCTTCGCGATGCGCTGGCCGCGGACGAACGTGCCGTTGCCGCTGCCGAGGTCCTCGATGAGGAGCTGTCCGCCCTGGTTGATGATCTGCGCGTGGCGCGCGGAGACCTGCGGGTGCGGGACGACGATCTTGTTGTCCGGCGTTCGGCCGATGGAGATCGCGCCGGCGCCCGCGAGCTGATCGAGGTTCAGCTCGCCGATGACCGTGCGGTGCTTGCGCGGCGGGGCTCCGCCCTGCTCGGCGGGAGGCGCGGCCTGCGCGCCGGCGCCGGGGAGCGGCCCGACCGCGACGTGCCCGCCGCCGGCCATCGCCTGGAGGACCTGTCCGATGAGCGAGACGGAGACCGGGATCGGCCCGAACGCGACGACGCCGTTCGGATCGAGCGGCACCGGCTGGTTCGGCGGGATGCGCTGGCCGCCGACGTACGTGCCGCTCGTCGAGCCGGAGTCCTGGACCATCATCCGGTCCATCATCACGGTGGCGTGCGTGGCGCTCGCCGCGGGGTTCGCGATGACGAGCGACGCGCTCGCGGCCTCGCGTCCGA
>JBDHVD010000701.1:0-3502 GCA_039809525.1 Labilithrix sp. | reverse complement strand
AGGACCTTGACTACCTGCGAGCCGTCCGAGCGCTTCGCGAGGAACAGGTTCGAGGGCTTCAGGTCGCGATGGACGATGCCGAGCGCATGCGCCTGCGCGACGCCGCGCAGCGCCTGGAGCACGTAGCCGACCGCGAGGTGAGGCTCGAGCGGTCCGCGGCGCTTCTCGAGGATCTGCGCGAGGTCCTCGCCGTCGAGCAGCTCGAGGACCATGAACGCGTAGCCGAGCTCCTCGTCGACGTCGTCGACGCGGACCACGTGCTCGTTCTGGATCTCGGCCGCGGCGCGCGCCTCGTTCATGAAGCGCTGGCGGGCCTCGGGGTTGCTCGCGTCGGCGAGCATCACCTTGATCGCGCGGACGCCGCCGGTCACCCGGTGCTTGCCGCGGAACACGGCGCCCATGCCGCCCTGCCCGATGAGGCTGTCGATGACGTACTTCCCGCCGACGATGTCGCCGGGCCGCGGGAGCTGCGCGGTCGTGGATGCGGGCGGGCCGCTCATGTTCAACCAGCGAGGATAGGTCTCCTCGCGCCCGTCCACAAGCAATGCGCCGGGCGGCTCAATGCCCTTCCAGCCGAGGCGCGCCGGCGTACCCCTCCCAGCCGCGCAGGCCCTCGATGATCCACGGCAAGGCGGCGTGGATGCTCGCGCGCACCGGAGGCGGCATCGAGTGCCCGTGTGGGCCCGAGTACTCGACGCGCGTCATCACCTCCGTTCCGCCCGCTCGCCCGAGGGCCGCGGTCGAGCTCGCGAACGCGCCCGCGCATCCCGGCTGCGAGCAGGTGAAGAGCACGCGCTGTCCTCCGCCGCGCGCGTACGCCCGCGCGGCCGCGGCGTCGTCGAAGACGTGATAGCCGCCCTCGGTGAACACCGCGCGCGGGAAGCGCTTCGCCTCCGCGCCGAGGAGCGGCCCCGCCATGTTTGCGCCCTGCGAGAACGCGGCGTAGACGATCGGCGCGTCGATCGCGACGTGATCGGGGTAGCGCGCGCGCACGGCGTCGAGCGCCTCGTGCACGCGCTTGGCGATCTGCGCGCCCGATCCCCAGACGTACTTCCGTCCCTCCCCGGGTGCGCCGAGCGGCGTCCCGGCCGGGCACACCACGAACGGATGGGCGTCGGTGATGAGCCGCCAGGCCGAGCACATCAGGCCCGGATCGTCGACGGCGCCGTGCACCGCGACGACGATCGGCCGCCGCCCGCGCGCACCGACCGGCGGCGTGACGAACGCGAGCCCGCCATCCGGCAGCTCGACCTTCTCGATCCACGGCGCGTCGAGCGGCGCCGGCCCCGCATCCGCCACCACCGTCGCCGCCGGAGGGGCGGCCTCCACGTTCGGCTCCGCGTCGACGGGCGCAGGCCGTGGTGCGCCACGACAAGCGGCGAGCACGAGCACGAGCGCGAGGAGCCGTCGCATGCCGATCCCTCGTACCATCGCCGCGACCCCCGCCGCCGTGACCGATGCGAGCGACGTCCGCGACCTCCGTCGCCGCGCAGCGCGTAACCGTTGGGCGCGCGCTAAGAGGAGAACCGGGAGCCGCTTTCGAGACTTGTAACCGAAGGTCTAAAGTCTCGAACCGTATGGTTCTTCGTAGAAGAACAGAGGAGCCGCTTTCGAGACTTGTAACCGAAGGTCTAAAGTCTCGAACCGATGGTCCTCCCGCCAGGGAGGACAGAGGAGCCGCTTTCGAGACTTGAACTCGAGACCTACGGTTTACGAAACCGTTGCTCTACCACTGAGCTAAAGCGGCGAACTTCCTGGGAAGTGCTTCCTGGGAAGGCCCGCGGAATTACGCTGCACGGCCGCGAGTGTCAAGGAGAAGCTTCGCGGCGAGGCGCGTCGCGGCCAGACGGCTCATCGCCATGATGCTGTGCTGCGGGTTCACGCCGAGGTTCGTCGGGAACACGCTCGAGTCGACGACGTAGAGCCCGCCGCTGCCCTTCGACGTCCCGTGCACGCGGAAGTCCGTGTCGACCACGGACGAGGTCGGGTCGGGGCCCATCCGTGCGGCGCCGAAGAGGTGCGTGGCGATGAAGTTGTACGAGCGCGGATCGAGCGGCCCGTCTTCGAGCAGGCGGACCTCGTCGATCGAGCGCATCACGCTCGGTGCGCCGAAGACACCCGGCCACACCTCGCGCGCGCCCGCGTCGAACATCATCCGCGCGATCAGCGACACGGCCTTGCGGGTCGCGCGCATGTCGTTCTCGGTCATCGTGTAGCGGACGCGGTCGAGGCCGCCCCACCCTTCCCGCACCGTGCCCTCCGCCTCCGCGCGGATCTGCGCGGCCCACACGGCGACGTGCCCGAGCTGCGCGAGCCGCTCCGACAGCTCGCGGCCGATGCCCGGGATGCGCGCGGCGGCGAGGTCGGGCGGGAGCGAGATGGTCTCCAGCTTGAACCGATCGCTCTTGCGGAACGCGATGCTCTCGGCGCCCTGCGTGGCGCCGAACGCCATCTCGATCGGGCGATCGAAGAGCGCGCCGAGGGCGAGCCCCGGATGCACCTGGAAGTGCTGCCCGAGCGCCTTCGAGCGCACGCCGCTCCGGCGGAGGACGTTCGGCGTCTGCACGGTGCTGGCCGCGACGACGACGGCGTGGCGCGCGTGCAGCCGGACGATGTGCCCCGTCGCGGAGCGCGCGACGACGCCGGTGGCGCGGTCGCCGCGGAGCTCGACGTGATCGACGCGGCAGGAGGTGAAGATGCGCGCGCCGTGATCGCGCAGCGCCCAGGGCACGTACGTGATGCTCATCCCCTGCTTCGCGCCGCTCGGGCAGCCCGTCATGCAGAGGCCGGAGCCCTTGCAGCCGGCGTCGTAGCGGCGCATCGGTGCCGCCTCGAAGCCGCGCTCGTTCGCCTGCTCGAGGAACAGGCGGTTGTTGGTGCCCATCACCGCCTCGTCGACGCTCCGCACGCTGAGGTCGCGCTCGAGCGCGTCGAAGTGCTCGTCGAGGTCGCGCATGCGGATCGACGCGCCGAGACCGAAGCGCGCGCCCCAGTCGTCGACGACGTCCTCGGGGATGCGCCACGCGATGGCGGAGTTCACGAGCGTGCTGCCGCCGACGCAGCGCCCCTGGATCATGGGCATGTACGTCCGGCCCTGGAGGACCTGGAGCCCGCTCTGGCGCATCACGCGCTGGAACGCGGAGTACACGTCCTCCGTCACCGCGCGCGTGCGCAGCCACGGGCCCTCCTCGACGATGCCCACGCGGAGACCCGCGCGCGCGAACGTGTGCGCGGCGACCGCGCCGGCGGCGCCCGATCCGATGACGACGACGTCGAACGCGTCGTCGATGCTCCGCGTCAGCGCCTCGCCGTCGACGACGGCGCCCTCGGGAAGGTCCTCGTCCGGGTGACGGACGTCATTCGGCGGCGTGCTCATGGGACTCCACCTCTCCCTGTTTCGAAGATGCCACGGGGGTCGTGCGCACGCGCACGAGCGACGTTGCCGCGAGCGGCGCGGACAGCGGCGTCATCATCTGCTTCCGCACCGCGGGCGACTGCGCGT
>JBDHVD010000700.1:0-3504 GCA_039809525.1 Labilithrix sp. | reverse complement strand
GTCTGCGAGCGGTGCCGCCGTCCCGAGGTGGTCTGCTACTGCCGTTTCGTGACGCCGCTCGCGACGCGCACCCGCGTCGTGATCCTCCAGCATCCGCGCGAGCGCGACGTCCCCATCAACACCGCGCGCATCGCTTCGCTCTGCCTGCCCGACGCGGAGCTCCTCGTCGGCACCCGGTGGGACCGACCGTTCGGCGATCCCGCTCGTCCCGCCGCGCTCCTCTATCCCGGGCCCGGAGCGATCGACGTCGAGGAGACGCCGCCGCCCGGGCCGATCACGCTCGTCGTCGTCGACGGGACGTGGTGGCAGGCGCGGAAGCTCGTGCGGTCGAACCCCGAGCTCGCGCGCCTGCCGCGCTATGCGTTCCGCCCGCCGAAGCCCAGCGATTACCGCATCCGCAAGGAGCCGCAGGCGGACTACGTCTCGACCATCGAGGCGCTGGTGCACATGCTCGGCGTGCTCGAGCGAGACCGCGAGCGCTTCGAGGCGATGCTCGTGCCGTTCCGCGCGATGGTCGACGCGCAGCTCGCCTACGCCGCCGAGCGGCGCCCGAGCCGACACGTGCGTGCGCGCAAGCCGCGCCGCATCCCCGATCCGCACGCGCGTCTGCCCGAGGCGCTCGTGCGGCGCGCGGAGGACCTCGTGTGCGTCTACGGCGAGGCGAACGCGTGGCCGTTCGGCACGAAGGAGCGCGCCGCGGGCGAGGACGAGCTCGTCCACTGGGTGGCGTGCCGCGTCGCCACCGGCGAGACGTTCGAGGCGTTCGTCGCGCCCTCGGGAGCGCTCGCGCCCTCGACGGCGCGTCACGCGGGGATCGACGCGTCGCGCATCCTCCATGGTGTCGATCACGAAGGCCTCCTCGAGGCGTGGGCCCGCTTCGCGAAGCCGAACGACGTCGTCTGCTCGTGGGGGCGCTACACCGCGGAGCTGTTCACGCGCGCGGGCGGTGAGCTCGGAGCCGAGCGCGTCGACCTGCGGCGAGCGGCGAGGCAGTTCGCGAACGCACGTCTCGGCGCGATCGACGCGTTCGCCGATCACGTCGGCGCCGTCGCCGCGGCTCCGCTGGGCGAGGGACGCGCCGGCCGTCGTCTCGCGCAGATGGTCGCGATCGTCACGGCCTTGCGACGATAGGGGCCGGGCCGGGCTCGGGTGAGCGGCGCACCCAGCGCGGCGTCCCGAACAGCGGGAACGACTCCTTCACCAGATCGACGCTCGGATCGACGAGCCGGCCTGCGGGCCGTCCGTTGAGCCATGCCCACCCGTCGGCGCGGATGGCGACGTCGCGTCAGGCGGCCATCATCCGCGCGGCTTGCCAGATGGCATGCGGATCGGCGGCGATGCGCGCGGCGAGGTCTCTCGGAAGGCCGCTCCCCACCGCATAGCGGAGCCGCCGTCCGGTCGCGCGCTCGTGGACCTCGAAGTCGACGTACGCGCCCTTCACCCGCGCGCGCATCGCCCAGCTGAAGCGGAAGCCGTTCTCGTCGAAGTACGGCTGTCCGTCGGACGCGATGCGGCGGAGCGGGAGCAGGATCTGCAGCGTCATCCAGCCGATCGCCGCCGCGCGGGCGATGCCTCCGGCGCGGGGCGAGCGACGACGTCCGAGGCGAAGCCCGAGGCGGAGCGGCCAGTCGACGGGCAGGAACACCGTCGCGCCCGCGAGCATGATCCAGGGCACGAGCCCCATCGGCATCACGATCGCGTTGTGCACGTGGAAGCCGACGAGCAGGACGAGCGCGAACGGTCGCGTCCGGCGGACGAAGAGGAGCGGCCCGATCGCCAGGTCGAACGCGAGCCCGGCCCACGAGGCCGCGACGGGCAGGGAGTGCCCCGGCACCATCAGACGGAACGTGCGGCCGCTCAGCCAGTCCGGATCGATCTTCGACAGACCGGAGAACGCGTACACGCAGGCGACCTGGAACCGGAGGAGGAACAGGAGCATCCGCCCGCGCGCGATCGCGAAGAGCGCGAGGACGAGCACCACGAAGTACGCGGTGCTCTCGTAGTAGAGCGTGTCGAGGAAGAAGAGGTACGCGGCCGCGAGCGCGGTGATCGCCGCGGTGATGCGCGTGCGGATCCCGGCGGCCATCGCGATGCCGCTCGCCGCGACGACGCCTGCGACGGCGCGCATCCACGGCGGCGGGAGCGGGCGGATCCACTCGAGGCCGCGGTAGGCGAAGTGGACGGGCGCGTCGAGGAACCCGTCGAGCGGAGGCACGCGCGCGAGCAGCGCGATCGCGAGCGCCGCCGCGCCGAGCCCGGCGAGCATGCGCACGACGACGAGCGACGGCAGCTCCGACCCGAGGCCCCTTTCCCGGTCCATCCCCGCGTGGGAATCTACCAGCGATGCGTCGAATCCTCATCTGCTGCGCCGCGCTCCTCCTCGGCTGTCCTCCCTCGGAGAAGAAGGAGGCGCCGGCGGAGAAGGGGAGCTGCGCGAAGATCGGCCAGAGCTGCGAGTACGCACCGGGCAAGCTCGGGACGTGCGTGATGAAGGACGGCTGCACCGATCCGGCGCCCGCCTGCTTCGTCTGCCAGTCGCAGCACTGATCGGCGTCAGCGCTTGATCTTCTCGTTGGCCGGATCGAACAGCGGCTTGATCGACGCGACGGCCGGATAGCGCTTGTTCGCGATCTCGACCTCCCACGTCCCGCTCTCGACGAGCTTCGCGTCGACCGGTGCGCCGGCGCCCTCGATCATCGCGAGGCCGACGGCGCCGCCGAGCGTGTGGCCGTACGACGCCGCGCGGATGTAGCCCACCGCCTTGCCGTCGCGGAGGACGGGCTCGGCGTGGAACATGAGCGGCTCGGGATCCTTGCAGAGCACCTGCACGATGCGCCGCTTCAGCGGGCCCTCGGCCTTCTTCGCGAGGACCGCCTCCTTGCCGAGGAAGCCGCCCGGCTTCTTCAGATCGACGGCGAAGCCGAGGCCGGCCTCGAGCACCGAGTCGGTGTTGTCGATGTCGTGACCGTAGTCGCGGTAGCCCTTCTCCATGCGGAGGCTCGCGAGCGCCTTGAGGCCCGCGTGGCGGAGACCGAAGTCCGCGCCCGCCTCGACGAGGCGATCGTAGACGTGCACCGCCTGCTCGGTGGGGATGTAGAGCTCGTAGCCGAGCTCGCCGAGATACGTGATGCGGACGCAGAGCACCTTCGCGAAGCCGATGTCGATCTCGCGCGCGGTGCGGAACGGGAACGCCTCGTTCGAGAGGTCCTCGCTCGTGAGCGCCTGGAGGAGCGCACGCGAGCGCGGTCCCTGGACGTTGATCTGCGCCCAGCCGGAGGTCACGTCCGCGACGTGCGCGTGCGCGTCTTCCATGTGGCGGCGCATCCAGGTGAGGACGTGGCGGTGGGCGGTGTCCGAGGCGACGACCCAGTAGCGATCGTCGTCGAGCTTCGTCACCGTGAGGTCGGCCTGGAGCTTCCCGAGCTCGTCGAGCCACTGGGTGTACGTGATCGTGCCGCTCTTGCCGTCGACGTCGTTCGCCGAGATGAAGTTGAGGATGCGTCC